>NZ_CP012700.1:1316434-1629293 GCF_001307295.1 Sphingopyxis macrogoltabida | reverse complement strand
CCTCGCCGTCCTTGACGATCAGGCATTCCTTCTTGCCGGCCAGATATTTGAGACCCGTTTCGTCGCCGTTGCCGCGGCGCAGGCTCAACTCCTCGCTGCCGCGCTTAAACTTGATGCCATGCTCGCTGTCGTTGCCGTCATAGGTCCCCTTGGTGTCGAGATCCGACTGCATCTCCAGCTTGTACTTGCCCGGCTCGCCCGGGGTAATAGTGACGAACATGCCTTCGACCCCGGTCCATTTGCCTGCCCAGCTCGCGAAGCGATGCGGTGCGGTCGCCGGGTCGGCGGCGGGATCGGTGGCGTCAGCCATCCCCTCGGGCGGCGTGGTCTCGACCGGGACCTCGGTGGTGGTGGTATCGGCCGGCGCGGGCGCCTCGGCCTTTTCGCAGCCGCTCAGCAGCACGAGCGCCGCCGCGCCGATCAGAAAGCTCTTTTGCATCTTGCTTCTCCTTCCCCGTCCAAACGCACGCATCGGGATAAGTATCCGCCTATCCCGCCAATATCTCCGCATAATGCTTGGGGTCCACATTGCCGCCCGACAGGGTGACCAACGTCGCATCGCCTAACTCGACCTTGCCTGCGAGCACCGCGGCGAGCGCCGCCGCGCCGCCGGGTTCGACGACAAGGTGCAATTTCTCGAACGCGACGCGCATCGCATGACGCACTTCCTCGCGCGTCACGACGACGCCGCGGACGCCGCGCGCCTGCAACACCGCGAAATTGATCGGCCAGGTCTGCGGCGTCTGGAGCGCGTCGCACTCTGTAGGATATGCCAGGTCCTCGACCGACAATATCTCGCCGGCTTCGAGACTGCGCTTCACATCATCCCAGCCTTCGGGCTCGACCGCGACGAGTTCGGTTTCGGGTAAGGCGAGAGCCAGCCCCGCCGAGAGCCCGCCGCCGCCGCAGCAGGCGATCACCTTGTCGGGGCCATCGATCCCGCGTTCCTGCATCTGCGCGCGCGCTTCGACCCCTGCCGTCCCCTGCCCCTCGATGATCCACGGATCGCCATAGGCGTGGACGAGCGTGCCGCCGCGCTCTTCGAGCAGTTTCGCCGCCACGGCGTCGCGCGATTCGGTCACGCGGTCGTAGAGCACGACCTCCGCCCCCAGCGCTCGCGTCGCGGCCAGCTTCATCTGCGGCGCATTGCTCGGCATGACGATCGTCGCCGCGATGCCGAGCCGCTTCGCTGCCCAGGCAACGCCCTGCGCATGGTTACCGCTCGAAACGCCGACCACACCCGCTGCCGCCTGTTCGGGCGTCAGGTCGGTCAGCCGGTACCAGGCACCGCGAATCTTGAACGCCCCGACGGGCTGCAGGCACTCGGCCTTGCACCAGATGGTTTTGCCATCGATCTCGATCGGCAGGAGCGGGGTTTGCGGGAGGAGTGCAGCGACTTTCGCCGCCGCGCGTTCGACACCTGCGAGCGACGGCGCGCGTGCCGGGTCGAGCAAGGGATCGGGGCTTTGCTGTGTCATGGCTTCGTCCTATAGGGCCGGGCATACAAGACAAGCCGCATAGGTAGGCGCAGGAGATTTTTCACATGAGCAAGATTCTGGTGATCGGCGCAGGCGGCGTCGGATCGGTCGCGGTGCACAAGATGGCGATGAACCCCGACATCTTTCCCGACATCACGCTCGCCAGCCGTCGCAAGTTCAAATGCGACGCGATCGCCGAGTCGGTCAAGGAACGCACCGGCGTCACGATCAAGACCGCCGAGGTCGATGCCGACCATATCGACGCGACCGCCGCCCTCATCCGCTCGATCGGCGCGACGCATGTCGTGAACCTTGCGCTCCCCTATCAGGACCTCACGATCATGGAGGCGTGCCTGTCGACCGGTGCGCACTATCTCGACACCGCAAACTACGAACCGCGGGACGAGGCGAAGTTCGAATATCACTGGCAGTGGGCGTATCACGACCGCTTCAAGGACGCCGGGCTGATGGCGCTGCTCGGATCGGGTTTCGACCCGGGAGTCACCAGCGTCTTCACCACCTGGCTCAAGAAGCATCATTTCGAGCGTATCGACACGCTCGACATCCTCGATTGCAACGGCGGCGATCACGGCCAGCATTTCGCGACCAACTTCAATCCCGAAATCAACATCCGCGAAGTAACCGCAGTCGCGCGCCACTGGGAAAATGGCGACTGGGTCGAAACCCCGCCGATGTCGGTGAAGCAGCAGTTCGATTTCGAGGCTGTCGGCCCGAAGAACATGTACCTCATGTATCATGAGGAAATTGAAAGCCTGAAGACGCACCTGCCCGAAATCCGGCGCATTCGTTTCTGGATGACTTTCGGCGACGCCTATATCCAGCACCTCACCGTGTTGCAGAATGTCGGCATGACGCGGATCGACCCGGTCATCTACGAAGGCCGCGAGATCATCCCGCTGCAATTCCTGAAAGCGGTGCTTCCCGAACCGTCGAGCCTCGGCGAGACCACGAAAGGCAAGACCAACATCGGTGTCATCGCCACCGGCCTTGCCAAGGACGGCAAGGAAAAGACGCTCTACCTCTATAACATCTGCGACCATGAGGACGCGTTTGCCGAAACGGGCAACCAAGCGGTCAGCTACACCACTGGCGTTCCCGCGATGATCGGCGCGGCAATGATGGTCACCGGCACATGGTCGGGCGACGGCGTGTTCAACATGGAACAGATGGATCCCGATCCCTTCATGGACATGCTGAACAAGCACGGCCTGCCGTGGCAGGTGAAGGAACTCGACGCGCCGCTGGCCTTCTGACGATGCGCAAACTGCTGGGAGCCATCGCCGCCGTGATCGCATCGGTCACGGCGCCCGCTGTCGCGCAAACGGAAGACGCATACGCTCCCGCGCGCGCGATCGTCGCCGACATCGGCAAGATCGTGACCCCGAACGGGGTGCAGGAAACGTTCGAGGTCACGCTCGGCGGCGCGCGGCAGGTCGTCAACGTGCGCGGCGCCGATCGCGACAATCCGCTGCTCATCTTTGTCCACGGCGGTCCGGGCGCGGTCGAGATGCCCTTCGCCTGGGCGTTCCAGCGACCTTGGGAAGATGTCTTCACCGTTGTGCAATATGATCAGCGCGGCGCCGGACGCTCCTATTCGCTCAACGATCCCGCCACGCTGGCTCCGACGATGACGCCCGAGCGTTACCGCGACGACGCCATCGAGCTGATCGAGCTTCTCAAAAAGCGCTATAACAAGCGCAAGGTCGTGCTGATGGGACATAGCTGGGGCTCGATCGTCGGCCTGTCGGTCGCCATGAAGCGCCCCGACCTCCTCTACGCCTATGTCGGCGTCGGCCAAGGCATCGATTTTCGCGAAGGCGAAAGGGCCGGCATGGCGTGGACACGTGCCAAGGCGCTGGCCGCAGGGAACAAAGAAGCGGTGCAGGCCATCGACGCCCTCGCCCCCTATCCGCAAGGCGAGTTCACCATCGCCAAGGCCGACGGCTGGCGCAAATATGCAATCCCCTACGGCTCGCTCATCTACAACAAGCCCGACCTCAAATATTATTTCCAGACCCCGCGCCTGTCGCCCGAATATGGCCCGGCAGACATACAGGCTTGGGGCAAGGGCAGCGAATTTTCGGTGACGACGCTGTGGCCGCGGCTCGCCGACGTCAGCTTCAAACCGGTGCGCAAGATCGACGTGCCGCTGGTCTTCCTGCTCGGCCGCCACGATTATACCGTGCCGTCGCCGGTCGCGGCCGAGTGGTTCGGCAAGGTGCAGGCGCCGTCGAAGACGCTCGTCTGGCTCGAACATTCGGCGCATATGCCGATGGTCGAGGAACCCGGAATCTTCTTCGCCGCGCTGCTCCGCGACGTCCTACCGCTCGCAAAGGACAAGCCATGACGCCCTATCTTGCGCCCATCGGACTGCTCGTCATCTCCAACATCTTCATGACCTTTGCCTGGTACGGCCATCTCGGCGACGTTTCGCGTCCGATGTGGCTGGCGATCCTGATCGCGTGGGGCATCGCCTTTTTCGAATATTGCCTCGCGGTGCCCGCGAACCGGATCGGTCATAGCGTCTATTCGACCGCCGAGCTGAAAACGATGCAGGAAGTGATCACCCTGCTGGTGTTCGCGGGTTTCGCCGTCTTCTGGCTCGGCGAGAAACTGACGGTCAACCATCTCGTCGGTTTTCTGCTAATCGCCGGCGGCGCCTTCTTCATCTTCAAGGGACCGATTGCCGCCTGATCCTCAGGGCGCTAGCCTCGCGTCAGCAGGAGGATGGGCGATGACGGACAAGCGGATGATCTCGCGGCGTGCATTCGGCACCGCCGCGGCCGGACTGGCGGCGCTGGGGAGCAGCGGGGCGACGGCAAAACCGGCAAAGCCGGAAGCCATCGCGACCGGCAAGCCCTTCATCATGACGACGTGGGATTTCGGGCCGGGGGCGAACGCTGTGGGATGGCCTATGCTGGTTTCGGGCGCCTCGGCGCTCGACGTCGTCGAGGCGGCGATTAACCATGTCGAGCTGCTCGGCGACTATTGGGTCGGCGCGGGCGGCGTCCCCAACGAGGTCGGCGAAACGACGCTCGATGCGATGATCATGTGGGGACCGACGCACGACGCCGGCGCGGTCGGCTGCCTCAAGCGGGTCAAGCGCGCCATTTCCGTGGCGCGCAAGGTGATGGAAGAAACCCAGCACAGCCTGATCGTCGGCGACGACGCAACGCGCTTCGCCGCGCGCATGGGCTTCGCCGAGACGTCGCTGACCAGCGTCGTGTCGCAGCAGGCGTGGGACAAATGGGCGGCCAAGGGCGAGAAGACCAACGCCTTCGCTCCCGAGCCGATCGGCAAGAATCCGAAGCTCGCCGGTCACGACACGGTCGGCTCTATTGCGCTCGATGCCGCAGGCAATCTTTGCGTGGGCTGCTCGACCAACGGGCGCGAGTTCAAGATCCCGGGGCGCGTCGGCGATTCGCCGATCATCGGCGCCGGGGCCTATTGCGATCAGGCAGTCGGCGCGGCGGTCGCGACGGGAAATGGCGACGTGATGATGCGGTTTCTCCCGACCTATCACGCCGTCGAACTGATGCGCGGCGGAATGGAACCGCAGGCGGCAGCCGAAGCCGCGATCCGGCGGATCGAGGACGCGGGTTATGAAATAGATGGCGGCATCGCGGTGATGCGCCGCGACGGCGCGCATGGCGGCGCCAAGACCGGCTGGAAAGACGAACCGTTCAGCTATTCGGTCCAGACCGCAGCAGGGAATGTGAAAGTCCCCGTCGCTTGAAAACGGCGCCCCGTCTCCACATTTAGCGACCGCGGAACCGACCCGCTTTCATCGCGAGCCAAAAAACTCTAGAGGCGCCCCATGGAAACCAGAGCCGGCGATCCCGGGGCGTTTGCCCGCTTCGACCTTACCCGCGTCCCCTCGCCCGCTTTCGTCGTCGACGCGGCGAAGATACGCGCGAACCTGTCGGTGCTGCGCCACATCGGCGACGCCTCCGGCGCCCGCGTGCTCGCAGCGCTCAAGGCCTTTTCGATGTGGTCGCTCGGCCCGACCGTCGCGACATATCTCGACGGCGTCTGCGCGTCGGGGCTCTACGAAGCGAAGCTCGGTCGCGAGGAATATGGCGGCGCACAGGGCGACAAGGAGGTCGCGACCTATTGCGCCGGTTACAAGGAATCCGATCTTCCCGAAATCGCGCGGCTGTCGGATCATCTGATCTTCAATTCGCCCGGCCAGATCGCCCGCTTCCGTCCGCTGCTCGACGATCTTCGCGCGGCGGGCGAACGCTTCGACGTCGGGCTGCGTATCAATCCGATGCACAGCGAGGGCGAAGTCGCCAAATATGATCCCGCCGCGCCGTGCAGCCGCCTTGGCTTCCCCGTCACCCAATTGCTCCCCGAACATCTGGAGGGCGTCGACGGCATCCATATGCACAGCCTGTGCGAACAGGATTTCCCGCCGCTCCAGCGGACGTGGAACGCTGTCCAGCCGATGCTGCGTCCCTTCTTCGGGCGGCTCAAATGGATCAATTTCGGCGGCGGGCACCACGTCACCCGCGCCGATTACCAGACCGACGACCTCATCGCTTTCCTGAAGCAGGTGCGCGCCGCGACCGATTGCGACGTGATGATCGAACCCGGCGAAGCGATCGCGCTCGACGCCGGCATCCTCGTCGGCGAAGTGCTCGACCTGTTCGACAACGGCATGCCCATCGGCATCACCGATATTTCGGCAACCTGCCACATGCCCGATGTGATCGAAGCGCCCTATCGCCCCGCGATGCTGGACGAAGGCAGCGAGGGGATGCCGACACGCCTCGGCGGCCCCTCGTGCCTCGCCGGCGACGTGATCGGCGACTACCGCCTGCCCGGCGGCGCCCGCGTCGGCCAACGCTTCGCCTTCCTCGACCAAGCGCATTATTCGATGGTCAAGACGAACAGCTTCAACGGCGTGCCGTTGCCGTCGATCTGGCTATGGGATAGCGAGACCGACGAACTGAAGCTGGTCCGCGAATTCGGTTACGAGGATTTCAAGACGCGGCTGGGGTGAGGCCATGCAAGACCCGTTGGATATGACCGGACTGTGGACCGGACAGTATTGGTATCCTGAGCCTTGGGAGCCTCCGATGGGTTTTGTCGCGATAATAAACGACAATGCGGGTCTATTGGCCGGATCGACCTCCGAAGCCTCCGAATTTTGGGTTGGCATCGATGAGCGTGCCGATATTCGCGGGGTGCGAGCCGGCACGGCGGTGAGCTTTCACAAATACTATAACGGTGACGGCGCCTATGGCCATGCGGTGACCTATGACGGCACGCTCAGTACCGATGGCCAACAAGTCGAGGGCCGCTGGTCCATCGACGACTATTCGGGCACCTTCATTATGGCTCGCAGCCTTCAGTCGTTTCACGAAGAGGAACGGGAAGAGAGCGTCGAGGTTCGAACTCCCGTCAACTGACCGCGTCGTTCCGCACTTCCGCCAGCGCCTGATGGATGTCGCTGACCACCACCGACCCCTCGCCTACCGACGACGCGACGCGCTTGACCGATCCCTTGCGGACGTCTCCGATAGCGTAGATGCGCGGCCAGCTCGTTTCGTAGCGGCTCGGCATGCGGTCGAGCGACCAGCCTGCCTTGACCAATTCCATCGGCGCGATGTCGGCGCCGGTCTTCACGAACCCGCGCTCGTCGCAGACCATTTCGCGCGGCAGCCAGCCGGTGTTCGGGCTGGCGCCGAGGAAGAGGAACAGGAAGCGGCAGTCGCAATGGCCCTCGGCGCCGGTCTCGCGGCAACGATAGGTCAGCCCGGCCAACCCCTCCTCGCCGTGCAGCGCGGTGACATCGGTCGACGGGATGATCTCGATATTCGGATGCTCCTCCAGCCGCTTGACCAGATATTCGGACATGGTGTCGCGCAGGCTCGACCGGCGAAAGATGACATGCACCTTCTTCGCGACGCTCGCGAGATAGATGGCGCCCTGCCCCGCCGAATTGCCCGCCCCGACGACGGTGACCTCGGCGTTGCCGCAAAGCTGCGCTTCCATCGGCGTCGCGCCATAATAGATGCCGCGGCCTTCATAAGCCTCGATGCCCTCGATCGGCAGCCGCTGATATTGCGCCCCGCTGGCAACGACGACCGCGCGGCTGCGCAGCTTGCGCCCGTCGGCGAGATGGAGGCAATAGGCCTCGCCGTCGCGCCCGATCGACGCCGCGCGCACCGGCGCCACCAGCCGCGCCCCGAATTTCTGCGCCTGCACCGTCGCACGCCGCGCCAGCTCGTTGCCCGAAATGCCGGTTGGGAAGCCGAGGTAATTTTCGATCTTCGATGACGTCCCGGCCTGCCCGCCCGGCGCCAGCGCGTCGAGCGCGATCACCGTCAGCCCTTCCGACGCCGCATAGACAGCCGCGGCGAGCCCGCCCGGACCGCTGCCGACGACGAGCACGTCGGCGGTCGCCCCGTCGGGGAGCAGGTCGAGGCCGAGGCCCGCCGCGAGCTGTTCGGGCGTCGGCTGGACCAGCACGTCGGCGGCGCCGAGAATGACCGCGGGCAGCTCGGCTTCGGTCAGCCCGCGTTCGGCCATCAGATGCGCCGCGACCGGCCCGTCGGCCGGATCGAACCAGCGATGCGCGACGCCATGCTTCATCAGCAGGTCGCGCAGCGCATAGACGCTGCGGTCCATCGCCGCGCCGATGACGATCGTCACCGCGAAGCCGCGCGTGTTGCTGAACTCGCGGCGCGCCGACAGGACGCGAACGAAGATGTCCGAATAATGGGAATTGCCCGCAATCAGGCGCTGAAAATCGGCGTGCGCGATCCGCAGGATATCGCCGTCGGCGCCCATTTCGACGCGCGACAGATGGCGCTGCCCGGTCAGCACCGACAGGTCGCCGGCGAACTGGCCGCGCTCCATCCAGCCGACGCGCTTGCGACCTTCGTCGGTCGAAGCGAAGATGTCGGTATGGCCCGACAGGGTGACGATACAGTCGGGCGCCATCGCGCCTTCCTCGACGAGCAGGTCGCCCGCCTTGTGCGATTCGATGGTTCCGAACGCCTTCAATTCCTCGAGTTCGCTATCCGTGAAGGTGTGATTCACATCGGCGGGAGCGACCATGGCTTCATTTCCTTCTCTCGTCATCCCGGCCTTCGCCGGGATGACGAATGCTTAGCGGCCCCGCCGAACTTTGTCTTGCATTTGCGCGGTCTGGCGCATGTCAGCCCCGGTTCGGCCCCACTGTTACCGGCTTATTACAAAATTGCGCCAAAGGGTCTTTACAGGGGGGACCCCCCTGCATATAGCGCCCTCCGCTGCCCCAGGGGGACTTCCAATAACCGCAAGGCAGCCTTGGATGTTTAACGTATTTTTTGGGGGTCCCTTGAGTTGCACCAGCATCATAGCGCCCACGGGCTGATTCAGGCACTTTCGCCGGTCGAACCTGTTACGCTTGTCCGCCCGCACGCCGCGGCGCGCGCAGCGCGTTTCTTCATCGAGCGATTTCCCGGCACGACCATGTATGCGGTCAAGGCGAATCCGTCGCCCGACCTCTTGCGCGTGCTGTGGGATTCGGGCGTCACCCATTATGACGTCGCCTCGATCGCCGAGGTGCGCCTCGTCGCGCGCACCCTGCCCAAGGCGACGCTCTGTTTCATGCATCCGGTGAAGGCCGAGGAAGCGATTTCCGAAGCCTATTGGAAGCATGGCGTGCGCACCTTCTCGCTCGACACGATGGAAGAGCTGGAGAAGATCGTCCGCGCCACCGAAGGCGCGCAGGATCTCAACCTGCTGGTCCGTCTCCGGGTATCGTCGGATCATTCGAAGCTCAGCCTCGCCGCCAAGTTCGGCGCCGAAGCCGACGAGGTCGCCGAACTGCTGATGGCGACGCGCCAGGCCAGCGACGCGCTCGGCATCTGCTTCCATGTCGGCAGCCAGGCGATGACCCCGCATGCTTATGCCCAGGCGATGGAGCGCGTCCGCGCCGCGATCGTCGCGGCGTCGGTGACCGTCGACATTATCGATGTCGGGGGCGGCTTCCCGTCATCCTATCCGGGCATGGAGCCGCCCCCGCTCGACGCCTATTTCGAGACGATCCACCGCAGCTTCGAAAGCCTGCCGATCAGCTATTCGGCCGAACTTTGGTGCGAACCGGGCCGCGCGCTGTCGGCCGAGTATAGCTCGCTGATCGTTCGCGTCGAAAAGCGCCGCGGCGACGAGCTGTACATCAACGACGGTGCCTATGGCGCGCTGTTCGATGCCGCGCACGTCGGCTGGCGCTTTCCGGTCAGCCTGCTTCGCGACGGCAAGAGCGATGCGGAAATGACGGCGTTCAGCTTTTATGGCCCGACGTGCGACGACCTCGACCATATGGCCGGGCCTTTCTTTCTGCCCGACGATATCAAGGCTGGCGATTTCATCGAGATCGGCATGCTGGGCGCCTATGGCTGCGCAATGCGGACGAAGTTCAACGGTTTCGGGGCCGAGGAAATCCACGTCGTCAGCGACGAACCGATGGTGAGCCTCTACACCGGCGAAGCCGAACCCGAACGCCGCAGCGCGACGGTGACCAAGCTGTTCTGAACAGGGCGGTAGGTTAAAGACGATAGGGGCCGGTGCCGCAACGCGCCGGCCCCTTTTTAATTAATGGCGGGTAGGGTCCGGAAGCGGACCTCTCATCTTCGTCATCCCGGACTTGATCCGGGATCCATGACTTCCGCCGCGATGGATCCCGGATCAAGTCCGGGATGACGACTGTGGATGAAGCAACGTCCGCTGCTATTCAGAATCCTGCCCCCCGTCACCCGGCTTTCCCTCATTGATCGATCATGCTAGCCCCTCGGCCGGGCGGCACCGAAAATGCGCCAGAGATATAGCCGTAATCCATGCAGCCCTTCCACCATCTCCTCGCCAATAACCTCGTCGCCAACATCACCAACTTCACGGTGTGGTTTGCGCTGACCTTCTGGATTTTCCTCGAGAGCCAGTCGGTCTTCGCGACGGGGATGATCGCGGGCATCTATCTGGTGTTCACCTCGGCGCTCGGCATCTGGTTCGGCAGCCTCGTCGACCATCATCGCAAGCGCAACATGATGCTGGTTTCGAGCCTCGCATCGCTGGCGATCTATGCCTTCGCGCTCGCCTCCTATGCGCTCGATCCCGATATTCGCGCCGTCAGGCAGGACAGCGCAACACTATGGCTGTTCATCCTGCTGACGATGTTCGGCGTCATCGTCGGCAATATCCGGATGATCGCGCTCCCGACGCTCGTCACCCTGCTCGTGCCCGAAGACCGGCGCGACCGGGCGAACGGGCTGGTCGGCGTGGTCAGCGGCATCGGTTTCCTGACCACCTCGGCGATCAGCGGCTTCCTCGTCGCGTGGGGCGGCATCGCCGCAACTTTGGTGTTTGCCGTCGGCCTGTCGCTGCTCGCCGCGCTCCATCTGCTGTTCGTCCATATCGACGAGCCGCGCGATACCGGCGCGCATGACGCACCGCGGCAGGTCGACCTTGCCGGGACGTTTCGCCTTGTCCTCGGCATTTCGGGCCTGTTCGCGCCGATCCTCTTCACCGCGCTCAACAACCTGCTCGGCGGCGTGTTCATGGCGCTGATGGACGCCTATGGCTTGTCGCTGATGGCGGTCGAGCAATGGGGCCTGTTGTGGGCGGTCATGTCGTGCGCCTTCATCGTCAGCGGAGCGCTGATTTCACGGACGGGGCTTGGCGCCAATCCGGTGCGGACGCTGCTTTTGGTCTGCCTGGTCGAATGGGTCGTCGCCGCCGTCTTCACCATCCAGTCGTCGATCCCGCTGCTCGCGATCGGCTGCTTCGTGTGGCTCTTCCTCGGCCCCTACGCCGAGGCCGCCGAACAGACGGTGCTCCAAAAGGTCGTCCCTTACGAACGTCAGGGCCGCGTCTTCGGCTTTGCCCAGTCGGTCGAGCAGGCCGCGTCGCCGCTGACCGCCTTTCTCATCGCGCCGCTGACCCAGTTCGTCTTCGTGCCGCTGATGACCGACGGCGCCGGGGCCGATGCGATCGGCGACTGGTACGGCCGCGGCCCCGAACGCGGGATCGCCGCGGTGTTCACGATCACCGGCCTGCTCGGTGTCGTCGCAACGATCGCCGCGTTCCGGTCGAAATCCTATCGCCGGATTTCGGCCGCCTATGCCGCGGGCACCGGCGAGACCCGGCTGGCAGCAGCCGAGGCTTAGCCCACTAAGCGATTTTTCTTGCGCCGGCGCCCGGCTTTGCGAAAGTCGGCGGCGAAGGAGCGAACGCTGAATGACCATGCTAGAAGGCATCCGTATCATCGACCTGACGACGGTGATTTTCGGCCCCTATGCGACCCAGATGCTCGCCGATCTCGGCGCCGAGGTGATCAAGGTCGAAACCCCGGGCATCGGCGACGTGTCGCGCTATCTGGGCAGCGGCATTCCCGACCCGACGATGGGGTCGGTTCATCTGACCGTCAATCGCGGCAAAAGGTCGATCGCGCTCGATCTCAAACGGCCGGAGGACGCCGGAGTCCTGCGCGACCTGATCGCGACCGCCGACGTCTTCATCCACAATGTCCGCGGCAAGGCCATCGCAAGGCTCGGATTCGACTATGCGGCGTGCAAGGCACTCAAGCCCGACATCATCTATGTCCACGGCACCGGTTTCGGGCAGGACGGCCCCTATTCCGACCTGCAGGCCTATGACGATGTGATCCAGGCCGCGACCGGGACGACCAGCCTGCTGCCGCGCGTCGACGGCGATCCGCGGCCGCGCTACCTGCCGTCGCTGATCGCCGACAAGGTCGCCGGCCAGTTCGGCGCGCAGGCGATCCTCGCCGCGCTCGTCCACCGGCTCAGGACCGGCGAAGGTCAGGCGGTCGAGGTACCGATGTTCGAATGCTTCGCTGCCTTCATGCTCACCGAGCACCTCCGCGACGCGGCGCTCGATCCGCCGATCGGCCCCGCCGGATACCCGCGCCAGCTCGATCCGACCCGCCAGCCCTTCCCGACCGCCGACGGCCATATCGCGGTCGTCCCCTACACCCCGGCTTCGACCGCGCGATTGATGGGGCTGCTTGGCAGCGACGCGCTCCTCACCTCGCCGGAATTCGAGGCAGCCAAAATGTGCGGCCAGCATATGGCGCTCGTCTACGATGAAATTGCGCGGAAAACGCCAGCCCGGACGACCGCCGAATGGCTCGAAATCTTTGCGGCAAACGACATTCCCGCCATCGCCGTGCGCGACCTCGAGGATATCAAGGACGATCCGCACCTTAAGGCGACCGGCTTTTTTCGCCGCCGCGTCCACCCCGATGTCGGCGCGTTTCACGAGATGCGGCCGCCGGTCAGATATGGCGCCGCCGCGCCCCGCGAACCTAGCTTCGCGCCGCGCATCGACGGTGATGGTCCCGCGATCCGCGCCGAAGTCGCCGGCAAGCGGCCGTGACGTTCTGCGATTGCATCTCGCCGGGCAAGGCCTAGCATTGCAGGACAACAACAGGGGGAGATGCCTATGTCCGCAAACCTGCTCGCACCGGGAGCCGTCCTGATTCTGTGGACGCTCGTCATGTTTCTGTGGCTCGCGGCGACCCGCTTCCCGGCGATGAAAAAAGCGGGGATCGACCTGAAAAAAACGCCGCCGGGCGGGCGCGGCGCCGACCTCGAAAAGATATTGCCGGCAGAGACCAACTGGAAATCGCATAATTATACGCATCTGCTCGAACAGCCGACGATCTTCTATGCGGTCATCCTGATCCTGCATGCCGTGGGCGGCTATCCAGCCTATGTCGTCTGGATTGCCTGGACCTATGTCGTGCTGCGCATCGTCCACAGCCTGTGGCAGGCGACGGTCAACCGCATTCCGGTGCGCTTCACGCTGTTCCTGCTGTCGACGCTGTGCCTGCTCGCACTGTCGCTGCTCGCGGTTATCGCCACTTTGGGTTGAGGGGGAGAAATATGGATAACAACGCAATATTGGGACCGGTCGCGACGCTCGCGCTCTGGTCGATGATCATGTGGGTGTGGATGTACGCGACGCGCATCCCCGCGATGCAGCGCGCCAAGATCGACGCTGCCAAGCTCGTCGGCGGCACCGGCAAGGGGCTCGACGACCTGCTGCCCGCCGAAGTGCAGTGGAAGGCGCACAACTACAACCATCTGATGGAACAGCCGACCGTCTTCTATGCCGTCGCGCTGGCGCTCGCGATCGGCGGCATGGGCGGCGGGCTCAACGCGCAGCTTGCCTGGGCCTATGTCGCGCTACGCATCGTCCACAGCCTCGTCCAGGCGACCGTCAACCGCGTCATGTGGCGCTTTGGCATCTTCGCGTTGGCGAGCCTCGCGCTGATCGCGCTGTGCGTGCACGCCTTTATCGGGTTCGTGCTGCACTAACCATGGCGTGAGAAACGTGCGGCCAGTTCCACATGGGTCGACCAGCGGAACTGGCCGACGGGTTGCACCCAGTCGAGGCTATAGCCGCCCGCGACCAGCAGCTTCGCATCGCGCGCGAAGCTGGCGGGATTGCAGCTTACATAAGCGATGAGGGGCGCCTGTGATGCCGCAAGCTGCTTGACCTGTTCCTCGGCCCCCGCGCGCGGCGGGTCGAGGATCACGGCCCCGAACCGGTTCAGTTCGGCCGGCACCAGTGGACGCCGAAACAGGTCGCGATGTTCGGTGGCGACCAGCGCCCGGGCGCGATTTGCGGCCCCCGTCAGCGCCGCGATCGCATCGCGCGCGCCCTCTGCAGCATAGACTTTGCGCCCGGCCTGCACCGACAAGGCGAAGGTGCCGACCCCCGCGAACAGGTCGGCGACCGCCCCGGCGTCGCCGATCGCGCGCCGGACCGCGTCAATCAGCGCTACTTGTCCTGCCGTGGTCGCCTGCAAAAAGGCGAACGGCGGTACCTCGACCGATATGTCGCCGAAGCGCACTGTCGGCGGTTCGGGCTGCCACAGCGTTTCGAGCCCGTCGCCCTGATCGATCGCCAGCCGGGCAAGGCCATGCGCGCCAGCGAAATCCTGGATCGCCATCGCCGCGTCGAGCCCTTCGGCCTTCACCCCCTCGAGGATCAGTTCGACCCCTTGGTCGAGCATCTGGAGCTTGACCTTTACCGGGCGCCTTTGCGGCGCGATGACCGCCAGCAGTTCGCGCACCGGCGCGACCAGCGCGAACAATTCGGGCAACAGCAGCGGACACATCCGCATGTCGACGATCTGGTTGCTCTGCGCCGCGTTGAAACCGAGCGCGACCTGCTTGCCCGTCCGCAGCGCAGTGAGCGTCGCGCGGCGGCGGCTCTGCGGCGGCGACAAGTGCGCCGGCAATACCTCGCCGCCCGCGACATCCTGTCCGGCCAGCGCGCCCGCAACGCGATCGCGCACGAATTCGGCGAGCGCGGGTTCGGCAACATGCTGGAGCTGGCAGCCGCCGCACTTCCCGAAATGCCGGCACGGGGGATCGGCGCGGTTCGGGCCGGGGATGATGATGCCGTCGTCGCGCACGCGGTCGCCGGGCACGCCGCCCATCACATGGCGCCCGTCGCCCGTCACGCCATCGCCGCGCGCGGCGATGCGCTCGATCAAGTTTGCTTCCGTCATGCTCTTACCAAATCGTCCGCTACAAGGCCGGGGCCGATAGCCTGCCCGCGCGCGATATGCCACCCCACCGCAGCGACCGCGGCGTCGAAGGGATCGCCGCCGCGCGCCAGCATCGCACCGCACGCCCCCGCGAGGACATCGCCCGTGCCAGCGGTCGCGAGCCACGGGCTGCCCGGCCATGCGGCAACAATGCGGCCGTCGGGCGCGGCGATGATCGTGTCGGCGCCCTTGTAGACAACCACCGCCTGCGTCCGCACCGCGGCGGCCTTCGCACGATCGATCTTGCTGCCGTATAGCTGTGGGAAGGTGCGCGCGAACTCGCCTTCGTGCGGCGTCAGGATTGCCTTGCACGGCGTTTCGGAGAGGCGCGGCAGTGCTGCCGCGATCGCCGCGGCGTCGAGGACAAGCGGCTTGCCCGAATCGAGCGCCGCCTCGACGTCGAACAGCAGGTCGTCGCCTGCCGGAAAGCCCGGCCCGATGACGACCGCGCCGACGCGCGGATCGTCGAGCCGTTCGCCGAACTTCTCTTCGCCCTCGACGACGATTGCGGCGAACGGCGCCCGCTCGCTGCCATCGAGGACGACATAGCCTGCTCCCGCCCGCAGCGCCGCCGCCGCGGTCAGTTCGGCAGCGCCCGGCATCGGTCCCGCAAAAACCAGCACCATCCCGCGGCTGAACTTGTGAGCGTCCGGATCGGGCTGCGCCGACTCGCTCGCCGGCATGGTGTGCATCGCCCTGCTCGCCCATATCCCGATCGGCGCGAGCAGGATATGACCGCACGCCGCCGCCGTCGGCAGCAGCACATGTGCTGGCTTCAGCGCTCCCAACGCCAGCGTCACATCAGCGGGCAGCGGTGGCACCCAACCCGCAGCACCATCGCCATCGGCGCCGCTCGGCACGTCGACGGCGAGGATGCGGCTCGCAGCAAAGCCGCGCAACGTCGCCGCCAGATCGTCGGCCAGCGGCCGCGACAGCCCGACGCCGAACAGCGCATCGACGATCAGCGGCGTCGGCCTCGTCTTTCCATCGAGCACCTCGACCGGCCCGGTCCAGCGCGCACGCGCCGCCGTCGCCAGCTTGGTCGTTGGGTCGGCCAGCGCCGCGACGCGCACCGTCGCCCCACGCCCGGCAAGTAGCCGCGCCGCGACATAGCCGTCGCCGCCGTTGTTGCCGGGGCCGCACAGAATCAGGATCGGCGAACCGGCTGCCATCCGCCAAGCCGTATCGGCGACGGCTGCCCCGGCGCTCTCCATCAATTCAGCGAGCGATGTACCCTGAATTGCGCACGCGGCCTCGGCCTCGCGCATCGCAGCGGTGGTCAGGATCGGGGCGCCCAAGGGTATCGCCATGCCGCAACCCTTTCATGCCGGAGCAAAAGCCTATTTCGAACCACCGGTATTGGCCGGCAGGCGATAGCGGTCGGTGCCGACCGCCACCTCGATCAACTTGTCGCCGACGATCGTGACCTTCGCCGGTTCGGACCCGTCGGCCGACACCAGTCCGCGCCCGTCGGTCGTGATCAGCAGGCGCCGATATCCGACATCGCCGCGCCCGACCACAAGTGCCGTCCCGTCGGCGCCGCTCATTTCCTCGACGGTGCAGGTACGGTCGAACAGCTTGGCGCCTTCGAGCGCGCATTCGATACGGCCATTTTCGGCCGCCTCGCGCGATCCGCGCGCTTCGGCCTCGGCGAGTTCGCCGTTGTCGGGCGCGCCGCTGCATCCGGCGAGCAGCAGGAGCGGCAGGAATGCGCCCCGGTTCGATATCATCCCTTGTTTCCCTTCAGCTGCGACAGGTCGCGCACCGCTCCCCTCGCGGCACTCGTCGTCATCGCAGCATAGGCCTGAAGTGCTACCGAAACCTTGCGCGGGCGCGGCTTGGCGGGCTGCCATGCGACATCGCCCTTCGCTTCCATCGCTGCCCGGCGCGAAGCGAGTTCGTCCTCCGGAACGGCGAGCGTGATCGTGCGCGCCGGAATATCGATTTCGATCCGGTCGCCGTTTTCGACAAGGCCGATCGTGCCGCCTTCGGCCGCTTCGGGCGAGACATGGCCGATCGACAGTCCCGACGTGCCGCCCGAAAAGCGCCCGTCGGTGATCAGCGCGCAGGCGGCGCCAAGCCCCTTCGACTTCAGATAGCTCGTCGGATAGAGCATTTCCTGCATTCCCGGCCCGCCCTTCGGTCCCTCGTAGCGGATGACGACGACGTCGCCCGATTCGACCTGTCCGGTCAGGATGCCCGCAACCGCGGCGTCCTGGCTTTCATAAACCTTGGCCGGGCCCGAAAATTTCAGGATCTTCTCGTCGACGCCCGCGGTCTTCACGATGCAGCCGTCGAGCGCGATATTGCCGCTGAGCACCGCGAGCCCGCCGTCCTTGCTGAACGCATGGTCGGCCGAACGGATCACGCCGGTTTCGCGATCGAGGTCGAGGTCGTCCCAGCGCCGGTCCTGGCTGAATGCCACCTGCGTCGGCACGCCTCCCGGCGCCGCCATGAAGAATTTCTGCACCTCGGGGTCGTTGGTCCGCGAAATATCCCATTTGTTGAGCGCGTCGCCCAACGTCGCGCTGTGCACCGTCGGAAGATGCGCATGGATCAGCCCCGCCCGTTCAAGCTGGCCGAGGATCGCCATGATCCCGCCGGCGCGATGGACATCCTCCATATGCACGTCGCTCTTCGCCGGCGCGACCTTCGACAGGCACGGCACGCGGCGCGACAGCCGGTCGATGTCGGTCATGGTGAAATCGACGCCCGCCTCGAACGCAGCGGCGAGCAGGTGCAGCACGGTGTTGGTCGACCCGCCCATCGCGATGTCGAGGCTCATCGCGTTTTCGAACGCCTCGAAGGTCGCGATACTGCGCGGCAGCACGCTGTCGTCGTCCTGCTCATAATAGCGGCGGCACATCTCGACCGCGATGCGGCCGGCGCGCAGGAACAATTGCTTGCGGTCGGCGTGCGTCGCGAGCGTCGAGCCATTGCCCGGCAGCGACAGCCCCAGCGCCTCGGTCAGGCAGTTCATCGAATTGGCGGTGAACATGCCCGAGCAGGAACCGCACGTCGGGCACGCCGCGCGCTCGATCTCGGTGACTTCCTCGTCGCTATATTTCTCGTCGGCCGCGACCACCATCGCATCGACCAGATCGAGCGCGACCTCCTTGCCCTTCAGCACCACCTTGCCCGCCTCCATCGGCCCGCCCGACACGAAGACGACGGGGATGTTGATGCGGAGCGCCGCCATCAGCATGCCCGGGGTGATCTTGTCGCAGTTGGAGATGCACACCATCGCGTCGGCGCAATGGGCGTTGACCATATATTCGACGCTGTCGGCGATCAGGTCGCGGCTCGGCAGGCTGTAGAGCATCCCGTCGTGCCCCATCGCGATGCCGTCGTCGACCGCGATCGTGTTGAATTCCTTGGCGACCCCGCCCGCCGCCTCGATCTCGCGCGCGACCATCTGGCCGAGGTCCTTCAGGTGGACGTGGCCGGGAACGAACTGGGTGAAGCTGTTGACGACGGCGATGATCGGCTTGCCGAAGTCGCTGTCCTTCATCCCTGTCGCACGCCATAACCCGCGCGCGCCGGCCATATTGCGGCCATGAGTGGTGGTGCGCGAACGATAAGAAGGCATTTCAAAGGCTCCGAGAAATATTATTTCACAAAATTGCGATCGGATGCGCGTCTACACGCCTATTCGCCGATATTCAATGTTACTTTCTTGCACATGCGCGCCAGCCGTTCGGCAAACAGCGCCTGTCCCGCCGCATCGCGGACAAGGTCCTGCCGCATCTCGATCCCGACATAGGGAATCCCATTGCCTTCGGCGTGGCGGTTCATCGTCGCGTTGAGCAATTTGCCCGAGTAAGGAAGCTGGTCTCCGACGTTCAGCCCTTCGGCTGCCAGCGCCGCGATCGCCGCCGCCGCGAGCCGGTCGTCCTCGTTATACAGCACCCCGACATGCCATGGCCGCGCCTGCTCGGGATGCGCCGCCAGCGCCGGGGTGAAGCTGTGCAACGACAGGATCATCGCCGGGCGGTGCGCCGCAATCGTCGCGGCGATATGATCGTGATAGGGCCGGAAAAACCGCGCCAGCCGCGCCTCGCGCCCTACATCGCCCAGCGCATTGCCCGGCACCGCGTGGCCGTCGCTGGCAATCGGCAGCACGCCGGGGGCGTCTTCCTCGCGGTTGCAGTCGACCACCAGCCGCGACACCCCGCCGAGGATCGCGGCATCGACCGCGCCACTTTCGACAAGCAGCGCCGCCACTTCGGCGACGCCGATGTCGATCGCGATATGCTCGCGCAGCAACGCGGGATCGATGCCGAGATCGATGTCGGCGGGCACAAAGGCCGAGGCATGGTCGGCGATCAGCAAGATGCCCCCTGCCCGCGCCGCGCCCAGTTGCCGCCACGCTTCGCTCATCGCAATGCTCCCGCCATCTGCCACCAGTCCGGCCGGCCTTGCGCCAGATGCGCCGCCGCGGCGTCGCGCTCGGCCGGCGCGTCGAACAGCGCGAAACAGGTCGCACCCGACCCCGACATCCGCGCCAGCCACGGGCGCAGGGCGCCGAGTTCGGTCAGCACGTCGACGATCGCCGAACACTGGGCGATCGCGGCACGCTGGAGGTCGTTGCGCCCGGCAAAGAGCTGCGCGCGGAGGTCTGCCCCGGTGAACAGCGGCCCGCGATCGATGCCGTCCCACGCCGCGAACACCGGCCCGGTCGCCACCGGTTGGCGCGGATTGACGAGCAGCGCCGGAGTGCCGGACAGCCGCAGTTCGGGAAGCGCGCTCAGCTCATCCCCTGTCCCGAGGCCGAGGCAGGTCGCGCTGGCAACGCAGGCGGCGATATCGGCGCCGAGCGGCGCAACCAGCCGCGCGAGCTGCGCGTCGCCAAGTTCGGGCAGGAAGTGTCGCCGGACCAGCCGCGCCATCGCTGCCGCATCCGCCGACCCGCCGCCGATCCCGGCGGCGACCGGCAGGCGCTTGGTCAGCGTGATGGCCAGCGGCGGCACGCGATCGGCGCCATAGCGCATGCGCAGCAGCGCCAGCACCCGGCGAACCAGATTGTCGTCGCCGGCGGTCAGTCCCTCGGCGAAATCCCCGTCGATGCTCAGGCTGTCGGCGTCGGCGAACTCCGCTTCGATTCCATCGCCATCGTCGACGAAAGCGAACAGCGTCTCGATATCGTGATAACCGTCGGCGCGGCGCCCGCGGACGTGCAACGCGAGGTTGATCTTCGCCCAGCCGGTTTCGCGAAAGGCGGTCATGGCGCGGTCGTCGCCTCGCTCAGCCCGTCGCGGAGCTTCGCCTCG
The DNA here is from genome assembly GCF_001307295.1 of Sphingopyxis macrogoltabida. Taxonomy (NCBI): domain Bacteria; kingdom Pseudomonadati; phylum Pseudomonadota; class Alphaproteobacteria; order Sphingomonadales; family Sphingopyxidaceae; genus Sphingopyxis; species Sphingopyxis macrogoltabida. The sequence continues at coordinate 1,608,951 of NZ_CP012700.1, read as the reverse complement.
ATCCGCGTCGCCATGTCGGCCTCGGCGAGCAGCGCCGCGGCGCGCCAGCTATAGCGTGCCTGAAACCGGCGTCCGGCCTTCCAATACGCATCGCCGAGATGCTCGACGATCACCGGATTGTCGGGTTCGCCCGCTTGCGCCTTTTCGAGCAGCGGCACCGCTTCCTCGACGCGGCCGGTCAGGAAATAGGCCCAGCCGAGCGAGTCGGTGATGCTGGCATTCTGCGGTTCTTCGTTCCACGCCGCCTCGATGCGGGCGAGCGAGGTCTTGACGTCCTTGCGCCGCTCGAGCGCCGAATAGCCCGCGAAATTGAGTACCGTCGCATCGTTCGGCCGCAGCGCCACCGCCTTTTCGAGCAAGGGTTCGGCTTCGCCCCAAGCGTCGGCCTGCAGCAAGAGTTCGGCGCGTGCGATCAGCAACGTGCCGCGCAACGCGGCGCCGTCTTCCCCCGTACCGAGCGTTGCTTCGAGCCGCGCATAGGCGCGTTCGGCCGCCTTCGGATCGTCCGATCGCCGCGCGATATCGGCAAAACGGACGAGCAGACTGCGCACCGGCGGCTCCTGCGCGGCGGCCGCCTCCGCCAGCTTCGCTGCGCCCGCCGGATCGCCGGCGTCGGCCATCAGCTCGGCGCGGCGCATGTCGAGCACCGGCGGCATCGTCCTCCGACTGCCCGCGAGCAACGCCAGCGCGTCCTGCCGTTGATCGTTGCGATCGAGCGCCTCGACCAGCGCCGACCGCGCCATCCAGTCGTTCTCGTCGAGCCAAAAGGCTGTGCGCCCGAACAACAAGGACAGTTTCGGGCTGCTGTTCGGCGTGCGCGCAAAGGCGTCGGCGAGCAGCGCCATCCAATGAGCGATCCCGCCGCGCGGCGTCGATACCGGCTGGTCGGGCAAGAGCAGCATCGGATCCTCGCGGCCGCCCGATGCGAGCGCGATACGCCCACGCAGCCGGTCGCCCGCTTCGCCCTGCCCCGTCTTGTCGAGCGTCGCCGCGACGCGAAGGGCGACGAGCTGGCTCGTGCGGTCGGTCAATATGATCTCGTCGGTGATCGACACGGCTTCGGCCGTCCGTCCCGTCGCGAGCTTGACCAGTGCCGCTTCGAGCAGCAGCGCAGGTTCGGGCCGCGCCCGGACGCTCGCAGCGGCAAGGTGACGTTCGGGCTGCTTCGCCCGCGCGCCGACATCGATCCATGTGTCGAGCGTCGGCTGGATCAGGCGCGATATCGCGTCGCCGCCGGTCTTGTCGGCACGACCGTTCATATAAAGCTGCGCGCCCTTCCAGTCGGCGCGGCGGATCGCGTCGACCAACAGGACGAGTTGGGCGTCGAAACGGCGATCGCCGCCCTGCCAGAGCTGCGCTGCCGCCCCGCGTGCTACGGCGAGGTCGCCCGTCTCGATTGCCCGTTCGAGAATCCGCCCGCGCACCCCGGGAAGCGTCGGCGCGTGACTGGCGAGCGTTTCGAGCGCCGACAGGGCCGCGGCAGGGTCGCCGGCGTCCTCTGCCAGCCGCGCCCGCACCAGCGCATTCAGCGCCGCGCCATTGTCCTCGGCGCTCCACGCGGGCGATGCGAGCGCCAGCATCGGCAATGCAGCGCCCCAAACTGCAAGGAGGCGCACCGCGAGGAACCGGGCGGACTTACATGTTCGGATAATTGGGGCCTCCGCCGCCTTCGGGGGTGACCCAGTTGATATTCTGTGTCGGGTCCTTAATGTCGCAGGTCTTGCAATGGACGCAATTCTGCGCGTTGATCACGAATTTCGGATCGCCCTCAGCCTCGCCGACGATCTCGTACACCCCCGCCGGGCAATAACGCTGCGCGGGCTCGTCATAGAGCGGCAGATTATATTCGACCGGAATCGACGGGTCCTTGAGCTGGAGGTGGACCGGCTGGTCCTCCTCATGGTTGGTGTTCGACAGGAACACCGACGACAGGCGGTCGAAAGTCAGCACGCCGTCGGGCTTCGGATAATCGGGCTTCGGCATCATGTCGGCACGATAGAGCGTCGTGTTGTCGGGATGATGCTTCATCGTGAAGGGCATGCGAATCTTCAGCGTTTCGGCCCACATTGTGATGCCCGACAGGATCGTGCCCGCCAGATCGCCATATTTCTCGACCAGCGGCAGGACGTTGCGCACGACGCTGAGTTCCTTCTTCACCCAGCTTTCGTCATAGGCATCCTGATAGGCGGTCAGCGTGTCGCTGCCGCGGCCAGCGGTCACTGCCGCGAACGCCGCCTCGGCCGCCATCATGCCGGACTTCATCGCGGTGTGGGTGCCCTTGATGCGCGGCACGTTCAGGAAACCGGCGCTGTCGCCGATCAGCGCGCCGCCCGGAAAGGCGAGCTTCGGCACCGACTGGTAACCACCGTCACTGATCGCGCGGGCGCCGTAGGAGACGCGCTTGCCGCCCTTCAGGATCCTGGCGATCTCGGGGTGCGTCTTCCACTTCTGCATTTCCTGAAAGGGCGAGGTGTGCGGGTTGCGATAGTTGAGCCAGGTTACGAAGCCCAGCGCCACCTGTCCGTTCGCCTGATGATAGAGGAAGCCGCCGCCGTTACTATTATGGTCGAGCGGCCAGCCCTGCGTGTGGATGACGCGGCCCTCGGCATGATTTTCGGGCTTGATGTCCCACAATTCCTTGACGCCGAGGCCGTAAACCTGCGGCTCGCAGTCGGCGTCGAGCGCGAATTGCGGCTTCAGCATCTTGGTCAGGTGCCCGCGCACGCCCTCGCCGAAGAAGGTATATTTGGCATGGAGTTCCAGACCCGGCTGGTAATCGCCCTTATGGCTGCCGTCGCGTGCAACGCCCATGTCGCCGGTCGCGACGCCCTTCACCGAACCATCGTCATTGTAGAGGATTTCGGCAGCGGGGAAGCCCGCAAAAATCTCGACCCCCAGCCCTTCGGCCTGCTCGGCGAGCCAGCGGCAGAGATTGCCGAGGCTGCCGGTATAAGTACCCCTGTTGTGCATGAAACCGGGCGAGATGAATTCGGGCAGGCCGAATTTCTTCGTCTTGGTCAGCACCCAATGCTGGTTGTCGTTGACCGGCACCTCAGCGAGCGGGCAACCCTGTTCGCGCCAGTCGGGGATCAGTTCGTCGAGCGATTTCGGGTCGATCACCGCCCCCGACAGGATATGCGCCCCGACCTCGGACCCCTTTTCGAGGATACACACCGATAGTTCGCTACCCGCTTCGTTCGCGAGTTGCTTGAGGCGGATCGCCGCCGAAAGTCCCGCCGGACCCGCTCCGACGATGACCACGTCATAGGGCATCGATTCCCGTTCGCTCACCGCAATAACCTTTCTGCCGTCCCCGCGCCGATCATTCATCGTGTCCGGCGCTCATTCTGTCACGAATTGCGATGCCCGCCAATTGACGCGTCCGTCAACTCTCTGTTTGAAACAAATTCATGGGTGGGCAGAAATCGGCCTTGCTGGCGGAAAGCATTTGCGACTGGTGGTCGCTGGCTGGCGTCGATGCGCTCGTCGGCGAAGAGCCGGCGGGCTGGCTGGTCCTGCCGCCGGCGAATGATGCCGCTCCTCCGAAACTCAAGGCGCCCGCCGCCGAGCCCGAAGCGATGCCACTCCCGGCCGCGCTCCAGCGGCAGGAAGCGCCGATAACGCCCGCCGCCAAGGGTCCCGTCGTTTTTCCGGAAGACTGGGCCGCATTCCAGACCTGGCTTGCGGATGATCCCGACGTTCCGGGCAGCCAGTGGGATGCCCGCCGCGTCCTGCCCGCCGGAAATCCCGGCGCGCCGCTTATGCTGCTGACCGCCTGGCCCGAGGTGGACGACCAGCGCGATGGCACCCTGTTTGCGGGTCCCGCGGGAACGTTACTCGATGCGATGCTCCGCGCGATCGGCGCCAGCCGCGCCGACTGTTATGTCGCGAGCCTCGCCATCACCCGGCCGCCGGGCGGCCGCTGCGACGAGCGTGACATGGCCGACCTCGACCGGCTGCTCTGGCATCATCTGCGGCTTGCGGGCCCCGAACGGCTCCTGCTGATCGGCAGCGACATCGTGCGCATGGCCGCGAACATCGCGCTTGCCGATGCGCGCGGAAGGTTACTCGATGTTAACCAAGATGGCCGCAAGATGGAGACAGTGGCCGTCGCGCACCCCGCGATGCTGCTGGCCCGGCCCGCCCACAAGGCGGCGGCCTGGGATAGCCTCAAACTGTTCAACCGGGGACGTTGACAGATGACGATAAAGACAATTTTTCTCTCCTGCACTCTTGCGGCCTCCGCAATTTGCGCCGCGCCCGCCCTCGCCGCCGATGCGGGCGACCGCGACCTGACCGCGCAGCCGCAAACCGTGCCCGACATATTATCGTCGAAACAGAAACAGCTTTATACACAGATCGTCGCCGCGATCCGCGGCCAGCGTTGGGCCGAGGCCAAATCGCTCCTCGACAGCGCCGACCAGGACGCCAAGGGGGGCCCGCTCAACGATTTCCTGCGCGCCGAACTGCTCACCGCACCGAACAGCCCCCGCGCCGAGGTCGCCGATATCATGCCGATCCTCGCGCGCTCGCCGCAATTGCCGCAGGCCGAGCAGCTCGGTCGGCTCGCCGCCAAGCGTGGTGCGACCGACCTGCCGACGCTGCCGATGCAGACGCGCCTCTCATGGGCCGGCAGCGCGCCGCGCCGGCTGGGTGCCGACAGCGTCAGCGATCCGGTCGCTGCGCGCCTTGCCGCGACGATCCCCGACCGCATCAAGAATGACGATCCGGCAGGCGCCGAAGCGCTGCTGGGCGCCGTCGCCGACCAGTTGACGCCCGAAGCGCGCTCCGAATGGACGCAAAAGGTCGCCTGGTCCTATTATATCGAGAATGACGATCAGAATGCGCTGCGCCTGTCGCTCGCCTGCACCGCGGGTGGCGGCGCATGGGCGACGCAGGGCGCATGGGTGCAGGGTCTCGCCTCGTGGCGCCTTCACGATTACCGCACCGCGCTTGTGGCCTTCGACCGTGTCGCCAAGGAAGCGCCCGACAGCGAGACGCGGGCCGCGGCCTATTATTGGGCCGCCCGCGCCGCCATCGCCGCCGGCGAGCCCGCGTCGGTCCAGCCGCGCCTGCGCGCCGCCGCGGCGAACGAGGAAACGCTCTACGGCCTGCTTGCCGCCGAGACGCTGGGCGTTGAAACGACCAGCCAGCGCGAGAATGTCCGCGCCGACCGCAGCGCCTGGCGGGCGCTTGAGGATCTTCCCAACGTTCGCATCGCGATGGCGCTCGCCGAAATCGGCGAGGATAAATATGCCGGCGAGGCGCTGCGTCATCAGGCGCAGATCGGCAATCCCGAACAGCATGCCCAGTTGATCGGCATGGCGGGCGCACTCAGCCTCCCCGAAACGCAGCTCTATCTCGCGCACAATACGCCGCAGGGCCGCAAGCTCGCGGCGCAAACGCGCTACCCGCAGCCGAAATGGGAACCCAATGGCGGCTGGAAGGTCGATCCGGCGCTCGTTTTTGCGCACACGCTGCAGGAATCGCGGTTCCAGCGCACCGTGGTCAGCCCGGCTGGCGCCTTCGGCCTGATGCAGGTGCTGCCCGGCACCGCGCGCGACGTGGCGCGCTGGCGCGGCGACAGCGGCACCGGCGACCTCCGCATCCCGGCAGTCAACATGGATTTCGGGCAGAGCTATCTGCAATATCTCAGCCGCGACGGCGCGACCGGCGGCCTGCTGCCCAAGGTTATCGCCGCCTATAACGCCGGCCCGGCCCCCGTGGCGCGCTGGCAGACCGAGATCCGCGATCAGGGTGACCCCCTGCTCTACATGGAATCGATCCCTTATTGGGAGACGCGCGGCTATGTCGGCATCGTGCTGCGCAATTACTGGATGTACGAAGCGCAGCAGGGCAAGCCGTCGGTCAGCCGCGCCGCGCTCGCGCAGGGCAAATGGCCGCGCTTCCCCGACGGCAAGGACCGCGTCCGGCTAAGCTATGCCGGCGGCCTCGCCGATGCCAATTGACACGACCCTCGAGTTCCGGCCCGTCCGGATCGCCGTCCTGACGATTTCGGACAGCCGCAGCGAAGCCGACGACAAATCGGGCGACAAGCTCGTCGAATTGCTGACCGATGCCGGTCACATCCTCGCCGCGCGCGCGATCATCCGCGACGAGGGCGACCTGATCGTCTCGCGGCTGCATAACTGGATCGACGATGCCGAAGTCGATGTCGTGATTACCACTGGTGGCACCGGCGTCACCGGCCGCGATGTGACGCCCGAGGCGCTGCACCGCCTCGACGGCAAGGATATCCCTGGCTTTGGCGAGCTGTTCCGCTGGCTCAGCTATCAGAAGATCGGCACCTCGACGATCCAGTCGCGCGCCTGCGCGGTCGTCGCGCGCGGCACCTATATCTTCGCGCTGCCCGGTTCGACCGGCGCGGTGACCGACGCATGGGAAGGCATTTTGTCGACCCAGCTCGACAGCCGGCACAAGCCCTGCAACTTCGTCGAGCTAATGCCGCGGCTCACCGAATAGCGCATTTGTTCTTTCTTTGTTCTCATCGGCGCGATATTCTCGCCCGATGGAATCAACCAAACCCCTGCCCCCGATTGCCGGGCGCGGCGCGCCGACCAATTTGCGGCCGACGCGCACCGGATCGGCCGAGCGGGTTGCCGACGGCGACTGGCTCGACGCCGCCGAAGATATCGACGGTGCGCTGCTACCACTCCGCACGACGGTGACGGTCGAGCACCCGAAGACGATTATCGCGCGCAACAGTTCGCCCGACATCGGCTTCGACCGTTCGATCAATCCCTATCGCGGCTGCGAGCATGGCTGCATCTATTGCTTCGCGCGCCCGACGCACGCCTTTCACGACCTGTCGCCGGGGCTCGATTTCGAGAGTAGGCTGTTCGCCAAGCCCGACGCCGCAAAGCTGCTGCGCGCCGGGCTGGCAAAGCGCAATTACAAGGTCGCGCCGATCGCTATCGGCACCAACACCGACGGTTACCAGCCGATCGAACGCGAATGGGGCATCACGCGCCAGATCGTCGAGGTGCTCGCCGAAACCAGGCATCCGCTGCTGATCACCACCAAGTCCGACCGGCTGCTCCGCGACATCGACCTGCTCGCGCAGATGGCGGCCGACAATCTGGTCGGGGTCGCGATTTCGGTGACGACGCTCGATCCCAAGGTTGCGCGCACCCTCGAACCCCGCGCCCCGCATCCGCGCCGCCGCCTCGCCGCGATCCGGGCGCTGATCGACGCCGGGGTACCGACGCAGGTCAATATCTCGCCGATCATCCCCGCGATCACCGATCACGAGATCGAGGCGATCATGGGCGCTGCTGCCGAAGCGGGCGCAATCCGCGCCTCCTATATCCTGATGCGCCTTCCTCACGAGGTCGCGCCGCTGTTCCGCGCCTGGCTCGCGGCGCATTATCCCGACCGTGCCGACAAGGTGATGCACATGGTGCAGGATATCCGCGGCGGCCGCGACAACGACCCGAATTTCTTCACGCGCATGAAGGGTCAGGGCGTCTGGCCGCAACTGATCCGCCAGCGGATGAAGCGGGCGGCGCGCGAACATGGCATGGACAAAAGCTTCCCGCCGCTCCGCAGCGACCTGTTCCGACCGCCCGAACGCGACAGTCAGATGGAGCTGTTCCGGGCCTAGGCCGCAGCCAGCGACTTTAGCTTGTAATCCTTGTAATCGTCGCGGAGCTGCCGCTTGAGTATCTTTCCGGTCGCGGTGTGCGGCAGTTCGTCGACGAACACGACCTCGTCGGGCAGCCACCATTTGGCGACCTTGTCGGCCAGATATTCGACGATCGCCGCCTCGCTGACCTCCGCGCCGGGTTTGCGGACGATGAGCAGGATCGGCCGCTCGTCCCATTTCGGGTGATAGACGCCGACCGCGGCGGCTTCCTGCACGCCGGGCGCGCCGACCGCCGCATTTTCGAGCTCGATCGAGCTGATCCACTCGCCGCCTGACTTGATGACGTCCTTCGCGCGGTCGGTGATCTGCATGACGCCGTCGGGATGGATCACCGACACGTCGCCGGTATCGAACCAGCCATCGTCGTCGGCCGCATCCTCGTCGGCGCGGAAATAGCGCTGGATGATCCACGGCCCGCGGATCTGCAACCGCCCGCTCGACACGCCGTCGTGCGGCAGGACATTGTCTTCGTCATCGACGACGCGCAGCTCGACCCCGAACGGCGGACAGCCCTGACGGCAGACGACATCGACGCGTTCGTCGAAACTCATCGCGTCCCAGTTCCACGGCTTCTTGCCCATCGTCCCGATCGGCGAGGTTTCGGTCATGCCCCAGGCATGCGCGACATCGATGCCAGCGTTCATGAAGCGCTCGATCATCGCGCGTGGCGCGGCCGACCCGCCGATGATCACGCGCTGGAGTTTGCCATAGCCGATGCCGGTGGCATCCATATGCGCGAACATCGCGATCCACACCGTCGGCACGCCGGCGCTGTGCGTCACGCCTTCGTCGTGCATCAGGTCGCACAGCACCTGCGCATCGTTCGTCGCCGAAAACACCAGCTTCGCGCCGATCGTCGCAGCGGCGAACGGGATGCCCCAGCTATTGGCATGGAACATCGGCACGATCGGCAGGATCACGCTGCGGTTCGACAGGTCGAACACATCGGGCTGGATCTCGGTGATCGCATGGATGACGTTCGAGCGATGTTCGTAGATCACGCCCTTCGGATTGCCCGTCGTGCCGCTGGTATAGCAAAGCCCGACCGGATCTCGCTCGTCGAGCTGAACCCACGCGAAACGGCCGTCCTCGGCATCGATCAGGTCGCGATAGGACAGATAGCCATCGCGCGCGGGCGCGTCGAACAGGATGAAATGCTCGACCGTCGGTAGCTGGTCGCGCAAGCGTTCGACAATCGGCAGGAAGGCCGCGTCGAACAGCAGTACGCGGTCTTCGGCATGGTTGACGATATAGACGAGCTGCTCGTCGAACAGCCGCGGGTTCACCGTGTGCAGCACCCCGCCCATCCCAGCGGTACCGTACCAGCTCACGAGGTGGTGGCCGTGATTCATCGCGAGCGTCGCGATGCGGTCGCGCTTTTTCATCCCCAGCTTCACCATCGCGGCGGCGAAACGCCGTGCATCGGCACCGACTTCGCCCCAGGTCGATCGCGTCAGGCTGCCGTCGGCCCAGCGCGAAATAATCTCGCGTTCGCCATGCTCGCGCGCGGCATGATCGATCAGGCTGGTGACGAGCAGCGGCTGGCCTTGCATTCCCATCGTGGCACCTCTCCATTTATCTTTGGACAAGCGATAGGTCGGGAAAGGCCTTCGGCGCAAGCACCGGATAGTCACCGCGGTCATTCCCGCCGGGTATGGCCAGCGCCCGAAGACGTCGCCTAACGGACCCGGAACTCGCGCGGCGCGACCAGCGACAGCGCGGCGTCGGTGACGCCGCCGATCATGTCGAGCCGCGCCACGACATCGGGACCCAGCGCAAAACGCCGCCCCAGTTCGACGCGGATATCCTCGTCGGTCAGCGGATCGCGGGTCGAAAGGATCACCCGCCCGCGCGCATCGTCACGGTATTCGAGCAGCTTCGCGATCTCCGCAACCGCTTCGGCCAGCTCGACCCGGCACGTCAGTTGCAGCGCCGCCGTCGCGGCGATGTCCACTAGCGACTGCGCCCCACGCACCGTCACGCGCGGTGTTTCCTCGCCTTCGAGCAGATCGAGCTCGACCGACAGCATCGCGCAGCCGCCATCGGCTGCGAGCGCCTCAAGCGTCTTGCCCGCCGCCTCGTCGAAACAGCTCGACTGGAACTGGCCACTGCGGTCGGACAGCGTCAGATTGAGGAAACGGTTGCCGCGCTGCGACACACGCGGACGCGCGCTTTCGACCATCGCCGCCATCACCATCGGGATGCGCGTTCCCGGCGTCATTTCGACATTCTCGCAAATGTCGCCATAACTCCGCGCGCCGCGCGCCGCGATGATCGCCTCATATTGCTCGACCGGGTGCGCCGAGAAATAGAAACCGAAGGCTTCCTTCTCGCGCGTCATCCGCTCGGCCAGCGTCCACGGCTCGGCCGCCGGAAGCTGGAGGACCGGCATGATCGCGACATCGCCGCCGAACAGACCGCCCTGCCCCGTCGAACGCTCGTGCGCCGAATTGTTCGCGCAGGCGAGCAACGCTTCCGCGCCGGCATAGGCGCGCGGCCGTTCGGGCTCGACCGGGTCGAACGCGCCGCCGCCGGCGAGCGCCTCGATCTGGCGCCGGTTGAGCAGCTTGGGATCGATCCGCGCGGCGAAATCGTCGAGGCTTGCGAAATCGCCCTTCGCATGGCGTTCGGCAACGAGCGCTTCCATTGCCTTTTCGCCGACACCCTTGAGCGCGCCGAGCGCATAGCGCACCGCCAGCCCCTCTTCGCTGCGGCCCACCGAAAAGTCGGCCTCGCTGTCGTTGATCGACGGCGGCGCCACCTCGACCCCCAGTCGGCGCATATCGTCGATGAAGATCGACAGCTTGTCGGTCTGGTGGCTGTCGAACGACATCGACGCCGCGAAGAATTCGTGCGGATAATGCGCCTTCAGCCACGCCGTCTGATACGACAACAGCGCATAAGCGGCGGCATGGCTCTTGTTGAAGCCATAGCCCGCGAATTTGTCGATCAAATCGAACAGTTCGTTCGCCGCCTTGGCGTCGATATTATTATGCTCGCCGCAGCCCTTGACGAAGGTGTCGCGCTGCGCGTCCATCTCCGCCTGCACCTTCTTGCCCATCGCACGGCGGAGGAGGTCGGCACCGCCCAGGCTGTAGCCGGCGAGGATCTGCGCGGCCTGCATCACCTGTTCTTGATAGACGAAAATCCCATAGGTCTCGGCAAGGATTCCTTCGAGCAGCGGGTGCGGATAGGCGATCTTCTCGCGGCCGTTCTTGCGGGCGCCGAACAGCGGGATATTGTCCATCGGCCCGGGGCGGTACAGCGCGACGAGCGCGATGATGTCGCCGAAATTGGTCGGTTTGACCGCCGACAGCGTGCGCCGCATCCCTTCCGATTCAAGCTGGAACACGCCCACCGTCTCGCCGCGCTGGAGCAGTTCGTAGACCGCGCTGTCGTCCCACGCGAGCGCATCCAGATCGACGTCGATCCCGCGCAGCGCCAGCAGCCGCCGCGCCTCTTTCAGCACCGACAGCGTCTTGAGCCCGAGAAAGTCGAATTTCACGAGGCCCGCGCTCTCGACATATTTCATGTCGAACTGCGTCACCGGCATGTCCGATCGCGGGTCGCGATAGAGCGGCACGAGCTGGTCCAGCGGCCGGTCGCCGATCACCACCCCCGCGGCGTGGGTCGAGCTGTGCCGCGGCAGGCCTTCGAGCTGCTTGGCCATGTCGAACAGCCGCCGTACCCCGTCGTCCTGCTTATATTCGGTCATCAGCTCGGCGACCCCGTTCAACGCACGGTCGAGCGTCCACGGGTCGGTCGGATGGTTGGGTACGAGCTTCGCGAGCCGATCGACCTGCCCATAGCTCATCTGGAGGACGCGGCCGGTGTCCTTGAGCACCGCGCGCGCCTTCAGCTTACCGAAGGTGATGATCTGCGCAACGGTATCGCGGCCGTATTTCTCCTGCACATAGCGGATCACTTCGCCGCGCCGCGTTTCGCAGAAGTCGATATCGAAATCGGGCATCGACACGCGCTCGGGATTGAGGAAGCGTTCGAACAGCAGGCCCAATTTCAGCGGATCGAGGTCGGTGATCGTCAGCGCCCAGGCGACGACGCTGCCCGCGCCCGAGCCGCGTCCCGGCCCGACCGGAATATCGTGCGCCTTCGCCCATTTGATGAAGTCGGCGACGATCAGGAAGTAACCGGGGAACCCCATCTGGACGATGACCCCGACCTCGAAGTCGAGCCGCGCAATATAGGCGTTGCGCTCCTCTTCGGTTAGTTCGGGAATCAGCGCGAGCCGCGCGTCCAGCCCCGCACGCGCGTCGGCGGCGAGCTGCGCCGCTTCGCCCTCGCGGTCGCCGGCCAGACTCGGCAGGATCGGTGCACGCTTAGGCGCCATATAGGCGCAGCGCTGCGCGACGACGAGCGTGTTGTGCATCGCCTCGGGCAGATCCGAGAACGCATCCTCCATCGCCTCGGCGGGTTTCAGCCATGCCTCGGGGCTGCTGGTCCGCCGATCCTCGCTTTCGACATAGGCCGACTGCGCGATGCACAGCATCGCATCGTGCGCGGGGTGGAATTGCGGTTCGACGAAGCTCGCAGGATTGGTCGCGACGATCGGCAGCGCGCGCGCATAGGCCATATCGACCAGCGCCTGCTCCGCCGCCTTTTCGGTGTCGTCGCCGCGCCGCGACAATTCGATATAGAGCCGTCCGCCGAACAAGGCCTCGAGCTGTTCGACATAATCGTCCGCCGCAGTCGCCTGCTCGCCCGCCAGCAGCCGCGCCAGCGCCCCTTCGCCGCCGCCGGTGAGGCAGATGAGCCCGTCGGTCTTGCCCGCCAGCGCCGACAGCGTGACGTGCGGGTCCTGTTCGATCGGCCGGTCGAGATGCGCCGACGAGACGAGCGCACAGAGATTGCCGTACCCCGTTTCGTCCTGCGCATAGAGCGCGAGCCAGTCGATCAGCGGCGCGCCGTTCGCCAGCCGCTGCCCCGGCCGCGCAACGCTGAGCATTGCGCCGACGATCGGCTGCACGCCCGCCGCCTTGCACGCTTCGCCGAACGCCATCGAGCCATAGAGCCCGTTGCGGTCGCAGATAGCGATGGCGGGAAAGCCACGGTCGCGCGCCGCCTTGGCGATCGCCTTGGGGTCGATCGCCCCCTCCAGCATGGTGAAACTGGAAAAGACGCGAAGCGGAACAAAGGGGCTATAGGCCATCGAAACAGGCTAGGCGGACGCAATGATTCGGGAAAGGGGCGATTGCCCGTTTGGCGCGCAGACGGAATCTCAATATCTCTGTGGCAATCGCCGCCCTTGACCAGAAAACGGAGCGATATGCGGGCGACGACAGCAAGCCATGCGCACGGCGCAGCCAAGACGATTCTGCTGCTGCTCGCGCTGGCATTTGGCATCGGCGAGATCGCGGCGCGCGTCGCGATGCTCGGAGCGTCGTCATCCTTGCTCTTCTACGCCGCGCTTTATGGCCTTCTCGCGGCGTGCCTGTGGGGCGCGGCGTTTATCCGGCCGGCTCCGCTGCGCTGGGCCTGGGCGACGCTGTTGGCGCTCGCCGCGCTGCTCGTCGACGGTTTCCAGGCCGCCGCGGCTGAGGCGATGAGTTACGACGCCTTCGTCACCATGCTCCATTCGGCGGGCTTCGCCGACGATGCGCTGATGCAACATGGTGCCTCAATCGCCCGGGCGGCAGCGGGCGCATTGCTCGTCCTGCTCGCTATCGGGCTCGAGCCCGGACCGCGGCTGTGGATTCCCCGCACGGTGGCGCTGGCGGCGCCCTTCGCCGGACTGGCGACCCTGACCACCCTGCTGTTTTTCCGCGGCGGCGAAGGCGCGCGGGGCCTGCCCGGCGCGTGGGTCGGAACCTCCTATGCGGCGCTCTATGCGATCGAGATGGTGACCGAACCGGTCCCGCCGCGCCAGCCGGTGCGCCTTGTGCCGAAACCTTCAGCCGCGCGGGGTGACGTCGTGCTGATCGTCGATGAAAGCATCGCGGCGCGCTATCTCGACATCAACGACCCCGCCGGGGTCCGCTCGGGCCTGAAATCGCCGCCCGGCAACGTTGCCGTCGGCAATTTCGGGATCGCCGCGTCGATCACCAATTGCAGCTACGGCAGCAACCTCACCCTTCGCTACGGCGGCACGCGTGACGGATATCAGCGGCAGAATGCCGCGCTGCCTTCGATCTTCGCCTATGCAGGGCGCGCGGGCTTCGCGACGACCTATATCGACGCACAGCGCACCGGCGGCGCCTATCAGAACGGCATGGACGACGCCGAGCGGCGCGACATCGACCATTTCGTCCAGTTCGACGACACGCCGGTCGTCGATCGCGACATGGCGGCCGCGGACGCGCTGATTGCGCTGCTGGGCAACGGCCGCCGCGACTTCATCCTCGTCAACAAGATGGGCGCGCATTTTCCGGTGGCGGACAAATATCCCGAGACCGCCGGCGCCTTCCAGCCGGCGTTGCCGCGCGGCGAAACCGCCAACGTCACCGAAATGCGGCTCCCCGAAAATCTGTTCAGCGGCGCCGAGGCGTGGCGGCTCTATCGCAACAGCTATCGCAGCACCGTCGCCTGGACGGTCGGCGCCTTCTTCGACCGGCTGTTCGCGGGCGCCCGCCTCGACGGCGCGCTGATCGTCTACACCGCCGACCATGGCCAGAACCTCCACGAACGTGGCGATCCCGGTACGACGACGCATTGCAGTCCGTTTCCGGAAGCCGAAGAGGGCGCCGTGCCGCTCGTCGTCATCGGCGATGACGATCGCTGGGCCGCCGCTGCCAAGACCAACTTCGACGCGTCGAGCCATTACCGAATCTTTCCGACCCTGCTCGGCGCCATGGGCTATGATCGTGACGCGGTCCGGCGTCTCTACGGCGAAGCGCTCGATTCGGCGCGCGCCGACCCCGCCACCTTCAATAGCCTGTTCAACGCCCGGCTGGGACGCAAGCCGATATGGGTCGAGGTAAGGCGCAGCGCCGTGGCGCGCCCGCCCGCGACCGATTTCGACGCACGCTAACGATCAGCCGAGCAGTTCCTCGATTTCCTTGCGAAGCTGCTCGGGCTTCGTCGTCGGGGCGTGGCGCGAGACGGTCTTGCCATCGCGATCGACGAGGAATTTGGTGAAATTCCATTTGATGCCGCTGCCGAGCAGGCCGGTCTTTTCCTTCTTCAGATGCTTGAAGATCGGATCGGCATCGTCGCCGTTGACATCGATCTTCGCCATCACCGGAAAGGTCACGTCATAGGTCAGCGAACAGAAATTCGCGATCTCGGCCGCATCGCCGGGCTCTTGCGCACCGAACTGGTTGCACGGAAAGGCCAGGATCTCAAACCCGCGATCCTTGTAATCGCGGTACAATTCTTCCAGCCCCTCATATTGCGGGGTGAAGCCGCATTTCGAGGCGGTGTTGACGATCAGCAGCACCTTGCCCTTGTAATCGGCCAGCGACTGCGCGCCGCCGCCCGGAAGCTTCGCCGAAAGATCGTAGAGTGCCATATTCCGTCCCCTGCCGTCGGCGCAGACTAAACCTCTATTCGCCCTTCGTGCAAGCGCAGCACGCGGTCCATCTTTGCCGCCAATCGTTCGTTGTGTGTCGCGACCAGCGCCGCCGAACCATGATCGCGCACCAGCTTGACGAACTGGTCGAACACGCGGTCGGCGGTCGCCTCGTCCAAATTGCCGGTCGGCTCGTCGGCGAGCACGAGCAGCGGCCGGTTGGCGAGCGCGCGCGCCACCGCCACGCGTTGCTGTTCGCCTCCCGACAACTTGCTCGGTTTGTGATGCAGCCGCTCGCCGAGCCCCAACCGGCCGAGGAGGTCGGCGGCGCGTTCCTCAGCGTCGGCCTGCTTTGACCCACGAATCAGTTGCGGCAGCACGACATTCTCGATCGCGTTGAAATCGGGGAGCAAATGGTGGAATTGATAGACGAAGCCGATCTTCTCGCGCCGCGTCTTCGTGCGCTCGCCCTGCCCCAACCGCGTGACATCCTCGCCATCGATACGGATCGTGCCGTCGAAACCGCCCTCGAGCAGCCCGACGGCTTGCAGCATCGTCGACTTGCCCGACCCCGACGGGCCGAGCAATGCGACGATCTCGCCGCGCTTCAGATGCGCATCGACGCCGCGCAACACTTCGATCGTGACATCGCCCTGGGTGAAGCTCCGCTTCAAAGCCGCGAGTTCGAGAACGACGTCACTCATAGCGCAGCACCTGTACGGGATCGGTATTCGCCGCCTTGTACGCCGGATAGAGCGTCGCGAGGAAGCTGAAGAGGATCGTCATCACCGCGATCAGGGTGATTTCGAACGGGTCGGGCTTCGACGGCAGCTCGGTCAGGAAGCGGATCGACGGGTCCCACAGCTGCTGCCCGGTCAGAAACTCGACCCCGCGCAGCACGCCCTGCCGGAAAAACAGCGTGGCGAACCCCAGCGCCATGCCGACGAGCGTACCCGAAACGCCGATCGCAAGCCCGATGGCGATGAATATCCGCATCACCGCGTCGCGCGGCGCCCCCATCGTGCGCAGGATCGCCATGTCGCGCGTCTTCGCCCGCACCAGCATGATCAGCGAGGAGATGATGTTGAACGACGCGACGAGGATGATCAGCGACAGGATCACGAACATTGCGACGCGTTCGACCGACAGCGCCTCGAACAGGCTGGCGTTCATCGACCGCCAGTCGGAGATGATCGCCTGCGCCGCCACCTTTTCGGCGAGCGGCTGCAGGATCGTGCCGACCTTGTCGGGATCGGTCACTTTGACCTCGATCATCCCGATCTGGTCGCCGGTCAGCAGCAGGAGCTGCGCATCCTCCATCGGCATGACGACATAGGCCTTGTCGAAATCATAGACGCCGATCTCGAACACCGCCGACACGCGGTAGCTGATCTCGCGCGGCACCGTACCGAAGGGCGTCGAGCGGCCGGCGGGATTGATGATCGTCAGGTTCGACCCGACCGTCGCGCCAAGATTGCGCGCCAGTTCGCTGCCGATCGCGATATTGCCCGAATTGGGGGTCAGCGAATTGAGGCTGCCCTGCAATACTTTGCCGCCCAACGTCTCGTTCTTGCGGATGTCGGGAACCGTCATGCCGCGAACCAGCACGCCCTCGACCCGCCCGCTGAAGGTCGCGAGCAAGGGCTGCTCGATCAGCGGCGTCGCCGACACCACGCCGGGCGTCGCCTTCGCTTCCTTGAGCACGCCCTGCCAATCGTCGAGCCGGCCGCCGAAGCCCTGCACCACCGCATGGCCGTTGAGCCCGACGATCTTGTCGAACAGGTCGGCGCGCACGCCGTTCATCACGCTCATCACGATCACCAGCGCCGCGACACCCAGCATCACGGCGGTGAAGCTGAACGCCGCGGCGACGAAGATGAAGCCCTCGCCGCGTTGCGGAAGCAGGTAACGCTTGAAGATGGTGCGTTCGTACGGACGCAGGATCATGAGGCGGACGGCCTTTTCGGCGCGGGGCGCATTGCGGTCATGCCGCCCGCTTTAGGGAGCGCCGGTAGCGCTGGCAATGGCCGCCGGAAGCGAGGCATTGTTGCGAGAGATTCGCAAAATATGTTGCCCATCGGCCACAGGGCGGGGCAAAAACCGTCTGGGATCGTTCGCAAAGGGTGACAAGCCGCCCTCTACGCCCTAGCCCGATGACTTCTGGTTCAACGCGGCCCAAAGGCCCGGCTCCAGGGAGTGCAGGCCATTCGCCTGGTCTGCGCAAAGGGGGATGGCGATGTTCGTCACAGGCGCCCGGGTCTCGAAGGAGGCCCGGGCGTTGTGATTCCCAGATAGCGATCCATTACTTCGACATTGGGTGGTGAGCAGACATAGCTCCACCCATTTTCGTCATCCCGGACTTGATCCGGGATCCACTGCGGCGCCCAAGTCATGGGCCCCGGAGTCCGGGGTGACGATGAAGGAAATGTCCGAGTCCGGCCGGAAGCCGCCTTACCCCTCGCTCTCGCTGATATCCTCCAGCATGTCGGCGTCGAGCACGCGCACCCGGCCTTGTTCGAGCGAAATCACGCCCGATTCTTCCCAGCTCTTGAGCTGGCGGTTGATATGCTCGCGGCTCATCCCCGCAAAATTGCCGAGTTCGGTCTGGCTCAGTTCGACGCGCTGCGATGCCTCGGCATCCTTGCGAATCAGCCGCTTGAGATAGCGCGCCAGCCGCGGCCCCGACGCATAGGCGCGGTCGCTTTCGATCGTCTGGTCGGCGGTGCGCAGGCGGCGTGCGAGCTGCTGCATCAGCGACCAGGCGAATTCGGGATGGCTAGTTGCGAAATCGCGCATTGCGTTGCGGCCGAGCTGGAGCGCACTGCCGGCGCTCGTCGCAGTCACCGACGCGGTGCGCTCGCCCCCATCGAGGAGTGCGATCTCGCCGAGCACGGCGCCCGGTTCGGCATAAGCCAGCACGATCTCGCGCCCGTTCGCGGTCAGCATCGACACGCGCGCGCTGCCCTCGGTCAGGATCAGCAGGCTGTCGCCGCTATCGCCCTGACTGAGCAATTCCTTGCCCTTGACGAAATTGATCTGGACCGCACGGCCCGCGATATCGGCCCAGTCCTGAATCGACAGGCCGGAAAAAATACTCTCGGGGCCCTGCAATTCGGCGAGTTTCGCGTGATCCATGCCCTGACCCTTTTCTGCCGTCGGTCCTAGACCAGACGGCTCTGCTTGACCGCTGCTTCGATGAATCCCGCGAACAAGGGGTGCGGGTCGAAGGGTTTCGACTTGAGTTCCGGATGGAACTGCACCCCGATAAACCACGGATGGTCGGGCCGCTCAACGATTTCCGGCAACATGCCGTCGGGCGACATGCCCGAAAAAACGAGCCCGCCGGCTTCGAGCCGATCGCGATAGGCGCCGTTGACCTCGTAACGGTGGCGGTGGCGCTCGCTGATCTCGTTCGCACCATAGACGCTCGCGACATGGCTGTTCGGCGACAGCTTCGCTTCATAGGCACCGAGCCGCATCGTGCCGCCGAGGTCGGTGTTCGCGCCGCGCTTCTGCAGCCCTTCGGCGCTCATCCATTCGGTGATCAGGCCGACGATCGGTTCCTCGGTCGGACCGAATTCGGTGCTCGACGCCTTGTCGATCCCGCTCGTGTTCCGCGCGCCTTCGATGCACGCCATCTGCATGCCGAGGCAGATGCCGAAGAAGGGGACGTTGCGTTCGCGGGCGAAGCGGACGCTGGCGATCTTGCCCTCCGACCCGCGCTCGCCGAAGCCCCCGGGCACGAGAATACCGTGCAGCGGCTCGAGATTCGCCGCCAGATCCTCGTCGTGCTCGAACATTTCGGCGTCGAGCCAGCGGATGTTGACCTTGACCCGGTGCGCCATGCCGCCATGCACCAGCGCCTCGTTGAGCGACTTATACGCATCGGGCAGCGAGACATATTTGCCGACGACGCCGATCGTGACCTCGCCCTCGGGATGCTGCTTGCGGTCCATGATGTCGTACCAGCGCGACAGGTCGGGGTCGGGCGCGTCGTGGATGCCGAACGCGCGCAGGACTTCGCTGTCGAGCCCCTCGCCATGATATTGTACCGGCACCGAATAGATGCTGTCGGCGTCGAGCGCCGGGATCACCGCTTCCTTCCGCACGTTGCAGAATTGCGCGATCTTCGCGCGCTCGCCCTCGGGCAGCGGCTTTTCGCAGCGGCAGAGCAGGATATCGGGCTGGACGCCCAGCGACGCCAGTTCGCGCACGCTGTGCTGCGTCGGCTTGGTCTTCAGCTCGCCCGCCGCCGCGATGTACGGCACCAGCGTGACGTGGACCGACAGCGTGTTCTCGCGCCCCTCTTCGTTGCGAAGCTGGCGGATCGCCTCGATGAACGGCAGCGATTCGATGTCGCCGACGGTGCCGCCGATTTCGCAAAGCACGAAATCGAGGTCGTCGATGTCGGTGCGCGCGAACGCCTTGATCGCGTCGGTGACGTGCGGGACGACCTGCACCGTCGCACCCAGATAATCGCCGCGGCGTTCCTTGGTGATGATCTGCTGATAGATGCGGCCCGAGGTGACATTATCGCTCTGCCGCGCCGCGACGCCGGTAAAGCGCTCGTAATGACCAAGGTCGAGGTCGGTCTCGGCGCCGTCGTCGGTCACATAGACCTCGCCGTGCTGATAGGGCGACATCGTCCCCGGATCGACGTTCAGATAGGGATCGAATTTCCGGATGCGGACACGGTAACCCCGCGCCTGCAACAGAGCCGCAAGGCTAGCCGCCATCAAACCTTTGCCAAGGGAGGAGACCACGCCGCCGGTGATAAAAATGAACCGCGCCATGGGAGGAAAGACTTACTCAACAGGAGGGGGACGGCGCAAGCCGTCGAATCGCAAACGGCGGAAATAATTCCGCCGCGCGGGATTGGGGGTGGAGGCCGGAGCCCCCGCTGGATCGGCTTTACTTCTTCGCGGGCGCCTGCGGCTGCGCCGGGGCGTCCTTTGCCGCGGCGGCTGCGGCGGCCGCTGCCAGCGGATCGTCGCTCACCGGCGCCTGCGCCGGGGCTGCGGCGCCCTGTGCGGGCTGCTGCGCCGGGCCGGTCAGCGACGACGACGGTGCCGACTGCTGCTGCGCCGCTTTCGACAGCGACGTGTCGATCGTCGATCCGCCGCGGCCGACCGAAGCCATCGCGGCAAGGAGGATCGAGAGGCCGACGAACAGGCAGGCGAGGATCGTCGTCGCGCGGGTCAGGAAATCCGCCGCGCCGCGCGCCGATAGCAGCCCGGCGGGGCTGCCGCCGACGCCGAGGCCGCCACCTTCCGACTTCTGCATCAGGATGACGCCGATCATCGCCGCGGCGACGAGCGCCTGGACGACAAGCAGGAAGGTGAACAGGTTGGACATCATATTTTCCCGAACTCGCGCGGCCTCACTTGGTCCACGCCCGCGGCGCACATAGAGACGAAGGCGCGTCGCTTCAACCCACAAGGCTCAGCCAAGCGCCGCGGCGGCCTCGATAATCGGCACGAATTTGCCCGCGGTCAGACTCGCGCCGCCGACCAGCGCCCCGTCGACATCGGCCGCGCCGAGCAGTTCGGCGGCGTTCTCGCCATTGACCGAGCCGCCATAAAGCAGGCGCATTTCCTGTGCCGCGTCACCGAAACGCGCCGCCAGCGCCCCGCGGATCGCGCCGTGCATCGCCTCGACGTCGCCGACGGTCGGGACAAGCCCGGTGCCGATCGCCCAGATCGGCTCATAGGCGATTGCGAGCCGGTCGGCGTCGAACGCGTCGGGAACCGAGCCCGCGATCTGCGCCAGCACATGGTCGATGGCCCCGCCCGATTCGCGGACCTCGCGCGGTTCGCCGACACACAGGATGACAGCCAGCCCCGCAGCCAGCGCAGCTTCGGCCTTGGCGCGCACATCCTCGTCGCTTTCGCCGAATCCGTCGCGCCGTTCGCTATGGCCGACGATGGTCAGGCTGGCGCCCGCATCGACCAGCATCGGCGCCGCGACCGATCCGGTGAAAGCGCCCGACGCGGCGCTGTGGCAGTCCTGCCCGCCGACTGCCGCGCCGGGTACCGCCGCGACCATGGCGCCGATCAGCGTGAACGGCGGACAGATGGCGACATCGACGCCGTCGTGCGCCTTTGCTGCGGCGAAAATCGCCTGCGCCTCGCCGATCGCGGCCGCCAGCCCGTTCATCTTCCAGTTGCCGACCACATATTTGCGCCGCGCCATCGTGCCGCTCCTTGCTTGGATCAAATGTGCCTCGCGCCCTAGCGGTCATCGTGGGGGAGTGGCAAGCGGGGTCGGCGCCTGCGAAAACCCCCTTTCCCGCCTTGATGCCGCGCCGCCTCCCGCCTAAAGCAACGCGCAACCGCGCCCCGTGCGCCCCGCCGAAAGAACGCCCGCTTCATGATCACCGCCATTCGCCGCCTCTTCGGATCCACCGTCGGCAAAGCCATCGCGCTCGGCTTCGTCGTCCTCGTCGGCGTCGCCTTCGCGCTCGGCGATGTGACCGGCAACTCGACCTTCGGCGGACTCGGCGGCGCCAATGTCGCCAAGGTCGGCGACACCGAAATCGGCGTCGGCGAACTGCGCGCGCGCGTTCAACAGGCGTATAACCGGGCGCGGCAGGACCAGCCGGGACTGACGCGCGAGGCCTTCGTCGAATCGGGCGCGCTCGACGGCATATTGAAGCAGTTGATCAACGACGCTGCGGTCCGCCAGCTTGCACGCGACCTCGGTTTCGGGGTCAGCAAGCGGCTGATCGACGCACAGATCGCCGATGCCTTCTCGGGCGTGTCGGGCAGCTTCGACCAGAAGCGCTACGAAGCCTATCTTGCCGAGAGCGGCCTCAACGAGAACCAGATTCGCGGCGAAATCGAAACGTTGCTGCTCAGCCAGCAACTCGCGAAACCGATCGGGGGAATCCCCGCCGTCGCCCCGGGCATGGCCAAACCCTATGCGGTGCTGCCGCTCGAACAGCGGCACGGACAGGCGACCTTCATCCCCGCCAGCCCCTTTGCGCCGACCGCCGATCCGGGCGACGCCGTGCTGCAGAAATATCTTGCACAGCATAAGGCGCGCTTCACCGTCCCCGAGCGGCGCGTCATCCAATATGCGCTGTTCGATCGCAGCGCGGTGCCGGTTCCCGCGGTGACCGAGGCCGAAATCGCCAAGGTCTACAAGGACAACGCCGCCAATTTCGCTGCGACCGAGACGCGGCGCTTCGCGCAGGTGATCGTCCCCGACCAAGCCGCCGCCAATGCCCTCGTGGCCAAGGTCCGCGGCGGCACCCCGCTCGCCGCCGCCGCGCAGGCCGCCGGTCTTTCGGCCTCGACGACGGGCGAGCTGACCCAGACCGCCTATGCCGCGACGACCACGGCGGCAGCGGCGAAAGCCGCCTTTGCCGCGAAGCGCGGCGATGTCCTCGGTCCGACGCAGACCGGCCTTGGCTGGGCAATCGCGCGGGTCGAGAGCGTTACCGCCAATCCGGCGCGCAGCCTTGCCGACGCGACCCCCGAAATCCGCACCGAACTCGAAAAGAACAAGGCGAACGAGGCGATCGTCGATTATTATAACGCGATCCAGGACGCCGTGAACGGCGGCGCGTCGATCGAGGAAGTCGCCGCCGACCGCAAGCTCCAGCTCGTCGAAACCCCGGCGCTGCTGCCGAGCGGCCGCGCCCCGGCGCAGCCCGCCTTCACCCTGCCGCCCGAAATGGCGCCGATGATCGCCCAGGCCTTCCTCGGCAGCGGCGAAGGCGAAGGCGAAATCGCGACGCTGGTCGAGAATGAGAAATTCGCCGTCTTTGCGGTGAAATCGATCACCGCTGCGGCGCCGCCGCCCTTCGCGCAGATCCGCGGCGACCTGCTCGCCGACTGGCGCTTTGCCGAGGGGCAAAAGGTGGCGCGCGACAAGGCCCGTGGCATCGTCAAGGCGGTCGAAGGCGGAAAATCACTCGCCGAGGCGGTGAGTGCCGCCGGCCCGAACATCGGCAATGTCCAGACGATCGGCGGCCGCCGCGGCGACCTCGACCGCGATGGCAAGGGCGCACCGCCCGAACTCGCGCTGTTGTTCTCGATGGCCAAGGGCACGGTCAAGACGCTCGAAATCCCGGGCAACCGCGGCTGGATGGTGATCGCGCTCAACGAAGTGAACCGGCCCGACATCAAGTCGGTCGACCCGCGCGCCGCCGCCTATATCGCGCGCCCGCTCGGCGCCGCTTTCGGCAACGAACTCGTCGAACAGCTCGTCGCCGAGGCGAAGCGCCGCGCCGGGGTGACGATCAACAAGCAACTGGTCGACCAGCTCCGCCGCGAACTTACCGGCACGGCGCCGGTCGCCGAATAAGGCGGCGCGGGTGCTGGAGGGCAGAGCCGCCGCGCTCGAAGCGCTGGCGCAGGGCCGCGGCGCGGTCGTGTGGCAGCGGCTGATCGCCGATATCGAAACGCCGGTATCGGCGGCGATCAAGCTCATCGAACCGGGGCGCGGCGACTGGGTGCTCGAATCGGTCGAGGGCGGCGAAACCCGCGGCCGCTACAGCATGATCGGCCTCGACCCCGACCTGCTGCTCGAAGCGCGCGGCGACACGGCGCGGATCAACCGCGACTGGCGCCGCGACAAGGAGGCGTTCGAGCCGGTCGCGGCCGGCGCGCTGCAGGCACTGCGCGACCTCGTTGCCGAATGCCGCTTCGACGTGCCCGAAGGCTTGCCGAAGGCGCTGACCACTCTCGTCGGCTTCTTCGCCTATGAAACCATCGGCCTCGTGGAGCGCATCCCGCGGGCGCCCGGCGCCGGGCTCGGCCTGCCCGACATGGTCTTCGTGCGCCCGACGACGATCCTCGTCTTCGACCGCCTCGCCGACGAACTTTTCCTGATCGCGCCGCTCTGGCCCGATCCGGCGGCGCCGATCGACCGGATGATCGATGCCGCACAGGAACGGCTCGACGATATCGCGGCGCGGCTGGCCAGCGCCAGCGCGCACGCCGACCGCGCGGCGACGGATGCCGTGCCCGGCGACATCGTTCCGATACCCGCGACGACGCCCGGCGACTATGCCGCCATGGTCGCCACTGCGAAGGATTATATCGCCGCGGGCGATATCTTTCAGGTCGTGCTGTCGCAGCGCTTTTCGACGCCGTTCGATTTGCCGCCCTTCGATCTTTACCGCGCGCTGCGGCGGATCAATCCTTCGCCCTTCCTCTATTTCCTCGACCTGCCGGGCTTTGCGCTGATCGGTTCGTCGCCCGAGATTCTTGTCCGCGTGCGCGACGGCGAAATCACCATCCGGCCTATCGCCGGCACCCGCCCGCGCGGCAAGACCAGCGCCGAGGATCTCGAAAACCGCGAATCGCTGCTCGCCGATCCCAAGGAACGCGCCGAGCATCTGATGCTGCTCGACCTCGGCCGCAACGACGTCGGCCGCGCCGCCACCGGCGGCAGCGTCGTCGTGACCGACAGCTATACGGTCGAATTCTACAGCCACGTCATGCACATCGTCTCGAACGTCATCGGCCGCATCGCGGCGGGCAAGGACGCGATCGACGCGCTGTTCGCGGGCTTCCCGGCCGGAACGGTCAGCGGCGCGCCCAAGGTTCGCGCCTGCCAGATCATCGCCGAACTCGAAGCCGACGCGCGCGGCCCTTATGCCGGCGGCGTCGGCTATTTCGCCCCCGACGGCAATATGGATAGCTGCATCGTGCTGCGCACCGCGATCGTCAAGGACGGCGAAATGCACGTCCAGGCCGGCGCCGGCATCGTCGCCGACAGCGAGGCAGCCTATGAACAGCGCGAATGCGAAGCCAAAGCCGGCGCGCTGTTTGCTGCGGCGCGCGAGGCGGTGCGGCTTGCCGGAACACCGGGATACGGGCAGTAAAAGACCATGATCCTCGTCATCGACAATTACGACAGCTTCACCTTCAACCTCGTTCATTATCTGATCGAGCTGGGGGCAGAGGTGCGCGTCGAGCGGAACGACGCGCTGACCGCCGCGGCCGCATTGGCCAGCGGCGCCGATGCGATCCTGATCTCGCCCGGCCCATGCACGCCCAATGAGGCGGGGATCAGCCTCGATCTCGTCGCCGCCTGCGCCGACGCCGCGCGGCCGCTGCTCGGCGTCTGCCTCGGCCATCAGGCGATCGGCCAGCATTTCGGCGGCACCGTCCAGCGCGGTCACCTGATGCACGGCAAGACGTCGCCGGTCTGCCACGACGGCAGCGGGCTGTTCACCGGCCTGCCCTCGCCGCTCACCGCGACGCGCTATCACAGCCTCGAGGTCGTCGACATCCCGGCCAGCCTCGTCATCAATGCGACGAGCGACGATGGCGCCATCATGGGCTTCCGCCACACCGACCTCCCGATCCACGGCGTCCAGTTCCACCCCGAAAGCATCGCGACCGAACATGGCCATGCGATGCTCGCCAATTTCCTGAGGATCGCAGGACTGCCGGTCGGCGAGCGGCAGGCGGCATGAGCCGCTTCGGTCCCTTTCCCGATCCTTCGGCGCTGCTCGATCACGACGAAGCGGCCGATGCCTTCGCGACGATGCTCGATGGCGGCGCGACCGACGAACAGGTGACCGAATTTCTGATCGCCCTCTCCGATCGCGGCGAAACCATGGTCGAAATCGCCGCCGCCGCGCAGGCGATGCGCAACCGGCTGATCCCCGTCGCAGCGCCCGCCGGCGCGATCGACGTTTGCGGCACCGGCGGCGACGGCCATCATACGCTCAACGTCTCGACCGCCGTGTCGATTGTTGTTGCCGCATGCGAAGTTCCCGTCGCAAAGCACGGAAATCGGGCCGCTTCCTCGAAGTCCGGCGCCGCCGATACGCTGGAAGCGCTTGGCCTCGACATGGAGCGCGCCGACCGGCAGGCCGAGGCGCAACTCGCCGATCTCGGCATCTGTTTCCTCTTCGCCGGGACGCGTCACCCCGCAATGAAGCGCATCATGCCGATCCGCAAGGCGATCGGGCGGCGGACGATCTTCAACCTCATGGGTCCGCTCGCCAACCCCGCGCGCGTCACGCGCCAGCTCATCGGCATCGCCCGTCCCGCCTATGTTCCCGTCTATGCCGAGGCGCTGCACCGGCTCGGCACCGACCATTCGCGCGTCATTTCGGGCGACGAGGGGCTCGACGAGCTATCGCTGGCGGGGGGCAACGAGGTCGCGGTGATCACGCCCGAGGGTGTCCGGATGCAACGCAGCGAGGCGGCCGATGCCGGTCTTCCGCCGCGATCGCTCGACGAGATTCGCGGCGGCGACGCGGCCTATAACGCGAAGGCGCTGCGCGCCCTGCTGCAAGGCGAATCCGGCGCCTATCGCGACGCCGTACTCTATAACGCCGCCGAAGCGCTTGTCGTCGCCGGCGCCGCCGACACGTTGCTCGAAGGTGTCGAGGAGGCTGCCGAGTCGATCGACAAGGGCCTTGCCAACGCGCTGCTCAATTGCTGGATCGCCTATAAATGAACAAGCTCACCCAGATACTTGCCACCAAGGCCGAAGAGGTCGCCGCGCGCCGCGCGGTGCGCTCCCTCGCCGATCTCGATGCGATCGACGCGGGTCCCGTCCGCGGTTTTGCCGCCGCGCTGCAGGCGAAAATCGACGCCGGCGGCTTTGGCCTGATCGCTGAAATCAAGAAAGCCTCGCCATCCAAAGGACTGATCCGGGAGGATTTTAATCCGGCGGATCATGCGCGCCAATATGGGGCCGGGGGCGCTGCCTGTCTGTCGGTGCTGACCGATGCGCCCTATTTTCAGGGGCACGAGGATTATCTGGTCGCCGCGCGCGCCGCCTGTACTCTGCCCGCGCTGCGCAAGGATTTCATGATCGATCCCTGGCAGGTCGCCGAGGCACGCGCGATCGGCGCCGATGCGATCCTGATTATCGTCGCCGCACTCAATGATGGCGTCATGCAGGACATCGAGGCGGCAGCGGTCGAGCGCGGCATGGACGTGCTCGTCGAAGTCCATGACGAAGCCGAACTCGAGCGTGCTTTGGGCAGGCTGACGTCGCGGCTGATCGGCGTCAACAACCGCGACCTCCGCACCTTCGAAACCGACCTCGGCGTCACCGAACGCCTTGCGAAACTGGTCCCGCCGGACACCTTGCTCGTCGGTGAAAGCGGCATCGCCAGCCATGCCGATTGCGAACGGCTGGCCGCCAGCGGCGCCAGGAGCTTCCTCGTCGGCGAAAGCCTGATGCGCCAGCCCGACGTCACGGCAGCAACGAAAGCGCTGCTCACCGGAGTGGCGGCATGACCCGCCCGACGCATCTCGACGAAAAGGGTGCGGCGCATATGGTCGATGTCGGCGGCAAGGCGGCAACCGGACGCCGCGCGGTGGCAGGCGGGCGTATCGCCATGTCGGCGGAGGCGCTCGATGCCATCCGCAGCGGCAACGCGCCGAAAGGCGACGTGCTGTCGACCGCGCGCATCGCCGGCATCATGGCGGCGAAACGCACCGCCGACCTCATCCCGCTTTGCCACCCGATCGCGCTGACACAGGTCAGCGTCGAATTCGAATGGGAGGAAGACGGCATTTCGGTGCGCGCGGTCGCGGCGACGACCGGGCCGACGGGGGTCGAGATGGAGGCGCTCACCGCCGCATCGGTGGCGCTGCTGACCCTTTACGACATGGCCAAGGCGCTCGACCGCGCGATGACCCTCGGCGACATCCGCCTGCTCGAAAAGAGCGGTGGCCGCTCGGGCGACTGGCGCGCCGGATGAGCGGCTTGCTGCCGGTCGAGGAAGCGCAGGCGCGCCTGCTCGCGCTCCGCACCCCCTTGGCGGCAGAAAATATCGCGGTTTCCGCGTCGCTTGGACGCTATCTTTCGCAAGATGTCTTCGCATCGCGCGACCAGCCTGCGGCGGCGCTGTCGGCGATGGACGGCTATGCGATCCGTTTTGCCGACATGCCGGGACCGTGGACAATTACCGGCGAAATCGCTGCCGGCGCTGCCCCGGACCGGACCGTCGGCCCCGGCGAGGCGATGCGAATCTTCACCGGCGCCATGCTTCCGGGCGGTGCCGACACGGTGATCCTCCAGGAAGATGTTGCGGCAGCGGGCGTGGCACTGGCGCTAACCGGCGACGGCCCCGGCGCGCGGGGGCGCCATATCCGCGAACGCGCCGGCGATTTCGCCGCCGGCACGCGCCTGCTCGCCCCCGGAACGCGTATGGGCGCCGGCGCAATCGCCGCCGCGATCATGGGCGGCGCGGGCGAGGTTCGCGTCGGATCGCGGCCGCGCGTCGCGATCCTGACCACTGGTGACGAGCTTGTCGCGCCGGGCCGCACGCTCGCGCCGGGCCAGATCCCGAACAGCAACGGCGCGATGCTCGCGGCGATGCTCGCCGCCGTTCCCGCCGACGTCGCCCTGCCGCTCCATATGCGCGACGACCGAATGTCGATTGCCAGTGCAATCAAGGAGTTGGCGCGACACCATGACGTCATCGTCACCGTCGGCGGCGCATCCGTGGGCGACCATGACCATGTTCGCGGCGCCCTCGACGACGCCGGCGGCCGGCTCGATTTCTGGAAGATCGCGATGCGGCCGGGCAAACCGCTGATCGCCGGTGCGATAGGCGAGGCGCTGCTGCTCGGGCTGCCCGGCAACCCCGGCTCGGCCTTCGTCACCGCGACGCTCTTCCTGCTGCCGTTGATCCGCCATCTTGCAGGCGCAGCAAATCCGCTCCCCGCAATCCGCCAGGCACCGCTCGACGCAGCGCTTGCCGCCGGTGGGGCGCGCCGGGATTATCTGCGCGCACGGGTCGACGGCGGCGCTCTCCATATGTTCGACAGCCAGGACAGCGGCCAGACTGTCCCGCTGATCGAGGCCGACGCGTTGCTGATCCGCGAAATCGGTGCGCCCCCGCGCGCGGCGGGCGCGATCGCCGATTATATCGCCATCGCTTGACAAGTTCCGGTATGTTCCACTATCGTTCTCATTATGTCCGGTTCTGGTCCTGACGGAGAATGATCGATGTTGACCGCCAAGCAGCATGAACTGCTTCACTTCATCCAGCAAAAGCTCGACGCGAGCGGCATTTCGCCGTCGTTCGAGGAGATGAAGGAGGCGCTGGGACTGAAATCCAAGTCGGGCATCCACCGACTGATCAGCGCCCTCGAGGAACGCGGCTTCCTGCGCCGCCTTCCCAACCGGGCCCGCGCCCTCGAAGTGGTAAAGCTGCCTGAAACGGCAAAGGCGGCGCCGACGCGTGAAAATGTCGTGCCGTTGCGCAAGAGCCCGCCGGCGATGCGGCTGATCGCCGCGAACGACATCATCGAGGTGCCGCTGCATGGCAAGATCGCCGCAGGCGTGCCGATCGAGGCGTTCGAGGATCACAATAATCTAGCGGTTCCCGCCGCGCTGCTCGGCGCGGGCGAACATTATGCGCTCGAGGTTTCGGGCGATTCCATGGTGGAAGCCGGAATTTTCGACGGCGACTATGCGCTGATCCAGAAGGCGAGCACCGCACGCGAGGGCGATATCGTCGTCGCGCTCGTCGACGGGCAGGATGCGACGCTCAAATATTTCCGCCGCGAAGGCCAGATGATCCGGCTCGATCCGGCGAACAGCGCCTATGAGCCGCAACGTTACCCCGCCGAGCGGGTCATCGTGCAAGGACGCCTGTCGGGACTGCTTCGTCGTTACCACTGACCTGCCGGGGCCGGCGCCACGGATGTGCGTCACCGGCATTCAGGCTGGTGATCGCGCGTGGCTCCTCGCCTAGGTAGAGTGCCAGCCCGCCGGTTTCGGCGAGGCTGTCACGGTCGATCGTAAGCCAGCGTGCGACACATTCGCGCGGCAACCAGCGATCACTGATGACCACATCGGCGGCAGCGCAGGCCTCAGCCATGTCGGCGCCGTCGATCCGGTCGCGGCCGCGCGAGGCAAGGATGACACGTCCCGTATCGCCTTCCCCTTGCCGCCAGCGGCAGAAATCGCGGTTGCACGTCACATGCTCCAAGTCAGCGAGGGCGACCAGCGGCGTATCGATTCCCGCCGCTTCGGACAGCGAATCGCGGATGAAATCGCCCGCACGATCGCGCAGCAGGGCATAGCTACCGCCGGGTACCGCCACCGCGATATGGCGCCCGTCGCCGGTCACCAAGATGTCGGGCCGCGGCTGCACGAGCAGCGCAGCGACGCCGATGACAAGCGGCACGAGTCCAGCCAGCCGCCACGACGTCCGCCACAGGAGCAGCCATAACCCGCCGAAAACGACGAGCGCGAAGCCCCATGGCGGAAAGGACGGCAAGGTCGCGACCGCGCCCGGCGCATCGGCGACGCCGTGCGCGAGCAGGATCAGCAGCGCGAGCGCCTTTTCGGCGACCCACCAGAAGGGCGCGCCGAGCCCGACGCTGTCGAACAGCAACGCCAGCGCTTCGGCGGGCATGATGACGAAGGTCGTGAGCGGGATCGCGACGACATTGGCGAGCGCGCCGTAAAGCCCCGCCTTGTGAAAATGGAACAAGGCGATGGGCGCCAGTGCGATTTCGACAACAAAACCGGTAATCAGCAGCCCGGCAACACCGCGGCCGGCGTGGACGATCCAGCGTTCGTCGCGCCGTTCGAGGAAGCGGCGCATCCGCGGGCTTTCGTGTAGCGCGATGATCGCGGTGACCGCCGCAAAGCTGAGCTGGAAGCTTGGCCCCGCGAGCGCCTCGGGCCGCCAGACGAGCACGATCAGCGCCCCCGCCGCGACCAACCGCAATGTCAGCGCCTCGCGCCCCAGCAGGAACGCTGCGAGAACGAGCAGCGCCGCGACGCACGAGCGGATCGTCGGCACCTCGGCGCCGCTGAGCCATGTATAGCCAACCCCCGCTAGCGCCGCGCCCCCGGCTGCTGCCGTAAGCACGACGCCGCGCAGCGCCAGCCGCGGGCTCAGCGCGAGCAGCCGGATAAGCAGGAACATGGTGAAGCCGACGACTGCGGTCACATGCAGCCCGCTGATCGACAGCAGATGCGCGAGGCCGCTACGCCGCATTGCTTCCGAATCCGCCTCGCTGATCGCGCCCTGATCGCCGGTGACCAGCGCCGCAGCGATGCCGCCCGCCGATCCTTCGACCTGCTGCTGGATATGTCCGCTAAGCCGCATGCGCAGCGGCGGGGTGCTCTCGGCCGCCCCCGACGCGCGGGCGACGTCGCCGAGCACCGTCCCCACCGCACCGATCCCGTCGAACCAGGCGCGCCGGGCGAAATCATATCCGCCCGGCAGGCTGGCAGGCGGCGGCGGCATCAGCCGTGCCCGCACCGCGACCAGCTCACCGCCCGCGAGTCCCGCTGCCTGTTCGCTGCGTAATGTCAGGCGGAGGCGCGGCGGCATATCGGCGCGATGTTGCGGCCGCGCGAGGATACGCACCTGTCCGCGCGCCGGCAGCGGCTCGACCCGTTCGACCCGCATCGAAAATTCGGTGGTGATCGGCTGCGCCAGCACCGGCGCCGCGACCCATGTCGCACGCACCCAGACGAGGAGCAGGCCCAGCGCCATCACCGCGCACCCGATCGCGAGCATTCGCCCGAGCCGCCGCTGCCAGCCGATCAGCAACCCCGCGAGCAGCCCGCCGCCGAGCGACAACAACAGTCCGATCCAGTGCGCCGCCGCCGGAAGCGCGAACCACGCCGCGATCCCCGCCCCGAACGCAACCGGCAGCCACAATCCGATGCGCTCGCGCTCGGCCTCCAGCCGCGCCTCGATATTCGCTAGCAGCCGCGCCCGGCCACCCGCCCATCGGCCATCAAACGGCGTTTGAAGCTGCCTTGTCGCCATGCTAGGGGCTCCCCCGACCCCGTCCCCGCACCTGTCCGGGGGCGGCAGAGTGAGTGAAAGAGGCCGTAGTGGCAACCGAAAACCAGACCGATCCGAACGAAGCCACCGGCGCCGCCGTCGTGACGCGCTTCGCGCCCTCGCCGACCGGCTATCTCCATATCGGCGGCGCGCGCACCGCGCTTTTCAACTGGCTGTTTGCGCGCCATCATGGCGGCAAATTCCTGCTCCGTATCGAGGACACCGACCGCGCCCGTTCGACCGACGCCGCGATCGACGCAATCCTCGACGGGATGCAGTGGCTCGATCTGGACTGGGACGGCGAGACGGTGTTCCAGTTTGCCCGCGCCCCGCGCCACGCCGAGGTCGCTGCCGAATTGCTCGCAAAGGGCGACGCCTACCGCTGCTATCTGACGCAGGACGAGCTCGCCGCGATGCGCGCCGAAGCGCAGGAAAAGCGCTTGCCCTTCCGCGTCCGCAGCCCTTGGCGCGACCGCGACGACGGCGATCCCGCCGCCCCGCACGTCGTCCGCCTGCGCGCGCCGCAGGACGGAGAGGTGACGATCCACGACAAGGTGCAGGGCGCAGTCACCGTCCAGAATGCCGAACTCGACGATTTCGTCCTGCTGCGCAGCGACGGCACCCCGACCTATATGCTCAGCGTCGTCGTCGACGACAACGACATGGGCATCACCCATGTCATCCGCGGCGACGACCATCTCAACAACGCCTTCCGCCAGCTCGCACTGATCCGCGCGATGGGCTGGCGCGAGCCCGTCTACGCCCATGTTCCGCTGATCCACGGGGCCGACGGCGCCAAGCTGTCGAAGCGCCACGGCGCGCTCGGCGTCGATGCCTATCGCGACGAAATGGGCTATCTGCCCGAGGCGGTGAACAATTACCTCCTCCGCCTCGGCTGGGGGCATGGCGACGACGAGATCATCGGCCGCGATCAGGCCGTACAATGGTTCGACCTCGACCATGTCGGCCGCTCGCCGTCGCGCTTCGATTTCAAGAAGCTCGAAAACCTCAACGGCCATTATCTTCGCGAAGCCGACGATGCGCGGCTGGCCGGCCTCGTCGCGCCGCGCGTCGAAAAGCTCATCGACCGCGCACTCGATACCGCCGAGCGCGATTTGCTCGTTCGCGCAATGAATTCGCTCAAACCACGCGCAAAAACGATCGACGAAATCGCCGACGGCGCAACTTTCTTGTTCCAGGGCGACCCGTTGCCAGTGGACGAAAAGGCGGCAGAGGTGCTAAGGGCCTCGCCCGAAGGCCTGCTGGCCGCTGTGACGAAGCGGCTGCGCGAGCTGGACAATTGGACGACAGAAGAGCTGGATGCCGCCGTGCGCGCCGAAGCCGAAGCCGCCGGACTGGGGCTCGGAAAACTCGCGCAGCCCCTACGCGCTGCACTAACCGGCCGGACCGTTTCCCCGGGAATTTTCGACGTGCTGCTGTTGCTCGGACGCGATGTCAGTCTGGCGCGGCTTGACGCAGCGCAACATTTTCCGGCAGGGGCGTAGCCACACTACTCCCGCCGACAGAACAGGGAAATACATATGACCGACACTGCAAAAATCACGCTGGGCGACAAGACCGTCGACAGCCCTGTCCTGTCAGGCACCGTCGGACCCGACGTCGTCGATATCCGCAAATTCTACGCCCAGACCGGCGCCTTCACCTACGACCCGGGCTTCACCTCGACCGCGAGCTGCGAATCGCAGATCACCTATATCGACGGCGACGAAGGCGTGCTCCTGCATCGCGGCTACCCGATCGGCGAACTCGCCGAACATTCGAGCTTCATGGAGGTCTGCTACCTGCTGCTGAACGGCGAATTGCCGAACGCCGATGAACTGACGAATTTCGATAATACGATCACCCGCCACACGATGCTGCACGAGCAGCTCTCGACCTTCTATCGCGGTTTCCGCCGCGACGCGCACCCGATGGCAATCATGTGCGGCGTCGTCGGTGCGCTGTCGGCCTTTTATCACGACTCGACCGAAATCCACGACCCGCACCAGCGCATGATCGCCAGCCATCGGCTGATCGCCAAGATGCCGACGATCGCGGCGATGGCGTATAAATATTCGGTCGGCCAGCCCTTCGTCTATCCCGACAACAAGCTCTCCTACACCGGCAATTTCCTGCGCATGACCTTCGGCGTCCCGGCGGAGGAATATGAGGTCGTGCCCGCCGTCGAACGCGCGCTCGACCGCATTTTCATTCTCCACGCCGACCATGAACAGAATGCGTCGACCTCGACCGTCCGCCTCGCGGGTTCGTCGGGCGCCAATCCGTTCGCATGCATCGCCGCCGGCATCGCTTGCCTCTGGGGCCCGGCGCATGGCGGCGCAAACGAAGCGGCGCTCAACATGCTGCGCGAAATCGGCCGTCCCGAGCGCATCCCGGAATATATCGCACGCGCCAAGGACAAGGACGATCCGTTCCGCCTGATGGGCTTCGGCCACCGCGTCTACAAGAATTACGACCCGCGCGCGACGGTGATGCAGAAGACGGTACGCGAAGTGTTCGACGCGTTGAAGGTCAACGACCCGGTCTTCGAAGTCGCGCTGCAGCTCGAGGAAATGGCGCTCAACGACAGCTATTTCGTCGAAAAGAAGCTGTTCCCGAACGTCGATTTCTATTCGGGCGTGATCTTGTCGGCGATCGGCTTCCCGACGACGATGTTCACCGCGCTCTTCGCCCTCGCCCGCACCGTCGGCTGGGTCGCGCAGTGGAATGAAATGATCTCGGACCCCGCACAGAAAATCGGCCGCCCGCGTCAGCTTTACACCGGCCCGGCCCAACGCGCTTATCTGCCGGTCGACAAGCGCTAAGCGCTGATGCTGCTAAATTGCAGAGCGGCGGCACAGGAAACTGTGCCGCCGTTTCGATTCAGGCGTCGCGCGCCGGCAGGCTCAAGGTGAAGCGCGCGCCCTGCCCCGGCGCGCTGTCGACGGTGAGTTCGCCGTCCATCGCCCGCGCGAGGCGGCGCGCGATATAGAGGCCGAGCCCCGAACCGCCGCTGTCGGTCCGCCCCAACCGCTCGAACTTTTCGAACACCACCGCCTGCTGGTCGGCGTCGATGCCTTGCCCCTGATCGGCAACGGTGACCATCGCCCGATCGCCATCGCGGTCAACGCGAATCCAGATCTGCGAATGGTCGGGCGAATAGCGGATTGCATTCCCGAGCAGGTTCAAAAGCACTTGCAGGACGCGGCGGAACTCGCCCGTTGCCGGCATTTTGTCATCGACGCGCGGGGCGTCGATGCGGATGCTCTTTTCCTCGGCCTTCATGCCGAGCAGGCCAACCGCGCGCCGGGCCAGGTCGCCAAGGTCGATTTCGTCGGCCGCCGCCTTGAACCCCGGTCGTTCGATATTCTGGAGATCCGCGAGATCGTCGACGAGTCCGAGCAGATGGCGCCCGGCATGTGCAATATCGCCCGCATAGCGCGCATAATCGGCGCGGATCGGACCGTCGAACTGGCCCGATATTGTTTCCGCCGTCGCGATGATGCGGCTGAGTGGGCCGCGCAGCGCACCATCGATCCGGCGCCCGAATTGCGGGTCGGACAAGGGCAGCGATCCGAAAGCCGGGTCCACCAGCGTCGCCGTTTGCGGCACTTCGGCCGCCGCCTCGGCGAGCTGCGCAACGCCGCGAAATCCCGTAAACCGCCCCGTCGCGTCGAACAGCGCATCGCCCGCCAGCGTCATCGCGATCCGCGACGTCGGACCATCGGCACGGACGCGCTGGGTATCGAAACGCGATTGCCTCGCCAGCGCACGCAGGACCGGAAAATGGCCGTCATCGTCGGGCTGGAGTTCGAACAGTTCGGACAGCGAGCATCCTTCCCACCCGGCAGGGACAGGCGGCGCCTGGGCGCTGGCGCGCAGCGCGATCATCCGCAGTTGCTGGTCGCATTCCCATGCCCAGCCCTGCAGCGCGAGCGCGATGTCGGCGATTGCCGGAGCCTGCGGGTGCGATACCGGACGCGTCCGCCAGTCGCTGATTTCGAGGCTGGCACCATCGGCATCGGGGATGATGCGAACGAGCGCGTGGACGTCGCTGTGATCGTCTGCGGCATAGAGCGGGCGGCTGATATCGCGCTGTAGGCGCTGCGCGAGCGCGACCAGCCGCGCGAGGTGCGGCAGCGCCAGCGGCTTGTCGAGCCCGGCGCCGGCGCGTTGCTGCAATCGCAGGAGCGGACCGTCGGCGCTGACCAGCGCGCCCGAACGGTCGATCCGGCCGCGGACGACCCGCGCGCTCATGCGCGCCGCTCCGGCGAATAATCGTCCTCGGCTACGCCGCCGGCCACCGCGCGATCGGCCAGCATCGACAGCGATGCCTCAAGCGGCGCCAGCGCGGTGCGATCGACGCGCAGCGGGGCGAGTAACGACGGGAGGGCCGCCGCCTCCGCTGCGAGCAGCGCCAGCGCCATGTCGCCATAGGGGCGGCGATGTGCGGCCGCCGCAAGTGCGATGACGGTCGGCCAGTCGTGGCGCGCAATCGCGATCGTCACCGCTTCGGGCAAACGCGCGGCGTCGGCCGCGAGAATGTCGTGATAGGTGCGTGCGGCCCGATCGATCCCGGCTTCTTCGGCCTGTCGCGCAAGCGCGGCGCGTACCGCTTCGCCCAGCCTCTCGGCGAGGCTGTCGGTCTTCCCCGTCTGTACGAGCCGCCAGGCCGCGATATCGAGGAGCAGCGCGCGAAAGAGGTCGGCGTCGAGATCGGCGACCGCAATGCCCGGATTTCCTAGCGCGTCGAAACGGCGCCGGTCGGCGATCTGCAAAGCCAGAAAGGCGCTTTCGACTTCGGACAGCGGTGCGCCGGCAACCGGCAGTTCGATCGCGCCGTCGGCGCCTTCGCTTTCGTCGTCCGCCATCTGCAGCGACCCCGCACGCTGCGCCGCCTGTTCGCGCCAGCGATGCTCCTCCGCCCGCGCGAAACAGGCGACAGCAAAGCGATCCGCGCCGGGCAATCCGCTGCGCAGCCAGTCCTGCCACAGCGCGCCCTGATCGATGCCCGTGTCGAGCCGGGCGGCGGCGTCGGCCACCAGCCGGCGCGCAATCCCGAGCGACAGCGCGCGTTGTTCTTCGGTCAGGCGGCCCATCGCGGGCGCCGCGAAATATTGTGCAAGTTCGTGCAGGCGCGCCGACAAGGTCGGCGACGGCAGGTCGATGCCGGGCGAGGAGAATGAATCAACCATGCGCGCCCGCCAATAACAGTTTGGCGTTAATGCGCTCTAAACCTTGAAGCACATTGTTTTTCAAGCATCCGGGCGTCGTGCAAGGCGCACCCACAGCAATATCTGGATCAGCGCCAGCAATGGGAGGATCGCGAACATCAGCGGTGCAAAGCCAAAGAGCAGCGCGGGCGAAAGCATGATCCACGCCTGATCGGCATCGGGGAGCAGCCAGTGAAAGCGCCGCCGTTCGCCCGAATCCTCGTAAACCCAGCGCGCCAGCAGGATCGCGGCGGCAAGGCAGGGCGCCAGCGCCGCCTCGGAAAACAGCGGCATCATGTGCGCGGGGCCGGCGAGCGAAAGTAGCCACGGAAAGATCGCGAGGAGGACCAAGGCAAAGGTCCGGATCACCTCTCGCACCCGGTCCTGCGCGGCGCTTTCGGCGCGGAACGCCGACAGGAAGCGCATCGCAGTAAGGCCAAAGCCGCCGAGGATTGCGACGAGCGCTCCGGCGGCGGCAAGGCCGCTCGCCGCGAGCAACGCGACGATGACCCAGAGCAGAGCGGTTACATAGGGGAGGTATCGCGCCGTCGTCGGCGATTTGACGAGCAAGGGCCCCGCGAGCCGGATCAGCGGCATCATGACCGCCGAGCGCCCCAGCCCCATGCCGCCATATTCGACCTGCTGCAGGCTCGACTGTTCGATCAGCGCTGCGGTCGGTCGGTCGACGACGATCGCGATCTCGCCCTGTTCGAACAGCGCTGGTTCGCAATAGAGCCGCCGCGCGCCCGCCTGCACCGCAAGGCGCAGCAGGGTGAGCATCATGTCCCATTCGCCGGGCATGCTCGCCAGTTCGGCGACCATCGGTGGCGAGATGCAGGCCAGCCCGCCCCAGCGCCGCGTCGCATCGATCCGCTCGAACCCTTGTGTCAGCACCGTATCGCCGGTCACGAGGATCGCGGGCGAACCGGGACGCGCGATCGCGGCATAATGGGTGCCGCCAGCGCGCAAACCGTCGGCGACGAGGATGATCCGGTCGTCATCCTCGACGAGCGCCATCAGGTCGGCGGCCGCACGCACCGGCGTGACCTTCATCCCGCGGCGGCGGATGCGATCGCAGGTTGCGAGCAATTCGGCGGGCACCGCGCCGACCGCGACGGCGATATGCGTGACCCCGACATCGGCGAGGCGCGCCGCCTGCCGCTCGATCAGCGTCTCACCGGCAACGGTGACGAGCGCGCGCAATCCGCCGTCGGGCAGCATTTCACCGGCGCCGACGAGCGCGATCAGGGTCACCGGCGCCCCCCAGGCAGGCAATAGATCATCGCTGGTCAGCTTTAGGCGCAGAGGCGCGATTGGCAAGCGGCCTTTCCCGTCCCCGGGCAGCCGCAACGTCGATATCCGGGCGGGCATTCCCGGTCCCTGCATTTGCCCGCAAAAAAGGGATCGGCCAATCCGCTTCAGCCGACGCCACGACGTCATTTTATATCATTGAAAAACAGGGCCAAATCCTTGGCTCCCGGCCTCTTTTGAAAGGACAAAAAATATCACGGAAAACGACCGAATCGCTGGCCTTTCGTACCCCCATGGGCTAGGCAAAAAGCATCTCCCGATAAGCAGAAAAAAGGCCGGGTCTTGACCGAAGAAAATACGCCTATGCAACCGTCCGACGACGGGGTTTCGCCGATCAATATCGTCGACGAAATGAAGACCTCGTATCTCGATTATGCGATGAGCGTGATCGTCAGCCGCGCGCTGCCCGACGTGCGCGACGGCTTGAAACCGGTGCATCGCCGCATCCTCTACGCCGCGCAGGAAGGCGGCTTCGTCCCCGGCCGCCCGTACAAGAAATCGGCGAAGATCGTCGGCGACGTGATGGGTAACTACCACCCGCATGGCGACAGCGCGATCTACGACGCGCTCGCGCGTATGACGCAGGACTGGTCGCTCCGCGTGCCGTTGATCGACGGTCAGGGCAATTTTGGCTCGATGGACCCCGATCCGCCGGCGTCGATGCGTTATACCGAAGCGCGCCTCGCCAAGACCGCGATGGTGCTGCTGAACGACCTCGACAAGGACACCGTCGACTTCCAGCCTAACTATGACGCGAGCCGCGACGAGCCCACCGTGCTCCCGGCTCGTTTCCCCAACCTGCTCGTCAACGGTGCGGGCGGCATCGCGGTCGGCATGGCGACCAACATCCCGCCGCACAATTTGGGCGAAGTGATCGACGCGACGCTCGCGATGATCGACCGCCAGCTTGCCGGCGGCGCCGACATCACGCTCGAGGAGTTGATGGCGATCGTCCCCGGTCCCGACTTCCCGACCGGCGCGATGATGCTCGGTCAGGGCGGCGCCCGCAACGCCTATGCCACCGGCCGCGGTTCGATCATGATGCGCGCGACGCATATCATCGAAGAAGGCAGGAACGACCGCCAATCGATTGTATTGACTTCCATTCCCTTCCAGGTCGGCAAGTCTGGCCTCGTCGAGAAGATTGCCGAGGCCGCACGCGACAAGCGTATCGAGGGCGTCGCCGACATCCGCGACGAATCGAACCGCGAGGGCGTCCGCGTCGTCATCGAGCTGAAGCGCGACGCGACCGCCGAGGTCGTCCTCAACCAGCTCTGGCGCCACACCCCGGCGCAGTCGAGCTTCCCCGCCAACATGCTCGCGATCCGCGGCGGCCGCCCCGAAATGCTCGGGCTGAAGGACATTCTTTCCGCCTTTATCACGTTCCGCGAGGAAGTGATCACCCGCCGCTGCAAGTTCGAACTCGCGAAGGCGCGCGACCGCGCGCATATCTTGCTCGGCCTTGTTGTCGCGGTCAGCAATCTCGACGAAGTCGTCCGCATCATCCGTGGGTCGAACTCGCCCGCGGCGGCCCGCGAAGCCTTGCTCGCACGCGAATGGCCGATCGGCGAAATCGCCCCCTACATCCGCCTCGTCGAAGCGATCGAGGGCGAGATGGAGGAGAGCGCGACCTATCGCCTGTCCGAAGTGCAGGTGAAGGCGATCCTCGACCTCCGGCTCCACCGCCTCACCGCGCTCGGCCGCGATGAAATCGGTAAGGAACTCGGTGAGTTGGCGACCGAAATTGAAGAACTGCTTTCGATCCTCGCCGACCGTGTGAAGCTCTATGGCGTGATGCGCGAAGAGCTGGTCGCGGTGCGCGACGAATTTGCGACGCCGCGCAAGACGCTCGTCGCTCCCGCTGCCGACGGCATCGACGACGAGGATCTGATCGAACGCGAGGAGATGGTCGTCACTGTTACCCTCGACGGCTATATCAAGCGCACCCCGCTCGAAACCTTCCGCGCCCAGCGCCGCGGCGGCAAGGGCCGCGCCGGCATGGCGACGAAGGACGAGGATGTCGTCACCAATCTGTTCGTCACCTCGACGCACACGCCGGTGCTGTTCTTCTCGACCGCGGGCAAGGTCTACCGCATGAAGGTGTGGCGCCTGCCCGAGGGCGGGCCGGCGACGCGCGGCCGTCCGATGATCAACCTGCTGCCGCTCGCGCAGGGCGAAACCATCTCGACCGTGCTCCCGCTGCCCGAGGACGAAGCCGAATGGGGCAAGCTGCACGTCATGTTTGCAACCGCAAAGGGCAATGTGCGTCGTAACAGCATGGACGCCTTCACCAACGTGCCCTCGAACGGCAAGATCGCGATGAAGTTCGAGGGCGAGGATGAGGACGACCGGCTGATCGGCGTCGCGCTGCTCGACGAAAGCGACGATGTCCTGCTCGCGACGCGGCAGGGCAAGGCGATCCGCTTCGCCGGCGACGATGTCCGCGAGTTCCAGAGCCGCAATTCGACCGGTGTCCGCGGCATGCGGCTTGCCGACGGCGACGAGGTCATCTCGCTCTCGATCCTCCACAAGGTCGGCACGACCAGCGACGAGCGCGAAGCCTATCTCCGCGCCGCGCCATGGAAGGATAATGAGAACGAGCCGACGCTGCCCGCCGACCGCATGGCAGAGCTTGCGGCGCGCGAGGAGTTCATCCTCACCGTCTGCGCCAACGGCTATGGCAAGCTGTCGTCGGCCTATGAATATCGCCGCACCGGCCGCGGCGGTCAGGGGATCACCAACATCGACAATATCGGCCGCAACGGCCCGGTTGTCGCCAGTTTCCCGGCTACCAAGGAACATCAACTGATGCTGGTGACCGATCAGGCGAAGCTGATCCGCATGGGGCTCGATTCGATGCGCGTCATCGGCCGTGGCAGCGCGGGCGTGCGCCTGTTCGATGTCGCCAAGGACGAACATGTCGTCTCGGCCGCGCTGATCGAGGAAGGCGACGAGGACGAAGGCGAAGCCGCCGAAACCGCTACCGAAGCGCCCGAAGCGGAAGCATCGCCCGAATGACCGCCGCGACGGCCTTCAAGGTGCTGACCCAGCAACAATGGGCCGATTTCGAACGCGAGCGCGTGTTCCGCGGCGCGCCGGTGGATATCGCCGACGGCTATATCCACCTGTCGACCGCCGAGCAGCTCGAAGCCACGATCGCGAAGCATTTCGCGGGGCAAAGCTGCCTGATGATCGCCGAGGTGGACTTGGTCCAGCTCGCCGATGCGGTCCGCTGGGAAGAAGCGCGCGGCGGCGAACTGTTCCCGCACATCTATGCGGAACTGCCGATCCACGCCGTGGTGAGCTTGCAAAAGCGCGACTGAGCGCCGCGCTTTTCAGCCTCCGCCCGCTCGCCGTCCGACGCCGTAGTCGATCCGGATTCGCACCCAGGCACCCACCATCGACTGTCCGCCGACGCGCGGCGGCCGGACCCTGAACTGCCAGGCCGCGGCGAGCACCGCGCGTGTGATCTGCGATCCGTTCGGATATTCGTCGAGCCCGACACAATCCTCGACGCGATAATCGGGCGCTGTCCGGCAAGCGATCAGGCCCCAGCCCGGCCCGCTGGCGGTCGACAAATAGCCGCGCAACTCGCCATCGCTCGGTTCGCGATACCAGGCCGCAGCATAGAGGGCCTCGCCGTTGGGAGCGGTGCCCACCCGTTCGCTATCGCGGTAGGCGGACGAGCCCCCGGTGTTGGGCGGGCCAACCGGCCCGTCTCGCATACGAACGCCGATGGCGGGCTTCGTCTGCGGCGGCTGCGGCTGGGCTGGTGCCGGCAGTATCGGGGCCGCCTTGGGCTCGGCTACGGGCGGCGGCGGCAGAGGTGGCGATGGAGCCGCCTCGGGCGCGGGTAGCGGCGACGATGCTGGTTCTTTGGTCCGCTCCAGCTTCTGACCGGCAGGCTCGCTGGCGTCCTCCGAAATCTCGCTCGCCTCAAGGCTCACCACGCTGATGGGAACCTCTCTTTGATCGGGCTCCTTCAATACGCCAAAGGTCAGCAGCATGAGCAGCAAAAGCGCCGGAATGAGCACCGCCAGACCGATGGCGAGCGCGCGGCGTCCCGCCCCAATGTTGAGCGGTTCGGCATCGTAAAGGGTTGGAACAGGGCTCAGCTGAAGCAATCTTTATCAATGAAACGCCGGTCAACGCGCCTTCGCGCCGCTCGCGCGGTGAGTTAGCGCCGCTTCGCGTTCCACGCCCGCACCGCGGCCATCGTCTTTTCGACATGCGCCTGCGGCTTGTTGTCGGTGTAGCTGAGCAGGATCGTTCCGTTCGGGGCAATCACATAGGATGTCCGGTTCGACAGCATCGTGCCGTCGGGGCGCTGCATCGTCGCGTCATATTTCGCCGCCACCTTGGCGCCGGGATCGGCAGCGACGGCAAACTTGTCGCGGCATTCCGAGCGCGAAAACTCCGCGACGCGGTCAATATTGCCCGCGGTAACGCCGATGACGCGCGCGCCGAGCTGGTTGAAACGGTTGTTCGATTCGGCAAACAGATGCGCTTCCACCGTGCAGCCGGGCGTGAAGGCGGCGGGAAAGAAGTAGAGGACGACCGGCCCGCCGCGCAACGTCTGCTTGAGCGACAGGCTGAACTCCTTGCCGCCCTGCGCGGCGGTCAGGGTAAAATCGGGCGCCTTGGCGCCCGGTTGAAGCGCGGCGATGCTCGTTGGCGCGGCGACCGCAAGCGACAAACCAAGGCCGAGCGCCATAGCAACCTTCATCGCGAATTTCATCTCCGGCCTCCACCGCTGCGGCGGACCATCTTCCGCCGCGACCATCTCTACCGCCATATTGGCCGATGCGGCACAAAAATATGCCGGGGCCGGCTCAGACCCTGCGCGATCGCATAGCCTGGCGCCGGCCCCGGATCAAAGCCGGATCAGCAGCGGCGGCCGCCGCGATCAATCTCGCGGCCGATCAGCGCGCCGGCGGCCCCGCCAATAATCGTGCCCGGCAGGCGGTCGCCATAACGGTCGACCTCGCGGCCAAGCAGCGCGCCCGCGGCGCCACCGACGATCAGGCCGGTCGTACCGCTGCCGCGACGGCAGTTATAGTAGCGGCGGTCGCGGTAATGGCTGCGCCGGTAGTCGCGGCGGTAATCACGCCGATAGTCGCGCCGGTAATCGCGATAACGGTCATGGCCGCGGTCGCTGTAATAGCTATGCCGGTGGTGGCGGTCGCGCGCATCGGCTTCGGCGGGCAGCGCGGCGAGCGCGCTGGCGCCGATCAGCACCGTCAACGCCAGTCTCTTGAACAGTAACATCTGTCTTCTCCGTGTTGGTCCCCGTCGATCAAATTAGGTCGGCAAAGATGGCGCGTGGCTGAATTGATCATGCCCGCAGACGCCGGACGCATCGGCTCGACCAGCTTTCGGGGCATTCCGTCGCGCCGATTGACGTCGCGTCCCAAGCAGCGCAGCATCGCGCCATGACGATCAGCATCATCCCCAGCGGCCAGGCCTGCGGCGCCCGTGTGACCGGCGTCGACCTCACCCGGCCGCTTCCGCCCGAAACCGTCGCCGAGATCCGAACGGCATGGCTCGAGCACCATGTCCTGGCGTTCCACGACCAGAAGATGAGCGACGACGATCTCGAACGCTTCACCGGTTATTTCGGCGGTTTCGGCGACGATCCGTTCATCCGTCCGATCCCCGGCCGCGAGCATGTCATTGCCGTAAAGCGCCGGGCCGACGAAACAGCGCCGCTGTTCGCCGAAAACTGGCATAGCGACTGGAGCTTTCAGGCGCGGCCGCCCGCGGGCACCTGCCTGTTCGGGATTACCATCCCGCCGGTCGGCGGCAACACCGAATTTGCCAATCAGCACGCGGCGCTCGACGCGATGCCCGCCGACCTCCGCGCCCGCGTCGAGGGATTGCAAGCCATTCACAGCGCCCGCGCCGGCTATGCGCCGCAGGGCATGTACGGCGCCAAGGACAAAAATCGCAGCATGGACATCCGCTCCGGCGACGAAGCGCTCGAAACACAGCTCCATCCCTTCATCCGCGACCATCCCGAAACCGGCCGCAAGGGGCTGTTCGGGTGCGCGGGCTATATCATCGGCTTCGACGGGCTCGACGATAGCGAGGCCCTGCCTTTGCTCTACGAACTGATTCAATGGCAGGGACGCGAGGAATTTCGCTACAGCCACATATGGGAACCCGACATGCTCGTCATGTGGGACAATCGCTCGGTCCTCCACCGCGCGACCGGCGGCTACGACGGCTATGACCGCCTGCTCCACCGCACGACGATCGCGGCGTGGGACGGGTAGAAGCTGGCAGCAGCCTTGGGGTGGGGAGCGGAGGTTGCTTTCCACATTTTCGTCACCCCGGACTTGATCCGGGGCCCATGACTTCGACGCGGCAGTGGATCCCGGATCAAGTCCGGGATGACGAAGAAATGTCCGCTACCGGCCGAAAACTGACCAACCGCATCTGCCCCGAAACTTCGCCCCTTCCCCAT
Organism: Sphingopyxis macrogoltabida; assembly: GCF_001307295.1. Lineage (NCBI taxonomy): Bacteria > Pseudomonadati > Pseudomonadota > Alphaproteobacteria > Sphingomonadales > Sphingopyxidaceae > Sphingopyxis > Sphingopyxis macrogoltabida. Next base: position 1,564,083 of record NZ_CP012700.1, on the reverse strand, counting down.
GCGTTGCTCCGGGTAGAAGGAGCACGATCATGACCCTGCCCAACGATACTCTCGTCCTCGTCGCCGACGGCCGCAAGGCGCTGTTTCTGCGCAATCAGGGCGACGAGCAGCAGATCGACCTGCGCACCGCATCGCACCGTACCCGCGAGGATCGCAAGGATAGCGATATCAAGACCGACGCCGCGGGCCAGTCGCCGGCCCCGGCAGGTACCGGTCTGCCCGGCGGCACGATGGGCGAAACCGATTTCCACCAGCAGGAAGAAGACCGTTTCGCGCGCGAGCTTGCCGACAAGGTAAATGCGATGGCACTGGCCGGCGAATTCGACGATCTGGTCGTCATTGCTCCCGCGCGCACGATGGGCGAGCTTCGCCCGCTGTGGCACAAGGAAGTAACCGCGCGCCTCGCGGGCGAGCATGTCAAGGAAATGACCGACCGGCCGATCCCCGATATCGAAGCGCTGCTCGTCGGCGAAGCCGCGCCGCCCTCCTGATCAGGCCCGCGCTTCCTGGGCGAGCGTGCTGACGACACCCCATGCGATCAGTGCCTGCCCCGCGAAATAGAGCGGCCAGACAAACCATAGCGTAATATCTTTCGAGAGCGCTCCTCCCTCGCCGGAGAAGATGAACAGGTCGCTGGCGAGAAAGAGCATCGCGCCGATGCCGGTGCGATAGCGCGGAAAGCGGCTGGCCCACGCGGTTGCAGCCATCGCGGCGACTATCGCAGTATAGCCGACCGCGGCGCCCATGAGGCCGGCCTCGGCATTTTTCGCAAGCCCCCAGGCGATGACCAGCGCCAGCGGCACCACGGCCGTGGCCAGCAGCTTTTGCGACCCGGTCATGCGGGCGCGCCGATTGCGGAAATACAAGGCGATGGCGATCAGATGGCCGACGGCGAAGGCCGCGGCGCCAGGCATCATCCCGACCGCGTCGAGTAGAAAGTCGCCCAGCGCGCCGAAGCCGAGCGTCGCGGCGATCATCCAGCCATCGCGGTTTCGTGCATTGACGGCCGCCCAAGCGGCGAGGAACGCCACCCCCGTCGTCTTCCAGACCCAGATTGCCGGACCGTCGAGCCGCAAAAGGACCGCAACGAAGAAACTGATCCCGCCGGCCAGAGCCAGCCACCACAGCCACCGCGCCCGATCCCAACCGTGTTTGCCGCCCATCGCCCACCCTTTGCATCTTGCCCCCAACCCGCCTAGTGCGCGGGGGACGAACCGCAAGTCAACGATTAGGATAATAGTGGCGCACGACATTCATATCATCGGCGGCGGCCTAGCGGGCTCCGAAGCCGCCTGGCAACTCGCCGAGGCAGGTTATAATGTGCGCCTCTCCGAAATGCGCGGGGGCGGCGATATGACCCCGGCGCATCAGGGCGACACGCTCGCCGAAATGGTGTGCTCGAACAGCTTTCGCAGCGACGACGGCGACAGCAACGCGGTCGGCCTGCTCCACCGCGAGATGCGCACGCTCGGTTCGATCATCATGCGAGAGGCGGACGCCACGAAAGTTCCCGCGGGTTCGGCGCTTGCGGTCGACCGTGACCTTTTCTCGGGCGGCGTCACCAATGCGCTCGCGAACCACCCGAATGTCACCATCGTCCGCGAACGCATCGACACGCTGCCATCGGAAGGCTTGACGATCGTCGCCACCGGCCCGCTCACCGCCGCGGCCCTCGCCGCCAGCATCGGCGAAGCCACCGGCAAGGATGCGCTCGCCTTTTTCGACGCCATCGCGCCCATCGTCTACCGCGACAGCATAGACATGGACATCGCGTGGATGGCGAGCCGCTGGGACAAGGTCGGGCCGATCGGCGACGGCAAGGATTATATCAACTGCCCGATGGACAAGGAGCAATATCACGCCTTCGTCCAGGGACTCGTTGACGGCGACAAGACCGAGTTCAAGGACTGGGAAAAGGACACGCCTTACTTCGAGGGCTGCATGCCGATCGAGGTGATGGCCGAGCGCGGTCCCGAAACGCTGCGCTTCGGCCCGATGAAGGGCGTCGGGCTCGACAATCCGCGCACCGGGCGCTGGCCTTATGCGGTCGTCCAGCTCCGTCAGGATAATGCGCTTGGCACGCTGTGGAACATGGTCGGATTCCAGACCAAGCTGAAGCATGCCGCGCAGGTCGAACTGTTCCGCACCATCCCCGGTCTCGAAAAGGCCGAGTTTGCGCGCCTCGGCGGCCTGCATCGCAACAGCTTCATCCGCTCGCCCGAGCTGCTCGACGCGCAACTGCGCCTCAAATCGGCTCCGCATATCCGCTTCGCGGGGCAGATCACCGGCTGCGAGGGCTATGTCGAAAGCGCCGCCATCGGCCTTGTCGCCGCGCGTTTCGCCATCGCCGAGCTTGGCGGCCGCACCCTGCCCCCGCCGCCGCCCGAAACCGCGCTCGGCGCGCTGCTCGGTCATATTACCGGCGGCGCCGATGCCGCGACCTACCAGCCGATGAACGTCAATTTCGGCCTGTTTCCACCGCTCGCCGAGGATGTCCGCAAGAAGGACCGCAAGCTCGGCTACACGCAGCGCGCGGGGACGGCGTTGGCAGAGTGGATGAAGGCTGCACAGGGAGTTCTCGCTTAAAGTGATCCCCGGCGAAAGCCGGGGCCCACGCCTTCTGGGCCCCGGCTTTCGCCGGACATCCCGATCAGCAGCTACATTTCGGCTTCGCCGCCGGCTTCGGCGCCGTTGTCGCGAACTCGCTCCGCGTCAGATCGCCCGACCGGTCGCCGTCGGCCCTGGCGAAACGCTCGCCCGTCGCTGACGCCCATTCCTCGAAGGTCAGCAGATTGTTGCCGTCCTTGTCGAGCTTGCGAAAGGCCGCGGTGCGCGTCGACATCATCTCAACCCGGCTGACCCGGTCGTTGCGGTCGCGATCGTAACGGTTGAAGCGGCGCTCCTCGCGCGACGCCTCTTTCGCGGCGGGCAAGGCTGGTGGCGCGGGACCACGCTTCGGCGCGTTCGCCCCCGCAACGGGGATAGCGGGCAGCGCCGGCGGCGGTTCGGGCAGCACCTCTTCATCGGCAAGCTGGCTATAGCCCTTCCACATGAACAGCCCGCCGGTGAGCAACAAGGCACTCGCCACGCCGCCGATCAGAAATCGGGAAACCGCCATCCATCCCTCCGCGCCCATCGATCGGGCTGATTATCATGTCGCGGCAGACCGTCGCAATAAACGCCGCCATTTTGGCCGCGAATTTTTAATCGATAAAGCTGTTCAAGATCAGACCATCCATAGCTATATTCGATCAATGCAAAACTACCTGCCCTCGCTCAAGCAGATGCAATATCTCGTCGCGTTGCACGAGCACGGCCATTTCGGGCGTGCCGCCGATGCATGCAACGTGACGCAATCCACGCTGTCGGCGGGCATTCGCGAACTCGAAACGCTGCTCGGCCAGACGCTCGTCGAACGTACGCGCCGCGTCGTCCGCTTCACCATGCTCGGCAATGCGATCGTCGACAAGGCGCACCGCGTGCTGCGCGAAGCCGAAGAGCTCGCCGATATGGCGGCGGCCGCTGCCGCGCCGCTCGTCGGCGAACTCAGGATGAGCGTCATCCCGACGATCGCGCCCTTCCTCCTCCCCGGCCTGCTGCCGCGGCTGCGCAAGGAACGCCCGTCGCTCAAGCTGTTCCTCCGCGAGGAGCCGAGCGCGCAGGCCTGCGAATCGCTACATCACGGCGCGGTCGACTGCGTGCTGCTCGCGCTTCCCTATGCGTGCGGCGACGTCGAGGCGGAAAATCTGTTCGACGACGCGCTGTTCGTCGCCTTCCCCGGCGACCAGAGCGAGGACCTGCCGGCGATGGTCAGCGCCGACCAGATCGACCCCGCGCAGATGCTGATGCTGGAGGACGGCCATTGCCTGAAGGATCATGTGCTCGCCGCGTGCAACCGCCCCGAACTGCGCGCCGGGGCGCGGATGATGGGAACATCGCTCCACACGCTGGTGCAGATGGTCGACAACGGGCTCGGCATCACGATGCTGCCGCAAATGGCGATCGAGGCGGGTATCCTCGACCATACCGATATCGACACCCGCCCGCTGGCCTCGGATCACGACTGGCGGACGATCGCGCTGGTGTGGCGCAAGGGCAGCCCGCGCGCCGACGAATTCCGCATGCTCGCCGACATTTTCCGCAAGCACAAGGCGAACTGATCAGTCCCAGCGCTCCGCGCGCGCGTGATCGCCCTCGCGCTGCTCGACCCATTGCACGCGCCCGTCGGCAAAGCTTTCACGCTTCCACAGCATAACGTCGGTCTTCAGACGGTCGATCAGAAATTCGCACGCCGCGAGCGACTCGCCGCGATGCGGGCTGCTGGCGAGGACAAGGACGATCGTCTCGCCCGGCACCATCGCCCCGACCCGGTGGATCAGGGTAAGCGCGCCCAGTTTCCAGCGCGCCGCCGCCTCGGTCGCGAGTTCCTCCAGTCCCGTCGCGGTGAGCACCGGATGATGTTCGAGGAAAAGTTCGGTCAATCCGTCGTCGCCGCGCACCCGGCCGATAAAGCTCGCGCTCGCACCATGCCCGCCCGCATCATGCGCGGCGAGTTCGGCGGCGACATCGATCGCCGCGGCGCCGACCTCGACGCGGATCATCCGCCGGTCACCGGAGGAAAAAGCGCAATCTCGCGCGCATCGCCGAGCGGCGCCGCCGCGCCGACCATCGCCCCGCCGAGCGCGGCACGGATTCGTCCCGGTTCAGCGAAAGCCAGCGCTCCGCGTTCGTCGCGCGCCGCGAGCCAGCCGACGAGATCGCCCACCGTCGCGGCCCCTGCGGGCAGCACGATCTCTTCCTCGGCAACCCCCATCCGCTCGCGCACCCAGGCGAAATAGCTGACCGTCAGCCTCATCCGTCAGTCCATATGCTTGAGGCCGACGCGCAGATAATCCCAGCCGGTGATCAGCGTCAGCACCGCGGCGCCCCACAGCGAGGCGAGCCCGACCAGCTTGATCCACGCCATCGCGGGCAAGGCGCCCGCAAGGATCAGCGCCCCGAAGGCAATGAGCTGGAAGGTCGTCTTCCACTTCGCGAGCTGGGTCACCGGCATCGATACCTGCAGCGTCGCGAGAAACTCGCGCAGCCCCGACACGATGATCTCGCGCAAGAGGATCATCAGCGCGGCGATGACGTGATAGCCCGCAATGTCGCGCGTGAAGACGAGGAGCAGGATGACCGCCGCGATCATGATCTTGTCGGCAATCGGATCAAGAAAAGCCCCCAGCCGCGAGACGATGCCGCGCGAGCGTGCCACATAGCCGTCAAAATAATCGGTCACGCCCATCAGGCAGTAGAGGCCGAACGCGAAGGCATAGTCGATCGGCTTCGGCTGGTGCGATCCTTCGATCACGCCCGGCCACAGCAGGAAGAGCAGGATGGGAACCGCCAGGATCCGCGACAAGGTCAGAAGATTGGGAAGGCTGAGCATGACCCCTGATTCCCGCCGGCGAGGCGAACTGTTTCCAAAATGGCCTTTGACCGCGACAGCCCTACCCGATAAGCCCCCGGGGTCACAACCGCTTTGCCCCTCGGGCGAAACGGTATCGGATAGTTGGTTTACAAGATTGGGTTTTCAATGACCGGTTCCTTCGCGCTGATGAAGCAACGCCGGTTCCTGCCCCTCTTCGCCACCCAGTTCCTCAACGCCTTCAACGACAATTTCTACAAGATGGCGATGGTGATCCTCGTCACCTTCACAATCTACAAGGACCCGGAGACCGAGGCGTGGTTCAACGCGCTGGCGGGCGGGCTGTTCATCCTGCCCTTCTTCCTCTTTTCGGCGCTTGCCGGCCAGCTTGCCGACAGCACCGACAAGACGAAGATGATCCGCCTGATCAAAACGGCCGAAATCTTCATCATGATCGTCGGCGGCATTGGCATCTGGTTCCATATCGTGCCCGTCATGCTGCTCGCGCTCTTCGCGATGGGAATGCACTCGACCTTCTTCGGCCCGATCAAATATGCGATCCTGCCGCAGCATCTGCACGAGGACGAGGTGCTCGCGGGCACCGGCTGGGTCGAGGCGGGGACCTATATCGCGATTCTCGGCGGCAGCATCGTCGGCGGGCTGACGCCGCCGCATTTTGCCATCCCCGGCATCATCCTCGTCGCCATCGTCGGCCGCCTGACCGCCAGCTATGTTCCGGCAGCCCCGCCCGAAAAGGAAGCCGAGGGACTGGTCATCGACCATAATGTCTTTCGTTCGTCATGGCAGATCGTCAATTCGACGATGCACATTCCGCGGCTGTTCCTCGCCATCGTGTCGATCAGCTTCTTCTGGGCGATCGGGGCGATTCTGGCGGCGCAATTCCCGCCGCTGGTCAAGAATGCGCTCGGCGGCGATAACACCGTCGCGACGCTGTTCACCGCGATTTTCTCGGTCGGGGTCGCGATCGGTTCGATCATCGTCAACCGGCTGCTCAAGGGGCATGCCTCGGCGCGCTATTCGCCCGGATCGGTGATCGTCATGGCGTTGTTCGTGCTCGACCTCTGGTGGTCGGTTACCCACTGGGTCCACGCCGACAACACGCTGATGAACTGGCGCGAGTTCCTGTCGCTGACTGCGGGCGACCGCATCATCCTCGACCTGCTCGGCATCGCCATCGCCGGCGGCATGTTCGTCGTACCGCTTTATGCCTTCCTCACCACGACCGTGTCGAAATCGCAGACCGCGCGCACCGTCGCCGCCAACAACATCGTCAATTCGGGCTTCATGGTCGCGGCGACGTTGCTACTCAGCGTGCTGATCGGCGCGGGGCTGACGATCGGCGATACGTTGTTGATGGTCGCCGCCATGTGCCTTGTATCGGCATGGCTCGCGTGGAAGCTCCACAAGGCCTGCGATTGACCCCTGCCGTCAGAGCAGGAACATCATCGTCGCGGTAAAGAAGATCGCGAAACTCTCCAGAAACAGGCGCAGGTCACCGCGCGTCCAGATCGCTTGCGGGGCGCGCTGCACCGCCAGCGCCCGGCGCAATTCGCCCTTCCAGTCGTCGGGCGCGCCGAGGCGCGCAATGGCGAGTTGCCGCGCGCCGTGCGCGCGAACGAGACCCCGAATATCGATGCGATCGTCGCTGTCCATGCAGGCATGCTAGAACAGCGTTAACGATTGGGTAAGGTTAAAAAAGGGTTAACGCGTGCGGCGTTCCATCGCGGGACAAAGCTTCAGCGGGGCAGCGGCCGCACCCGCACCGCGCGCTGGTCGCGGGCGCCGGTCTGGAAGTCTTTGCACCGCTGCGGTCGCATCCGCGGGCCGAGGCATAGCCGCACTTCCTTGAGCCAGCCCTTGTCGTCCGCCGCCACCGCGATCATCGATACGGAAACCCCCTTGTTGGCCGCCGCAAAGGCGCGGCGGATGCTCCCCGCGGTCTGCGGTTTCGCCGCGAGAGCCGCCATGTCGGGAAAGCGCACCGCGCCGAACAATATTTCGGCCGAGCGGAAATAGGCGGCGGGATGCGGGCTCATGCAGGTGCCGTGCTTGGCCCATTCGTGCTGGAGCAGCTGCGCCGACGGCGTCATGCACAGGTGGCGGCGCAGCACCGGCTGCGGCACGATCTTCGCCGGACGGCACCATTGCGGATAGCCCGGATTCGCCGCTTCGGGCCATAGCCCGTGCAGCACCCAGCCGAAACGGCCGTTCCCGCCCGCGCACTGAAACCGGTCGCGCGCATCCTTCGGGTTACGAACCGTCGCGCAATGCTGCGGCGACCAGCTCATACTCAGCAGATATCCGGCGACCGGCGGTTTGCGCACCGGCTCACCGCGCTTTGGCTGTTCCAGTCTCGGAACCGGGATGCGATCGGGAATCTTGCACGCCAATGCCTGCGCGCTGGCGGCGGTGGGCGCGAGAAGCAGCGCTAGTGCAGCGACCTCAGGCCAGCGCAAAATCGAGCCCGATATCGGCCGCAGGCGCCGACTGCGTCAGCCGGCCGACCGAGACATAGGTCACCCTCGTCTCCGCGATCGCGCGGATCGTGTCGAGCCGCACCCCGCCCGACGCCTCGGTCGGCACCCGGCCGGCGACGAGCGCTACCGATTCGCGAAGCGCGGCAAGGTTCATATTGTCGAGCAGCAGATGCGTCGCACCCGCGCCCAACGCCGGTTCGATCTGGTCGACCCGGTCGACCTCGACGATGATATTCGCGATGCCGGCCGCGACCGCGCGCTGCACCGCTTCTTCGACCGATCCCGCGACCGCGACATGATTGTCTTTGATCATTGCGGCGTCCCACAGCCCCATACGATGGTTGGTCGCCCCGCCCATGCGCGTCGCATATTTTTCGAGGATACGAAGCCCGGGGATCGTCTTGCGCGTGTCGAGCAGGATCGCTCCGGTTCCGGCGATCGCGTCGACATATTGGCGGGTCATCGTCGCGATCCCCGACAGATGTTGGACCGTGTTGAGCGCCGATCGCTCGGCGGTCAGCATCGCCCGCGCGTTGCCCGACAGGCGGATGAGGTCGGTGCCCGATTGAACCTCTGCCCCTTCTTCGACGAGAATCCGGATATCCATATCGGGCGCCAGCGCGCGAAAGAAGCGCTCGGCGATCGGCAGTCCGGCGACGGTGATCGCGTCGCGGCTGTCCATCACCCCGGCAAAACGGGCATCGGCGGGGATCGTCGCCATCGAGGTGATGTCGCCCCCCGCCCCCAGATCTTCGGCAAGAGTCGTGCGGACGAAGGCATCGAGGTCGAAGTCGGGGAGTGTGAAATCGGTCATGGAGCCCGCGTTAAACGCTGCTCCACGCAAATCAACTTGACGTTTACGTCAACTGGCGCTGACATGCGCGCTACGCGGCACTTTCGCCAACATCGGAGAGGTCCCAATGCAATCCCCCATCTGCGCGATGCTCGACATCGAGTTTCCGCTGCTCGCCTTCTCGCACTGCCGCGACGTCGTCGTCGCGGTGTCGAAGGCCGGCGGCATGGGCGTGTTCGGCGCCGCGTCGCTACCGCCCGAACGGCTTGAGGAAGAGCTGGCGTGGATCGACGACCATATCGGCGGGCGCCCCTATGGCGTCGACCTGATCGTCCCCAACAGCTTCGCCGGCAAGGGCGAGGAAAAAGGCGCGCTGCCGCCGATTCCCGACGCGCATAACGCCTTCGTCGCCGATCTCCTCGAAAAACACGGTGTCGAGGGCGACAGCCTGGGCGGCGTGAGTTCCAGCCTCGGCGACAATATGAGCGACGCCGGGGCCGCCGCACTGCTCGAGGTCGCGTTCCGCCATCCGATCAAGCTGATCGCCAACGCGCTCGGCGTGCCGCCGCCGCTGATGCTCGAACTCGGCAAGCGGCACAATGTCCCGGTTGCGGCGCTCGTCGGCACGCGCGACCATGCGCTGATGCAGGTGCGCGCCGGCGTCGATATCCTCGTTGTCGCGGGCGGCGAGGCCGGCGGCCATTGCGGCGAGGTCGCGACGATGGTGCTGGTGCCCGAAGTCGCCGCGGCAGTCGCTGCGGTCGGCGCCGACACGCCGATTCTCGCCGCCGGCGGCATCGTCACCGGGCGCCAGATGGCGGCGGCGATGGCGATGGGCGCGCATGGCGCCTGGACCGGATCGGTGTGGCTCACCACCGCCGAGGCCGAAACCAATCCGGTCGTGAAGGACAAAATGCTCGCCGCCTCGTCGCGCGACACGGTGCGCTCGAAAAGCCGCACCGGCAAACCCTCGCGCCAGCTTCGCTCGCCATGGACCGACGCATGGGAAGCCGACGGCGCACCCAAACCGCTGCCGATGCCGCTCCAGTCGCTGGTCAGCGAGCCGGCGCTGCGCAAGGTCGATAAATTGTCCGAGGGCGGCCACGAAGGCGCCAAGGCACTCGCGACCTATTGGGTCGGACAAGGCGTCGGACTGATGAACGAGGCAATGGGCGCCGGGCAGGTCGTGCAGGAATTCAAGGCCGACTGGATCGCCGCCTGCGAACGGCTCAACGGCTTTATCGGCGACTAGCCAAAAAAATCCCCGCCGAAGCGGGGATTTTCCATTCAGCCAACAGTCGCCTTGACGATCTTGCCGGGCTCGCGCGGCGGTTCGCCCTTGGGCAGCGCGTCTACATTTTCCATGCCTTCGGTCACTTCGCCCCAGACGGTGTACTGGTTGTCGAGGAAGCGCGCGTCCTCGAAGCAGATGAAGAACTGGCTGTTCGCGCTGTTCGGGTTCTGCGCGCGCGCCATCGAGCAGACGCCGCGGACGTGCGGCTCGCTGCTGAATTCCTGCGGCAGGTCGGGAAGCTTGCTGCCGCCCATGCCGGTGCCCGTCGGATCGCCGCCCTGCGCCATGAAGCCTGGGATCACGCGATGAAAGACGACATCGTCGTAGAAACCTTCGCTGGCGAGCTGGGTGATACGCTCGACATGCTTGGGCGCCAGATCGGGGCGCAGGCGGATGACGACATCGCCGGTCGACAGCGACAGGGTGAGGGTCTGATCGGACATGAAATGCTCCTGTGGAAGGGGGAGTTGACGTTGGCCGTGCCATAGCGGGCGATAGCGGCAATGCCACGCATTAATTGCCGGGGCCGCCGCGCTCGACATTGCGTTATCGAGGCGGCGAGCCTAGGGGAAGGCACGGCCCGCCGGGCGCTTTGCCGGCACAAGACAGGGAGCACCGCGCGATGGACAAACGCGAAGATTCCCTGCCCCCCGAAGACACGCTGGTCACCGACGATCGCGAAGTAGACCGCGATTCCGCGGCGCGCGAACCCGAAACCGAACTCGACGAGGACGACCGGCTGAAACCCGAATTCGTCCGCGACGTCATCGAGCTTGCGGAAGCGGGCGAAGGCGAAGCAGCGCGCGAACGGATCGGCCGCCTCCACCCGGCCGATATCGCCGACCTCTTCGAACTCGCGCGCGCCGACGAGCGCCCGATGCTCGCCGCCGTACTCGGCGACATGCTGTCGGCCGACGTGCTGGCGGAAATGAACGATTATGTGCGCGAAGAGCTGATTGATCTTCTCGCGCCGGAGCAAGTGGCCGAACTGGCATCCGAACTCGATACCGACGACGCGGTCGCGATCATCGAGGACATGGAGGCCGACGAACAGCAGGCGGTCCTCGAGGCGATGGAGCCCGAGGATCGCGCCGCGATCGAGGACGCCCTATCCTTCCCCGAGGAATCGGCCGGCCGCCTGATGCAGCGCGACCTCGTCGCGGTGCCCGAACATGTCACCGTCGGCGACGTCATCGACCGGCTGCGCGAAGACACCGACCTGACCAGCGATTTCTGGGAAATCTTCGTCGTCGACCCGATGCATAAGCCGGTCGGCACCTGCCAGCTCAGCTGGATCCTGCGGACCCCGCGCGACATCGCGATCAGCGATGTCATGAAGCGCGAACAGACGCTGATTCCGATCGACATGGATCAGGAAGAGGTTGCGCTGCGCTTCCAGAAATATGCGCTGATCTCGGCGGCGGTCGTCGACAAGGCCGGCCGGCTCGTCGGCATGATCACTGTCGATGACATCGTCCACATCATCCAGGAAGAGGCCGGCGAGGATATTCTGCGCCTGTCGGGCGCCGGCGACGGCGACATCAATGAACCGATCCGCGAAACCTACAGCGCGCGCGTGCGCTGGCTGGTCGCCAACCTCGGCACCGCGCTCGTCGCCTCGACGATTGTCGGGCTGTTCGGCGGCGCGATCGAACATATGGTCGCGCTGGCGGCGCTGATGCCGATCGTCGCCGGGGTCGGCGGCAATGCGGGAACGCAGACGCTCGCGGTGACCGTGCGCGCGCTGGCGATGAACCAGCTTACCGATTCGAACAGCTGGCGCGCGGTATTCCGCGAGATGAAGATCGCGCTGCTCAACGGCGGCACGATCGCGCTGATCGCAGGGACCGCGACCGCGCTGTGGTTCGGCAACCCGGCGCTCGGCGGGGTGATCGCGGCGGCGATGATCGTCAACATCTTCGTCGCGGGGGTCGCGGGGGTCGCCATCCCTCTGCTCCTCGACCGGCTCGATCAGGATCCGGCGGTCGCGAGTTCGATCTTTGTCACCATGACCACGGATTCGATGGGTTTTCTGGCCTTCCTCGGCCTTGCCGTGCTCAGCGGGCTCACCACCCTCTGATAGCCAAGCGGCTGGAATCCAAGCGATTCAAAAGGCTCACAAAAAAAAGTGCATCACCCGCATTTTTTTCGGGAACTTATCCGCCGTTTTGCTCGTTTCCCATTCGAGCAGCGATCATCGCCCCCCCGCAGCGCTGCTCAGCAACATTGGCCCGGCCCGCATTCCCTCCCCCCCCTCGAAGCGTGCCGGGCCATTTTGCATTCTGAAACGACAACGAGGTGAAGAACGATGGCAAATGTTCGCGCAATTGTCCTGGTGTTGATGGCAAGCTTTCTGGTCGCTGGCTGCAATACCGTTAAGGGAGCTGGCCGTGACATCGAGTCGGTCGGTCAGGCTGGCAGCGATGCCATCGACTGACGGGTTCTGATCCGCTTACCCTAAACCTCTTCGAGAGGTTCGACAGGCGCCGCTTCGGCGCCTGTTTTGCGTCGGCGCTGGGTGAACCAGATCGCGAAGAGCGACAGTTCGTAAAGGAACACCAGCGGCACCGCGAGCAGCAGCTGGCTCAGGATATCAGGCGGCGTGAACACTGCCGCGATCGCGAAGGCGGCGACGATCATGTAACGCCGCGCCGAAACGAGCTGTTCGCGCGTTACAAGCCCGGAGCGCTCGATCAGCATCAACAGGATCGGCAGCAGGAAGGCGATCCCGAACGCCATGATGAACTGCATGATGAAGCTCAGGTAATTGCCGACCGAGGGCAGCGCTTCCTGCGTAATCCCGCCGACATTCCCCTGATAACCGAGCAGGAATTTGAGCGCGATCGGAATGGTGATGTAATAGGCGAAGCTCGCACCGATCGCGAACAGCACCGGCGTCGCCAGAATGAAGGGCAGCAGCGCCTTCTTCTCCTGCCGATAGAGGCCCGGGGCAATGAACTTCCAGAGCTGGTTCGCGATCACCGGAAAGGCGATCATCATCGCGGCGAATAGCGCCACCTTGATCTCGACGAAGAACGCCTCGAAGAGCTGGGTATAAATGAGCTTGCCCTGCCCGGCACGGACGAGCGGCTGGACGAGGATGCCGAAGATCGGCTTGGCGAAATAGAGGCAGACACCGAAAGCGACACCGATCGCCAGCAGCGACTTCAGCAACCGCGAGCGCAACTCGATCAGGTGATCGAGAAGCGGCATCTTGCCGCCGGCGCCATCCTCATCGGCGGTGACGGGCGTCTCGACAGTCACGGCAGCGGCCCGTCTTTGGGCGGAATGGCATGCGTTTCGACGGGTTCAACGGTTTCGGGTTTTGTCGCCGCGGCCGCCTCATCGGCGTCGCCCGCGTTTTCATCCGAGGATGTCTGCTTTGTCGCTGCGGTCTTCGGCTCCGGGGTGTTTACGTCGATGCGCGGAAATTCGCGCATGATCGCCTCATTCTGCTCGCGCCATTGCTTTTCGAGCTCTTCGAGCTCGGCTTCGCGCATCATCGTGTCGAGCCCGGACCGGAAATGGCGCGCCATCCCGCGTGCCTTGCCCATCCATTTGCCGACAAAGCGCATCGCCTTGGGCAAGTCCTTGGGACCGATGACGACCAAGGCCACCACCACGACGAGCAGCAACTCGGTGGGCGCAACATCGAACATCGTCTAAAATACCCCCGGCGCGCGAACGGCGATCAGAGCTTGTCGTGCTCGTTGGTCGGCGTCGACATCGGGGTCGTATCGGGCGCACGCTGGCCCTCGATATGCTTCGGCGGCACGGGCGCGTCATCGTCGGCCATGCCCTTCTTGAAGCTTTTGATGCCCTTGGCGACATCGCCCATCATGTCCGAAAAACGGCCCTTGCCGAACAGCAGCAGGACGAGAATCCCGACCACCAGCCAGTGCCAGATGCTGAAGCTACCCATCTCAAATTCTCCTTGAGCGGCCCATCTAGGCCTCTTCGCCGTCTTTTACTAGGTCCAGCTCTCCTATCGCTTCCTCGAAAGCGAGGTCGACCGGGTCGAGCAGACCCGCCGCACGCAAATCCTCGATTCCCGGCAGGTCCTTGCGGCTGGTGAGGCCGAAATGTTGCAGGAAAGCGTCGGTCGTCTTGTAGATCAGCGGCCGCCCCGGCACCTCGCGCCGTCCCGCGGGCGCGATCCATTCGGCCTCCATCAGCACGTCGAGCGTGCCTTTCGACGTCTGGACGCCGCGGATCGCCTCGATCTCAGCGCGACTCACCGGTTCGTGATAGGCGACGATCGCCAGCACTTCCGACGCCGCGCGCGACAGTTTCCGCGGATCGTCGCGCTCGCGGCGGAGCAGATGCGCCAGATCGGCAGGGGTCTGGAAATGCCAATGTCCGCCGCGCTCGACCAGTTCGATCCCGCTGCCGGCATGGCGCGCGGCGATGGTCTGGATGATCCCCCGAATCTCGCCCGGCGTCTTTTCGTCGCCCAGCCGTCCCGCGACCTGCCGCGCGTCGAGCGGTTCGTCGCTGGCGAACAGCATCGCTTCTATCGCGCGTTCGAGATCGTCGATCGGGTTCATGCGGATGCGGCCTTCAGGTAAAGCGGTTCGAACGCGCCGTCCTGCCTGAGGTCGACGCGGCCCTGCCGCGCGAGTTCGAGGGCCGCCACGAAACTCGACGCAATTGCCGAGCGGCGCAAGGGCCCCTGATAGTCGGGCGGCAGGAAATCGGAAAGTTCGGCCCAGTCGAGCTTCACCCCGATCAACCGCTGGAGATGGTGGAGCGCGGCGTCGAGTGTGACCACCGGCCGCCGCGCAACCATATGGACGACGGGTTCGGTGCGCAGCTTGACCTGACCATAGGCGGAGAGGAGATCATAGAGGCTGGCGTCCCAACGGCGGAGCTTCACATCGTGAAGGCCCTCGGGCTTCGGACGCAGGAAAACATCGCGGCCGACGCGGTCGCGCGCCAGCAACCGCGCCGCCGCCTCGCGCATCGCGGCCAGCCGCTGGAGCCGAAGCTGCAACCGCAGCGCGAGCTCGTCGGGCGACGGGTCTTCGGCCGGATCCTTGGGCAGCAGCAGGGCGGATTTCAGATAGGCGAGCCATGCCGCCATCACCAGATAATCGGCCGCGACCTCCAGCTTCGCGCGCATTTCGGCGATGAAGGCCAGATATTGTTCGACCAGCGCGAGGATCGAAATCTGCCGGAGGTCGACCTTCTGGCTGCGCGCCAGAGTAAGCAGGAGGTCGAGCGGGCCTTCCCAGCTATCGAGACTGAGCTGCAGCGCATCTTCGCGCTCCGCCGTCGGTGCCACTTCGAAATCGAGCGGCAGTTCTTCCATCAGGCGACGGCCAGCAAGGCGTCGCGCTGATCGACCAGCGTCGCGAACTGTCGCGGATCATGCGCTCCGGCAATGCGGTCCATCGCGCCTTCGAGGCGCGCGAGCGATATCATGCTGATCGGGTCGAGCGCCTTGGCGATGCCGATCATATCGTCCATCTTGCCCCAGCAATTGAGCGCGATGTCGCATCCCGCCGCAATCGCGTCGGCAGCGCGCGACGGCACGTCGCCCGAGAGCGCCTTCATGTCGAGATCGTCGGTCATCAGCAGGCCATGGAATCCGATCCGCTGGCGGATCACGCTGTCGATGATCAACGGCGACAATGTCGCAGGGCGATCCGGATCCCACGCTTCGAACACGACATGGCAGGTCATCGCCATTGCCGCATCGCGCAGCGCCGCAAAAGGCGCGAGGTCGGTCTGCAGGTCGCGGTCGAGCGCCGAAACAACGGGCAAGGCCTCGTGCGAATCGGCCATCGCGCGCCCATGCCCCGGAATATGCTTGACGATCCCGACGACGCCGCCGGCCTGCAGGCCGCTGAGGATCGCGCGGCCGAGCGCCGCGACGCGCATCGGCTCGCTGCCGAGCGCGCGGTCGCCGATGACATCGCTCGCGCCCGGCTGGCGGACGTCGAGGAGCGGCAGGCAATCGACGGTGATCCCGACTTCCGCCAGCATGACGGCCAGCGCCATCGCGTTGAGCCGCGCCGCCTCGATCGCGCTCGCGGGCGCGCGCTCATACAGTGCGTCGAACGCGGCACCACTCGGGAAATCGGGCCATTCGGGCGATTTCATCCGCGCGACGCGCCCGCCTTCCTGATCGATCAGGATCGGCAGGTTGCTGCGCCCGTCGAGCGACCGAAGGTCGTCGGTCAACCGCCGCAATTGCTCGCGATTTTCGATGTTGCGCCCAAACAGGATATAGCCCGCGGGGTCGCTGTCGCGGAAAAAGGCGCGTTCGTTATCGGTCAGGGTCAGGCCCGACAGGCCAAAGATCGCCGGTATCATCGTGCGTCAACCTCCATCGGCTGGCACCCCCTCGTGCGCCATCCAATGCGCGCATGATGGCACGGCCCGGTTACCGAACCAATGAGTGCTGCGGCCAAGCGGGCCGAATCAGCGGACGATGACGCAATTTTCGCCGGCAACACGCAATTTCCCGCACAGATTCGCGGCGTTGGCGGCCGAACCTGCCGAAACGCGCAAGCGATAAACCTTGTTGTCGCCCACCGTCGCCGGCGACACCGACTTGCCGAGGTCGGCCAGATAGGCGAACCGTTTCGACAGGTTGGTCCACGCCTTGGCGGCGGCCGCCTCGCTGCTGAACGCGCCGAGCTGGATCATCGCGCCGCCCGAAGCGGCGGGCGCATCCTTGGCAACCGCATCGGCGGTCTTGACCGAGGTCGCCGCCGGCTTGCCCTTGTCCGTCGAAGCCGCCTTCGCGGCTTCGGCCTTGGCCGCTACATCCTTGTCGGCCGCCGCCTTTTTCGCCGCTTTTGCCGCAGCCGCGCGCTCTTCGGGGGTCACCGCGGGCTCTTCGGGCATACGGCTCGGATCGACCTTGCCACCGGGCAAGACGCCCTCGCTGGCGGCAAAACTCGCATCGCCTTCGCCTTCGAAGGTCTTGGCGGCGTCATTTTTGGGCACAACCTTATAATCGCCCTGCTGCGCCGCGATCAGTTCGCCCTGCCCGCGCGCGCCGCCGTTCTGGAACCACCAGAGACCGCCGAGCACCGCGCCGATCAGCAGCAAACCGCCGAGCACCATGACCAGCAGGCGTACCGGCGATACCTCGCCATCCTCGTCATATTCGTCGGCGGCTTCGAGCCAGGGCAGCCGGTCCTCGTCTTCCAGCCCCAGTCCGGCGTCCCCCTGCCCCTTGCTGTCGTCGGCCATCAAACCATCTCCTCGAGCGCCTCGACCCCCATCAGGTGCAGCCCGTTCCGGATGACTTGCCCGATTCCATCGGCCAAATAAAGCCGCGTCGCAGTCAATTCGGGATCGTCGGCGATGATCACCCGCGCCTCGGGCTTGTCGTTGCCCATATTCCACCACGCGTGGAAGGCCGCGGCGACCTCGCCCAGATAGAAAGCGATGCGGTGCGGTTCGCGCGCCGAGGCGGCCGATTCGACGATTCGCGGGAATTGCGCGAGCAGCTTGACGAGGCCGAGTTCATACTCGTCGAGCCGCGCCGGGTTCGGCGCCGCGGCAGCGATGCCGGCATCGGCGAGCTTGCGCTTCAGCGACGCGATCCGCGCATGCGCGTACTGGACATAGAAGACCGGATTGTCGCGCGACGCCTCGACCACCTTGGCGAAGTCGAAATCCATCTGCGCATCGGCCTTGCGCGTCAGCATGGTGAAGCGCACCGCATCCTTGCCGACCTCGTCGACGATATCGGCGAGGGTGACGAAATTGCCCGCGCGCTTCGACATCTTGAAAGGCTCGCCATTCTTGAGCAGCCGGACCATCTGGACCAGCTTGACGTCGAACTTCTTCTCGCCGCCGGTCAGCGCCGCGACCGCTGCCTTGATCCGCTTCACTGTCCCGGCATGGTCGGCGCCCCAGATGTCGATCAGTTCGTCGGCATCCTGACTTTTCTGGAAGTGATAGGCGAGGTCGGCGCCGAAATAGGTCCAGCTACCGTCGGATTTCTTGATCGGCCGGTCCTGATCGTCGCCGAACTTGGTCGACCGGAACAGCGGCAGTTCGACCGGCTCCCAATCCTCGGGCGTTTCGCCCTTCGGCGCCTCGAGCACCCCGTCATAGACGAGGTCGTGCGCGCGCAGCCATTTTTCCGCGTCGGCGGGCTTGCCCGCCGCCTGTAGTTCGGCTTCCGACGAAAACAGGTCGTGATGGATGCCCAGCTTCGCGAGGTCGGCGCGGATCATGTCCATCATCGCGCTCACCGCCTCGGCGCGGAACAGGCTGAGCCACGCGCTTTCTGGCGCGTTGACGAAGCGGTCGCCATATTCGACCGCCAATTTGCCGGCGACAGGGATCAGATAGTCGCCGGGATAGAGCCCCTCGGGGATCGCGCCGATATCCTCGCCGAGCGCTTCGCGGTACCGCATGTGCACCGACCGCGCGAGCACATCGACCTGCGCCCCGGCATCGTTCACATAATATTCGCGGATGACCTTGTGCCCGGCATATTCGAGCAGCGCAGCGAGCGCATCGCCGACGACCGCGCCGCGGCAATGGCCGACGTGCATCGGCCCGGTGGGGTTCGCCGAGACATATTCGACATTGACGCGCCGCCCGGCGCCCATCGCCGAGCGGCCGTAATCACCGCCCTGATCGTGGATCAGCGCCAGCTCGCCGCGCCAGCTGTCGTCGGCGAGGCGCAAATTTATGAAGCCCGGCCCGGCGACACTCGCCTCGGTGACTTCATCGAGCGCGCCCAGTTCGGCGACGAGCAACTCCGCAAGCGCGCGCGGGTTCATTCCCGCCGGCTTGGCGAGCACCATTGCTGCGTTGGTCGCGACATCGCCATGCGCGGGATCGCGCGGCGGCTCGACGCTCACCGCGCTGCGGTCGAGCCCCGCAGGCACGGCATTTTTTGCGGCAAGCGCGTCGAGCGCGACGCCGATATGGTCGGAAAAACGGCTGAACAGGGTCACGGCGGATCCTAATCTTCAAATGGAGTGAAGCATTGCGTGCGCCCTAACGCAGCTTGCGCAACGCGAAAAGCCCTGCGCCGCCGGAAAGCGCCGCAGGGAGCATCGGCGAACGGGCGCAGAAAAAGCGCCGCCGCGCCTCTTATCGTCGGACGTTATATTCGAGCTGTTCCTGCGTCAGCTGGAAGCCGACGAGCAATTCGAAGCTGGCGCGCTGCACCGCCGCGCGCACTTCGGGGACGCTCAGCGGGTCGATCGCGGCGTCCTGATCGCCCGCCTTACGCTTGCGCGTGATGCGTTCCATGATATCGGCGGGCAGCGTCGCGGCGGCGCGGTCGACATAGGCCGACGCCTGGCCGCGCCCGGTACCGCGCGTCTGCCCGTCGGCAAAGGTGATCGCGACATTGCCGAGCCGCTTGGCGACGACGACGGTCCCGCCCTGCACGACGGTTGCGAAATAAGGCAGGGTCACGGTCCGAGCGGGGCCGGCATCGCGGCGCGTCGCGACGACGTCGAAATTTGCGAGTTGATAGACCTTCTCGCCCTCGTCGTTGCACTGCGGCGTCACATTGGTGATCATCGCGACGACATCGATCGCGCTCGCGTCGCGGCTGGTCGCGGGATCGAACAGGGTGATGTCGCCCGTCTGCAGCGGCACCGCCACCGATGGGCAGGCGCTGCGCGTCGAGGTAATGCCGACGCCGCCGGAAACGTCGATCTCATTATCCTTCGCACAGCCCGCCACCGTTGCCATGGCAGCCGTTCCGCACAGCAGGGCCAGGAACTTGCGGGACGAAGGCGAAATGGACATCATGATGAACGGGCTTTCCAAACTGGCGCGCCAAAGTGATTCAGGTGCGTCGGAACTATTGTCCGAAGCGTCATGCGCGCCGCTTCTTATCGGTGCGATGAACGCGGCGCAACACGGACGAAGCCGCTTTACCGCGATAGTCGTGCTGCGCTAGAGCGCCGGCATATGAATGCACCGCATAATTTTGCGCCCCGAAGCGATGGCGAAACGGCAGAACTCAAGGTTTTGATCGCGGCGCCGCGTGGTTTTTGCGCCGGGGTCGACCGCGCGATCCGCATCGTCGAACTGGCGATCGAGCGCTTCGGCGCGCCGGTTTATGTTCGGCACGAGATCGTCCACAATCGCTATGTCGTCGAAACGCTGAAAGCCAAGGGCGCTATTTTCGTCGAATCGCTCGATCAAGTTCCGGACGGCGTTCCGGTCGTTTTCAGCGCCCACGGCGTCCCCAAGGCCGTGCCGGCCAAGGCCGAAATGCGCGGGCTTGACTATATCGACGCGACCTGTCCTTTGGTATCGAAAGTCCACCGTCAGGCCGAGCGGGCGAACGAAGCGGGGCGTCATATCATCTTTATTGGCCATGCCGGCCACCCCGAGGTCGTCGGAACGCTGGGCCAGCTTCCCGATGGAACGATGACTTTGGTCGAATCGGTCGACGATGTTACCGCGCTCGAGCCCGCCGACCCGGACAAATTGTCGTTCCTCACTCAGACGACGCTGTCGGTCGACGATACGCTCGACATCGTCGCGGCGCTGCAGCACCGCTTTCCCTCGATCGCGGGCCCCCGCGGCGAGGATATCTGCTATGCGACCTCGAACCGTCAGCAGGCGGTCAAGGCGATCGCCGGCCAGTGCGACCGGGTGATCGTGATCGGGGCGCCCAACAGCTCGAACAGCGTCCGCCTCGTCGAGGTCGCCGAGCGGATGGGCACCCCCGCCCATCTTGTGCAGCGCGGCGACGACGTCGACCCCGCGTGGCTGCACGATATCGGCACGCTCGGAGTCACAGCCGGCGCCAGCGCCCCCGAGGAACTGGTCCGCGAAGTGATCGACGCCATCGCGGCGCACCGGACGATCGTCGAGGACGTCGTCGTCACCGCCGAGGAAAACATGATCTTCAAACTGCCCCGCGGGCTCGAACCGGCACCGAACTAATGGCCGTTTATACCGAGGTCGATCCCGACGATCTGGCCGCTCTCGTCGCCCGCTACGACATCGGCACTGTCCTGTCGTGCAAGGGCATTGCCGAAGGGGTCGAGAACAGCAATTTCCTGCTCGAAACGACCGGCGGACGGTTCATTCTGACGCTTTACGAAAAGCGGGTGCAGGCGAGCGACCTGCCCTTCTTCGTCGACCTGCTCGGGCACCTTGCCGATCAGGGCTGCCCGGTCCCCGCGATGATCCGCGACCGCAACGGCGAAGCGATCCAGCAGATCTCGGGCCGTGCCGCGTGCATCATCCAGTTTCTGTCGGGCATATCGCTGACCCATCCGACGCCCGACCAGTGCGAAGCGGCGGGTGCGGCGCTCGGCGCCATGCACCGCGCGGTCGCCAGCTTTCCCGGCGGACGCGAAAACAGCATGGGACATCTTCACTGGCGCGGCGTCGCCGAGGCCACCGGCGATCTCGATGCGGTGATCCCGGGCTTGCAGACCGTCGTCGATACCGAATTTTCCTGGCTCGATGCGCATTGGCCCGCGGACCTCCCGGCGCATGTCATTCATGCCGATCTGTTTCCCGACAATGTGCTGATGCTCGGCGACCGGGTAACCGGCCTGATCGACTTCTATTTCGCCGCGACCGACTACCGCGCCTACGACGTCGCGGTCACCCACGCATCCTGGGCCTTTTCGGGCGACGGTGCCGAATGCGACCGTTCACTCGCACGAGCGCTGATGCAAGGATATGCCCGTGAAATCGCGCTGACCGACGCAGAAATTGCCGCCCTGCCGCTGCTCGCGCGCGGTGCGTCGCTCCGCTTCCTGCTGACCCGCGCGCACGACTGGGTCCATACCCCGGCCGACGCGCTCGTCACGCGCAAGGACCCGGCCCCCTTCCTCAACCGCTTGCGCCGCTATCAGGCGGCCGACGCCGCCAGCCTGTTCGCCGCATGAGCGACGCGCCGGCAAAGACGGTGATCGTCGCGACCGACGGCGCGTGCAAGGGCAACCCCGGCCCGGGCGGTTGGGGCGCCGTGCTGCGCTGGGGCGACGTCGTCAAGAAGCTGTCGGGCGGCGAACCCGACACCACGAACAACCGCATGGAATTGATGGCCGCGATCGAAGCGCTGGCGGCGCTCAAGCGCCGCTGCCGCGTCGAGCTGTCGACCGACAGCGTCTATGTCCGCGACGGCATCACCAAATGGGTGTTCGGCTGGCAGAAGAACGGCTGGAAGACCGCCGCGAAGAAACCCGTTGCCAACGCCGACCTTTGGCAACGGCTGATCGCCGAGGCGAAACGGCACGACATCGAATGGCTGTGGGTCAAGGGCCACGCCGGACACGGCGACAATGAACTAGCCGACCAGCTTGCCAGCGATGCCGCGCTGGAGGTTGCGCGGGCGCGCTGAACGCCCGCGCAAAACGGTCAGCTTTCATCGCGAACTTCGGCGCCGGGGCCGTTTTTCAGGATCGATTCGATCGCATTCTTCGCCGACGCCTTGCTCGAATAGCCTTCGGTCCAGAAGATCGGTTCGCTGTTGTATTTGAAATAGGCGACGAACTCGCCGGCCTTGTTCTTCTTGATCTCGAAATAATGGGCCATGGAACCTCCGCTGCGGGAGTCGCTCGAACAGCGACCATGGCCGAACTTAGCTCGCCGGAATGCGTGCGCAAGCAGTCACCCGAAACGCGTCGGCGCAAAGGGAACAGGATCGACCGCACCGATCGCGCCTCCGGGGGCGGGCGCACCCAGTTGAGCGGCGAGCAGCGCTGAAATGGCAGGCGCCGTCTGGATGCCCACGCCGCCCTGCCCTGCGCACCAGATGAAGCCCGGTTCACCTACGTCGGCGCCGAAAACCGGCATGCGGTCGGGCGCGAAACTGCGCAGCCCGGCCCATTTGCGTTCGACCGCAGCGACCGGCCAGTCGACCACCGACTGCAACCGGTCGATCGCTAGCGCGACGTCGATCTCGTCGGGTACCGCGTCACAAGCCGCCATCGGCGTTTCGTCGTGCGGGCTCAGCCACACCCGGCCTTCGCTCTCGCCCTTGAAATAGAAATCGCCGCCGACATGGACGACGAGCGGCAGGTCTGCGGATACCGCCACGCCGAGGCGCACCTGCAGGACCGTACGGCGAAGAGGCTGGATCCCGATCGGTGCGACACCGCAAAGCGCCGCCACCTCGTCGGCCCATGCTCCCGCCGCATTGACGACCACCGCCGCACCGATCGTCCCCGCCGCCGTGCGAACCTCCCAGCCGGCGCCGCTACGCCGCCCCGACCGAAGCGGCGCGCGCGTCACGAGCGATGCCCCTGCCCGCTTCGCCGCGCGCAAATAGGCGGCGTGCAGCGCGCCGACATCGATATCGCGGCATGCGGGTTCATAAGCGCCTTCGGTCCACGCCGGCCGCAGGCCAGGTATTTTCGCTGCGACGCTGGCACCCGCGAGCCGCGTCACGTCGACGCCCTGCCCCGAAAATTCGGCGACGAAGGCGTCCACTGCTGCCGCTTCGTCCTGACGCCCGAGGGTCAATGCGGTACGCGGCAACAGGAACCCGCGATCCGAAAATGCCGCCGGCGGATTGTCGAGCAGCGCGAAGGACGCCGCCGACAGCGGCTGCACCCCCGCCCCGCCATAGCTTTCGTGCCAGAATGCCGCCGACCGGCCCGTCGCATGGCGGCCGGGCATATCCTCCGCCTCGATCATAGTGACCCGGCGATACGGCGCAAGCGCCGCGGCGAGGCTGGCGCCGGCGATTCCGGCGCCGACGATCAAGACATCGGTGGACGAAGGCGCGGCGGCGGTCATGGCCGTCCGCATATCGGCTGGTCCGCGGAATGCAAGCCGCGCGGGCCTGTCGGCATGGTTACTCTTTGGTAAGCCATGGTTGCTAGAGGAAATGCATGGAAAACGGCTCGCTCGCTCTTGCCCTGATGGCCTTGCTGGCCGCGTTGATGATTGCCGCCGCGATCAGCGATCTTCGCTCGCGGACAATCTCCAACGGCCTCAACGCAGCGATGGCGCTGCTCGCCATTCCGTTCTGGATTGCGATCGGCCTGCCCGTCTGGCCCGATGTGCCGATCCAGTTCGGCGCCGCCTTTGCAGTATTTCTGGCCTTCGTCGGCCTGTTCGCGATCGGCGCGATGGGCGGCGGCGACGTCAAGATGATCGGTGCCGTGATGCTTTGGGTGCCGCTGCCCCTGTTCATGCCGACGTTGACCGTCATGGCGATCGGGGGCGGCATCCTGTCGGCCGTCATGCTCGTGCAGATGAAAATACGCCGGTCGCAAGGCCCGGTCGAAGTGCCTTACGGGGTCGCGATCGCGGCCGCAGGGCTTTGGGTGCTTCACCAACAATATCTTAACCAGTTTCAGTCTATCGGTTCGACCTGAGGGTAAGCACCGCCGCGTCCGGTGGGTGTTAGGAGGCGAAAAATCGTCATGGATACGCGAAAGATAATGCTGATCGTCGGCGCGCTGGTCATTGCGATCGGTGCGGCGTTCGGGGTCAACCTGATGATGCGGGGATCATCGACACCGGAGGCTCGCGCCGCCGCTGCACCGGAAATCAACGGTCCGATGATCCTCGTCGCAACGCGGCAGCTTCCGGTGGGGACGATCGTCGGCCCCGACAGCTTCCGTTTCCAGCCGTGGCCGAAGGAACTGGTCGAGAAGGCCTATTTCCTGAAGGACAAGACCGACGTGAACACGCTGGTCGGTACCGTGGTCCGCTATCCCATCACTGCCGGCCAGCCGGTCACGCAGGGCGCACTCGTCCATCCCGACGACCGCGGCTTCCTTGCTGCTGCGCTTGGCCCGGGCATGCGCGCGGTCACCGTCAAGGTGTCGCAGGAACAGGGCGTCGCCGGCTTCGTCTTTCCGGGCGACCGCGTCGATGTGGTCCTTGCCCAGGAAATCGAGATCAAGGAAGGCAGCTCCTATCCTGACTCGCAGCTCTACACGGCCGAGACGATCGTTCGCAACGTTCGCGTCCTCGCCACCGACCAGCGCTACAATGCCGAGGACGAGACCGGCAAGACCCCGGTCAACACCTTCGGCTCGGTGACGCTCGAGGCGACGCCGGAGATCGCCGAAAAAATCGCCGTCGCGCAGAATATGGGCAAATTGTCGCTCGCGCTGCGCCCGCTGGCCGAAAGCGCCGGCGACCTCGACGCCGCGATTGCATCGGGCGAAATCAACGTCCCGGCAAAGGGCGGCACCGCCGCCGAGAAGAAGATGCTGGCCGAAGCGGCCGCCCGCCCGACCTCGGGCCGGGGCTCGGCAACGACCGGCGGCGACGTTTCGCGCTTCTGGGTTCCTGTCAGCGGCCGCGTCCAGGCACCGCCGCGCCAGCAGCAGCAGTCATATGGCGGCGGCATGCCGTCGGCAACGGGATTTGCCGCACCGGCGGCACCCCGCGGCCCTGTCGTCCGCGTGACCCGCGGCGGCCAGGTCACCGAAGTTCCGGTGGGGGGTAAGTAAGATGAACAGCAAAGCCAATTTCTTGGGCACGGCGCTGGCGCGCACCCTGGCCATCGGCCTCGTTGCAGCCACGCTGATCTCCGCTCCGGCCCAGCAGGCGTCGGCACAGGCGGTCCAGAATGCGAGCAGCAGCATCGACCTGTCGGTCGGCCGCGGCCGCCTGATCAGCCTCCCCGCCGCGATGACCGACGTGTTCGTCGCCGACGACAAGGTCGCCGACGTGCAGGTCCGTTCGAGCCGCCAGCTGTATGTCTTCGGTAAGGCGCCCGGCGAAACGAGCGTCTATGCCACCGACGCCAGCGGCCGGGTCGTCTATTCGACCGTCGCCCGCGTCGGCAACAATATCGAGACGATCGACCAGATGCTGTCGCTCGCGATGCCCGAGGCATCGATTTCGGCGAACACGATGAACGGCCTCGTGCTGCTCACCGGGACGGTCCAGTCGCCCGACGACGCCGCCGAAGCCGAACGGCTGGTCCAGGCTTTCGTCGGCGAGCAGACCAAGGTCGTCTCGCGCCTTCGCACCGCGACGCCGCTGCAGGTCAACCTGCAGGTCCGCATCGCCGAAGTGAACCGTTCGCTCGTCAAGGAAATCAGCGGCAACCTGCTGACCCGCGACATGACCGGCGGCTTCCTCGGCGGCGTGTTCAACGGACGCACGCCCGGCCAGATCCTGTATCCGGGCGAAGGCGATCCGGTGGTGCCGCCCGGGGTCAAGCGCTATATCATCAACACGCCGAGCGGGACGCGGAGCCTTGCCGGCGCCGGCCGCCTGTTCGGGATGGACCTCATCGCATCGCTCGACCTTGGCGAACGTTCGGGCATGGTCGCGACGCTGGCGCAGCCGAACCTCACCGCGATTTCGGGCGAAACCGCCGACTTCCTCGCGGGCGGCGAATTCCCGATCCCGATCCCCGGCAACTTCGCCGGCACGACGATCGAATACCGGAAATATGGTGTCAGCCTCGCTTATACGCCGACGGTGCTGTCGAACGGCCGCATCAGCCTGCGCGTCCGTCCCGAAGTGTCGGAACTGTCGACCGAAGGCGCGATCGAGATGGAAGGTTTCCAGATCCCTGCGCTGACGATCCGCCGTGCGGAAACGACGGTCGAGCTCGGGTCTGGCGAAAGCTTCATGATCGCCGGCCTGATGAACAACCGCTCGATCGGCGCGATCGACAAGCTGCCCGGTCTCGGCGACGTGCCCGTCCTCGGCATGTTGTTCAAATCGGACAGCTTCCGCCGCGGCGAGACCGAACTGGTGATCGTCGTGACGCCCTATCTGGTCAATCCGGTGTCGGCGAACGAGATCAAGCTGCCGACCGACGCCTTCCAGGCGCCGAACGATCTTGGACGGCTGCTGCTCGGACAGGAAAGCAACGGTGTGACTGGTGGCGACCGGCCGAAACCGCGCCTCGACACCTCGGTGGGTGACGCCGACCGCCTGCGCGGCAGCGACGAAGTGTCGCCCGGCTTCAGCATCAAGTGACGCGCTGGTTTTCAGGAGCAAAGTGATGAAAAAAATCGCAACTTGGACGGTCCTGGCGCTGGCCACCTCGCTCGCCGGCTGTGCTGGCAGCGCAGGCAGCAACACCAGCCTCGAATCGGTGCATCAGCCGGTCGTTCGCAACGCCATCTATCAATTCGACGTCGCTGCTTCGAACGGCGAACTGCCGCCCAGCGAACAGGGCCGCCTTCAGGGCTGGCTCGACACGATGGGCGCGCGCTACGGCGACCGGATCGCGATCGAGGACCCCTCGGCCTATGGTTCGTCGGGGGCCCAGGCGGTGATCCGTTCGATGGTCGAACGGCGCGGCCTGCTGATGAGCAGCGACGTTCCCGTCACGACCGGCGCCGTGCCGCCCGGCTATCTGCGCGTGGTGATCACCCGTGCCTCGGCCAGCGTCGCGGGTTGCCCCGACTGGGCGACCAAATATTCGGTCAACATCAAAAACGCGACCTCGTCGAACTACGGCTGCGCCACGAACAGCAACCTCGCTTCGATGGTCGCCGATCCGAACGATCTGATCAAGGGCACCAGCGAGGAACGGAATGACCCCGCCGCCGCGACGCGTGCGATCAAGACCTATCGCGAAAAGCCGCAGACCGGCGCCGGCGAGTTGCGCGGCCAGTCCACGAGCAACAGCAACGGGGGAGGCAGCCAGTGAACGCTCCGTTCAAAGCCGCGGGTCTTCGCGATCCGTTCAACGCATTTGTCTGCGACGACGACACGCTGGAGCTGATCCGCGTTGCCGCCGGCGACATGGGCTGGTCGATCGAAAAGTGCAACAAGGGCGGCCTGCGCAATGCCGTCCAGTCGCTGTCGGTATCGGCGAGCCCGAACATCCTGTTCGTCGACATGTCGGAATCGGGTGACCCGATCAACGACATCAACGCGCTGGCCGAAGTGTGCGAACCCGGCACGGTCGTCATCGCGGCCGGTCAGGTCAACGATGTCCGCCTCTACCGCGACCTCCTGTCCAGCGGCATCCAGGATTATCTCCTGAAACCGCTGTCGCTCGACCAGGTTCGCGAATCGCTGACCAACGCGCAGGCGATGCTCAGCGCGCCGAAGCACGCCGACATGCTCGATGCCAAACCGCATCACATGATAGCGGTGGTCGGCGTTCGTGGCGGCGCAGGCGCGTCGCTCGTCGCGACGTCGCTCGCCTGGGCGATGAGCACGCAGGCCGATCGCCAGACGGCGCTGCTCGACCTCGACGTCCATTTCGGAACCGGCGCATTGACGCTCGATCTCGAACCGGGCCGCGGCCTGATCGACGCGATCGACAACCCCAGCCGTATCGACGGACTGTTCATCGAACGCGCGATGGTGCGCGCGTCGGACAAGCTCAGCCTGCTGTCGGCCGAAGCGCCGATCCACCAGCCGGTGATGACCGATGGCTCGGCCTTCTTCCAGCTCGAAGAGGAACTGCGGGGCGCGTTCGAGATGACGATCGTCGACCTCCCGCGGCAGGTGCTGATCCCCTTCCCGCATCTCGTTTCGGAAGTCGGCACCATCCTGCTGGTCAGCGACGTGACGCTCGCTTCGGCGCGCGATACGATCCGTCTGCTCTCGTGGTTCAAGCAGAATGTTCCGGGCGCGCGCGTTCTGCTCGTCGCGAACAAGTTCCAGACCGCGATCGGCGAACTGTCGCGCAAGGAGTTCGAATCGTCGATCGAACGTCCGATCGACATCGTCATCCCCTTCGATCCGAAACTGGTGAGCCAGTCGGCAAAGCTCGGCAAATCCTATGCCGAGATCTGCAAGGGCACCAAGGCGGGTCAGGTCTGGACGAATCTGATGCGGCTGGCGCTCGATGCGGCCGACGAGGAAGCCGAGGAAGCTCCCGTCGCCAAAAAGGCGAAGGCGGGCGGCTCGCTGCTCGGCAAGCTGGGCGGCATCGGCGGCATGATGGCCAAGAAGGGCGCGAAGTAAGGACGATGCCGGCCGGCGCTCGCTGGCCGGCCTTGCCCCGTTGACCGAAGCGGACAAAGTCAGACCATGAACCTGTCAGTCATCCTCATCATCGCCGCCGCCTTCCTGGCTTTTGCCGTGCTGGTCATCCTGCTCGGCGGCCCGTCGGTCGGCAAAGCGAAGTCGCGGCGCCTGTCGATGGTCAAGGACCGGCACGCCAACTCGACCGAGGCGGTCGTCGCAGCGCAGATGCGCAAGACCATTCAGGCGGCCGGCGGGCAAGGAAATGCAAACATCTCCAGCCTGATGCCGCGCCGCGAGCAGATGGAATTGCGGCTGCGCCGCACCGGCAAGGGCTGGACCGTCAGCCAGTACATGCTCGGTTCGATGGCCGCGTTCGTGATCGTGACTGGCATGCTGCTTGTTTTTCGTTCGCCGCCGCTGCTGGCCGCCATGATCGGGCTGCTGGCGGGGCTGGGCCTTCCCTATATGATCGTCGGCCGGCTGATCAACAAGCGTCTGAAACAGTTTAACGCGCGTTTTCCCGATGCGATCGACCTGCTCGTCCGCGGCCTGAAATCCGGCCTGCCGGTCACCGAAACCTTCCAGGTCGTCAGCCAGGAACTCCCGGGTCCCGTCGGCGAGGAATTCAAGGGCGTGATCGAGCGCATCCGCATCGGCAACACCATGGAGGCCGCGCTGCAGGAATCGGCGGACATGCTGGGAACCCCCGAGTTCCAGTTTTTCTGCATCACCATCGCGATCCAGCGCGAAACGGGCGGCAACCTTGCCGAAACGCTGGCCAATCTGTCGGACGTGCTGCGCAAGCGCGCGCAGATGAAGCTGAAGATCCGGGCCATGTCGTCGGAAGCGAAGGCATCGGCCTATATCGTCGGTTCGCTGCCCTTCTTCGTCTTTGGCATCGTGTGGATGATGAACCCCGAATATCTCCAGGGCTTCTTTTTCGAACCGCGTCTGATGATCGCCGGTCTCGGGGGGCTCGTGTGGATGAGCATCGGGGTGTTCATCATGGCCAAAATGATCAACTTCGAAATCTGAGGAGGCATACAAGATGAACAGCAGCCTTCTCCTCACCGCCTTCACCGGTGCCCAGCGCGGCCCGACCCTGCTGGGCGTCGATGTCATCTGGGCCTCGACGCTGCTCGCCGCGGTCGGCGTGTTCGCCGTAATCGTCGCGATCTATGGCGCGATGACGGTCCGCGATCCGATGGCGAAGCGCGTCAAGGCGCTCAACGATCGCCGTGAACAACTCAAGGCCGGCGTCACCGCATCGACGACGAAGCGCCGCGCGCGGCTGGTTCGCAAGAATCAGACCGCGGACAAGATGCGCACCTTCCTCGGCAAGCTGCAGGTGCTGCAGGACGAGCAGATCAAGGATGTGCAGCAGAAGCTGGCGCAGGCCGGCATCCGGTCGAAGGACCTCGCAGTCACCGTCATTTTCGGACGCCTTGTCCTGCCGATCGTATTCGGCGGCCTTGCGGCCTTCCTGATCTATGGCGTCGAAATGTGGCCCGATCTGACGCCCTTCAAAAGCGCCGCCGGCGTGATGGGGGCATTGCTGCTCGGCTACAAGGCGCCCGATCTGTTCGTCGACAACAAGCGCACCAAGCGCACCGACGCGATCCGCAAGGGCCTTCCCGACGCGCTCGACCTGCTCGTCATCTGCGCCGAAGCCGGTCTGACCGTCGACTCCGCCTTTTCACGCGTATCGAAAGAACTCGGACGCGCTTATCCCGAACTGGGTGAGGAGTTTGCGCTTACCTCGATCGAACTCGGCTTTCTGACCGAGCGTCGACAGGCGTTCGAGAATCTCGCCTATCGCGTCAATCTTGAATCGGTGAAGGGCGTCGTCACGACGATGATCCAGACCGAGAAATATGGTACGCCGCTCGCCAGCGCCCTGCGCGTCCTGTCGGCGGAATTCCGTAACGAACGCATGATGCGCGCCGAGGAAAAGGCCGCGCGTCTCCCCGCCATCATGACCGTTCCGCTGATCCTGTTCATCCTGCCGACGCTGTTCGTCGTCATTCTCGGCCCGGCAGCCTGCTCGCTGAGCGACGCGATGTCGGGCGGGAAATTCGGCGGCGGCGGCTGATCAACCAAAACCAACCGGAGAGGGGCGGGAGCAATCCCGCCCCTTTTTTTGTTCAGCCGACCTGCTGTTCGATGGCGCCGAAGATGCTGTGGTGACGGTCGTCGTCCATCCAGATGCGGACGGTATCGCCCTTTTGCATGAACGGCGTCCGCGCTTCGCCCTGCAGGATCGTCTCGACCGTCCGCACTTCGGCGAGACAGCTATAGCCTAGCCCGCCATCGGCAATCGACTTGCCGGGACCGCCGTCGGCACCGCGGTTCGACACCGTGCCCGACCCGATGATCGTTCCGGCGCCCAGATCGCGCGTCTTTGCGGCATGCGCGATCAGCGCGCCGAAATCGAACGTCATATCGACCCCCGCATCGGCACGGCCGAGCGGCTCGCCGTTGAGGTCGACGCACAGCGTCCCGTGAAGCTTGCCATCCTTCCAGCGCTCGCCAAGCGCGTCGGGGGTCACGAACACCGGCGACATCGCGCTCGACGGCTTCGACTGGAAAAAGCCGAAACCCTTGGCGAGTTCCGCCGGGATCAAGCCGCGCAGCGACACATCGTTGGTCAGTCCGACGAGCAGGATATGCTGGCGTGCGGTTTCGGGATCGACACCAGCCGGAACGTCGCCAGTGACGACCACCACTTCGGCCTCCATGTCGCAGCCCCACGCCGGATCGCCAAGCGGGATCGGGTCGCGCGGCGCCAGGAAGGCATCGCTGCCGCCCTGATACATCAGCGGGTCGTGCCAGAAGCTGTCGGGCATTTCGGCGCCGCGCGCCTGCCGCACCAGCGCGACATGGTTCACATAGGCGCTGCCGTCCGCCCACTGATAAGCGCGCGGAAGCGGCGATGCCGCGTCGCGCTCGTGAAAGCGCTCCTTCGGGATCGCGTCATGGTTGAGATCTTCGGCAAGCGCCGCGAGGCGGGGCGCCGCATAGGCCCAGTTGTCGAGTGCATATTGCATCGTTGCGGCGATCTGGCCGGCGTCGGTGTACCAGGCGAGATCATCGGACACGACGACAAGCCGCCCGTCGCGACCGGCTTTGAGCGAAGCTAGTTTCACACATGTCCCTTCGTCTGGCGATGCCGTCATCGCCCGAAGGGGAATGATCAGCGCGGCATCTGGATCGATGCGTAACAGGTAAAGCCGCTCTGCCCCGCCTGCAAGCGCCGGATATATTTCAGATAGGCCTGCGACTGGTTGTAAGTTGTGCCGGGCAAATTTTGCCCCTGAAACGCCCGCTTCACTTCCTCACCGGTGAACGGCCGCACCGCCCCCGGGAAGGCGCCCTTGGTGCCCGGCGGAACGAGCTTGCCGTTGGTGTCGATATACTGGCCGGCGGCCGTCGGCGGCGGAACCGGGATCTGGCAGTTCATCACCGAAACCGCCGTCTGGGCAAAGGCCGGGCGGATCGTCAGCGCGGCCGAGACGCCCACGGCGCCAAGCGCCAGCATCCTGCGCCGCGAGGGCACGGCTTCATCGCTGCCCGCGGGCGTGTTTTCGGCCGGGATATCGCTGTTTTCCATGGCAATCGCTTAGACCATCGATCTGCTAAGGAAAAGCAAAAGACCATGCTCGCGCACCGCACATCCCGCTTTGGGACATTCGCCCGCCAAGCGTTAACGAGCGCGAACGGCCTTGCACTATCGGGCTGCTTCGTGCGAGGCGAGCCACGATGCTCGACCGACTTTCCAGCCTGATCATCGCGTTGACGCTGGTTGCCGTCGCGGCGATTTTTGCGGCGCTGGCGGGCGGCGACGCGCTGGCAATCGCCATATTGACCGTCGCAGGGCTCGTCGGCGCAGCGATCGTCCACGGCGCCGTGCCCACGCCTCTCCCCGATCCGCAGGGCGGCGCCGCGCCACCGGCCGACCTGCCGCCGCCGTCGCTGCTGCGTCATCCCGATTTCGCACTGTGGGTCGATCAGGAAAAGGAGCCCTTGCTGGGCATCGCCGACAATATCGTCACCATCGCCAACGACGCCGCGGTCCGGCTGCTCGGCCGGCATATCGTCGGCGCCGATATCCGCACGGCGATCCGTCACCCCGCCGCCACCGAATGGCTGTCGCGGATCGATGGCGATGCGCCGCTCGAAACGATCAACCTCGTCGACTTCCCGCGCCCCGGCCAGCGCTGGACGATGCGGATCGCCACCCTCTCGGGCAACGAGAGCATCATCTTTCTGGCCGACCGTACGGCGATCGACGCCGCCGACCGCATGCGCTCGGACTTCGTCGCCAATGCGAGCCACGAGCTGCGTACCCCGCTCGCCGCGATCCTCGGCTATGTCGAAACGCTGCAGGATATGAACGGCGACGCCGACCGTCCGACCCGCGGCCGCTTCCTGTCGATCATCCAGCGCGAGGCGGGCCGTATGCAGCAGCTCGTCATCGACCTCCTGTCGATATCGCGCGTCGAAGCCGACCGCTTTCGCCGGCCGACAACCCCGGTCGATCTTGCCGCCATCGTCAAAACGACGATCGCCCAGCTTCGCGACAGCGAACAGGCGCGCGCCAGGGATATCGTCGCCAATGTCGGGGACGACAGTCAGCCGATGCTCGGCGACGGCGCGCAGCTCGGCCAACTCGCGCACAACATCATTTCGAACGCGATGAAATATGGCCGTGGAGGAACCCCGGTGACGGTCGAACTGATCCGCGAGGGACGGCGCGTCCGCTTGTCGGTCAGCGACGAAGGCGACGGCATCGCTCCCGATCACCTGCCCCGCCTGACCGAGCGCTTCTACCGCGTCGACGAGGCGCGCAGCCGCTCGGTCGGCGGTACCGGCCTCGGCCTCGCCATCGTCAAGCATATCAGCGAGCGGCATCAAGGACAGCTCGACATTCATAGCGAAGTCGGCCACGGCACGCGGGTTTCGGTGACCTTTCCGTTGGTCGCGCAAAGTTGAATTCGGTAGATCAAAAAGCCCGTTTCCGCTCATATCCTTGACTTTTCGGATATTAGGGCCCATCTTGCCGTCGCTATCGTCGCCTGCGACGGATTTTTTTGCCTTTCGGCGGACACTTCCTTCTTCACGCTACTTGGCGCCGTCGGCATGAGCCGGCGGTAACTCCGATTCCGTGAAAGGAACGACCCCATGCCGATCGGCACCGTAAAATTCTTCAATACCGAAAAAGGCTATGGCTTCATCGCCAACGAGGATGGTTCGGGCGACAGCTTCGTCCACATCACCGCCGTCGAACGCGCCGGGATGGGCACGCTGAACAAGGATCAGCGCGTCTCCTACGAACTGGAGACCGACAACCGCGGCAAGACCTCGGCTGTCAATCTCCAGTCGGCCTGATCCTTGGCAAAAGAGGAACTATTAACCCTCGACGGCCAGATCGATGAGATTCTCCCCGACGGACGCTTCGGCGTCCTGCTGGAGAATGACCATCGTATCATCGCTTACACGGCTGGCCGGATGCGGCGTTTCCGCATCCGGTCGGTCGTGGGCGACACCGTACGCGTCGAAATGACGCCCTACGATCTGACCAAGGGCCGGATCGTCTATCGCGATCGCGGCGCCGGCCCTGCCGGCAGCGGGCCGCGCAAGGGCGCCCAGCGCTGATTTTGCAAATAATTCGATATAAACAGACTTCAGGACATTATGATTTTCAATTTGAACGCGTTTTCTTCTCCCCTTCACCGACCGGCCCTGGCGGGGCCCCAGGTACCAAAATCGGATCGGCGATCGCCGACCCTGTCGCGGCACGAGCTACGCCGCCTGATCGCCGAAATGATCGACTGAATACAGAAATCTTACCAGACACTTACCCCGATCCCATCAAGGAGAGCCGCCATGTCCGCCACCAGCGATTTCTATATGGCTCAGGCCGAGAAATGCGCAGCCGAAGCCGCGGAAACCGCGCTGACGCAAGTCCGCGACCGAAATTTGCGCGCGGCGCAGGCTTGGCGGACCATGGCCGACAAGCTGATCCTGACCGAAGCGACGCGCGCGCGGCAAGTCGCCGCCGCGGCCGCAAAGGCGCAGGCAGCGGCCGACGCCGCCTGATTGCCAGCCGGGCCTGACGCGCGCCGGTCGGTCGATCGGCTCGCTCAAAGCGGCGTCGAGCAGCGCCATGATGTCGCCCGTCGCGCAAAGCAAAGAATCCAGCATCAAATCATGCCCTCGATGCCCGGATGGCGGCCCCCTCTGGCGCTGCGTCGAACTTCACGATAGGCTGCACCTGCACAAGCGGGCGTGTCTCTGCGCCCAATCGGGGGCACATGTCAGTCAATCTGGAACAATGGATCAGCGAACATAAGATCGACGAAGTCGAATGTATCATCCCCGACATCAACGGGGTCCAGCGCGGCAAGGTGCTGCCGGCGAAGAAGTTCCTGTCATCGGTGAAGGACAAGTCGCTGCGCATTCCGGGCAGCGTCTTCATCTGCACGATCGACGGCCACTATCCCGAGGATATCGACGATATCTGGGACAAGGATCCCGACAAGATACTGATCGCCGACCCGTCGACGATCTGCGTCGCCCCCGGTTTCACGTCGCCGACGGCCTTCGTGATTGCCGACGTTCACAACCGCGACGGCAGCGAGGTCGACATCGCGCCGCGGACCATCCTCAAAAAGGTGCTCGCGCTCTATGCCGAAAAGGGCTGGAAACCGATCATCGCGCCCGAGGTCGAATTCTACCTCGTCTCGCAGAATGCCGACCCCGACTTTCCGCTGACGCCGCCGACCGGCCGTTCGGGCCGCAGCGAGTCCGCGAGCCAGCCTTACGGGCTGGAGGCGATGAACGAATATGAGGATATCATCGATCATATCTATGACGATTGCGAGCTGATGGGGCTCGATATCGACACGATGATCCACGAAATGGGCGCGGCACAACTCGAGGTGAATTTCGAGCATGGCGACCCGCTCCGTCTCGCCGACGAGGTGTTCCTGTTCAAGCGCGTCGTGCGCAACGTCGCGAAACAGCATGACGTCTATGCGACCTTCATGGCGAACCCGATGGCGGGCCAGCCGGGCAGCGCGATGCACATCCACCAGTCGGTTGTCGATGTCGACACCGGGCGCAACCTGTTCGCGACTGCCAACGGCCGCGACAGTGCCGCCTTCCGCTCCTATGTCGCCGGGCTGATCCGCTTCATGCCCCAGATTTCGCCGATGTGGGCGCCGAATGTGAACAGTTTCCGGCGTATGCGGCCCGACAGCGCGGCGCCGATCAACGTCCAGTGGGGCGTTGACAACCGCTCGTGCGGTTTCCGTATCCCGGTGTCGGACAAGAACAACCGCCGCGTCGAGAACCGCCTGCCCGGCGCCGACAGCAATCCCTATCTGGCGATCGCGGCGTCGCTCGTCTGCGGCTATATCGGGATGGTCGACCGGATGGTGCCGCCGAAACCGATCACCGGCAGCGCCTATAACCGCGCGCGCACCCTGCCGCGGACCCTGGAAGCGGCACTCGACCGCTTCGCCTCGTGCAAGAAGGTCCGCAATCTTCTGGGCGACGATTTCTTCGAAATCTTCTTCGCGGTGAAGGATTATGAGCTGTTCAACTACCAGTCCGTGGTGTCGAGCTGGGAGCGCGAACATCTGCTGATGCGGGTCTGACGCAACCGTCGCGATGACCGATCCGTTGACCTTCAGCTACTATGGCGGAAGCGCACACCGCTGGGCGCCGCAACCGCGCCTCGATGGCGATCGGCGGTGCGATGTTGCCGTCATCGGTGGAGGTTTCACTGGCCTTTCAGCCGCGTTGGCCTGCGCGGAGCGCGGATTGTCGGTCATCCTCCTGGAGAAGGAAAAGATCGCTTTCGGCGCGTCGGGGCGAAATGGCGGGCAATTGATTCCCGGCCTCCGCTGGACCGCGTCCGAACTGGAAGGCGAGTTCGGATGCGACCGGGCCGACGCACTTTTCGATCTTTGCTGGCGCCAAAACCGCGTGAAGGCGCGGATCGATAAACACGGGATCGACTGCGCCCTGAAAGCCGGCCATCTTGAGGCGGCGTGGACGCCAAAGGACTTCGGTGCGATGCGGCGCGAGGCGGAATATCTTGCAACGCGCTTCGGGTACGACAGCTCGATCGTCGCCAAAGACCAAATGTCCGCCCACATCGCGAGCCCGCTCTATCATGGCGGCGTCTACGATCCACAGGGTGGGCATTTTCACCCGATCAACTACGCACTGGGGCTCGGCAAGGCCGCCATCGCGGCGGGCGTCGTCATTCTGGAAGACAGCCGCGCGCTCGGCATCGCAGCCGGCCATCGGCTAACGGTCGAGGCGCTCGGCGGCACCATAAGTGCCGACTATGTCATCGACGCCACGGACAGCTGGATCGGCGACGTCGAACCCGATCTCGGCCGCTACACCGTGCCGATCATGAACTATAATATCGCGACCGAACCGCTGGCGAACGCCGAGGCGCTGCTGCCGAGCGATGCCGCGGTCGCCGACAGCCGCTTCGTGCTAAACTATTTCCGTCTTTCGGCCGACAAGCGCCTGATTTTCGGTGGCGGCGAACGCTATTTGCAGACCCCGCCCCGCGACATCGCGGCGTTCGTCCGGCCTTTCATGGCAGAGGTGTTCCCGCAGATCGCCGATGCGAAGATCGACTATGGCTGGGGCGGCGCGGTGGCGGTGACGATGAACCGCCTGCCGCATATCGGACGGCGCGGGAATGTCTTTTACGCCCACGGTTTTTCCGGCCATGGCGCAATGATTACCACGCTGGCGGGCGAACTGATCGCCGAAGCGATGGCGGGCACCGCCGAGCGTTTCGACGTGCTGGCGAACCTGCCGTCTACGCCCTTCCCCGGCGGCAAATGGCTTCGGCGCCCGCTGGCGACGCTCGGGCTGCTCTATTATGCGATGAAGGACAAGCTCGGGTGATATCCGATGCGGCCATCGCGCGCATGGCGAGCCGCGAGGCGGAACGCTTCCGCGCCGCCAACCCTCGCGCCTTCGCGCATCATGCAGCGGCGACGGGCTGGTTCCAGTCGGTGCCTTTCCACTGGATGGCCGACTGGCCGAGCCCGGTCCCGATCGTCGCCGCCGCGGCAAAGGATGCAACGCTGACCAGTATCGACGGCCAGCGCTACGACGACTTCTGCCTCGGTGATACCGCAAGCCTGTTCGGCCACTCACCCCCTGCCCTCGCCGCCGCGCTGGCGAAACAGGCGGACGAGGGGCTTAGCTACATGCTGCCCACCGAACGCGGCGCCGCACTTTCCGGAACGCTTGCGGCGATGTTCGGCCTCCCGCGATGGCAGGTCACGACCACCGCCAGCGAGGCCAATCGCGCCGTGATCCGGTGGTGCCGCGGCATCAGCGGGCGGCCAAAGATCCTGATCTTCAACGGCGCCTATCACGGCGCGGTCGACGATGCGTTTCTCGACCGGAAAGACGGCGACGCCGCAATGCGCGCGAGCCTGATCGGGCAGGTCCACGACCTTCGCGGCACGACGACCGTGATCGAGTTCAATGACGAGGAGGCCCTCGCGGCGACGCTGCGCGGCGGCGACATCGCGTGCGTCCTCGCCGAACCCGTCATGACCAATGTCGGCATGGTTCGCGATGCGCCGGGCTTCCTGCAAAAACTCCGCGCGCTGTGCAACGAAACCGGGACGCTGCTGGTGTTCGACGAAACGCACACCATCTCGTCCGGCTATGGCGGTCACGGTGTCGTCCATGGACCGAAGCCCGACCTAATGGTCGTGGGCAAGTCGATCGGCGGCGGTGTGCCGTGCGCGGTCTATGGCTTCAGCGCCGCGGTGGCCGACCGGATGGCGGCGCTGAATCGTTCGCGTCCCGCAGGACACAGCGGCATCGGCACGACGCTGTCCGCCAATGCGCTCGCGATCACCGCGATGGATACGATGCTGTCCGAGGTCATTACCCCCGCCACCTACGATCATATGCTGCGCGGGGCCGCGCGGCTGGTCGCGGGGCTGGAGCAGGAAATCGCCGCCGCCGGTCTCGACTGGCACCTCACCCAGGTCGGCGCGCGGGTCGAATTCCTGACCTGTCCCACCCCGCCCCGCAACGGCGGCGAGGCGAAGGCAGCGATGCACCCCGAACTCGAGGCCGCGATCCACCTCTTCCTCGCCAATCGCGGGATTTTGCTGGCGCCGTTCCACAATATGATGTTGGTGAGCCCGGTTACCGGCGACGACCAGATCGACCGGCTGGTCGGCGCGTTCGCCGACTGCGCAAAGGCGTTGAAGGAGTAGAGGGGCGATGTCGAAATCATCGGGCGTAGTGGCGCCGCGGTCGGAGGCGGAAGCTTTTTTCAAGGCCAACCCTGACGTCGATTCGATCGAGATGATCTACACCGACATGGGCGGCGTGCCGCGCGGCAAGCGGCTGCGCCAGCATGAGGTGCTGGCGGTGTATGACAGCGGGCGGATGTTCCCCGGATCGATCACCGTCGTCGATATCACCGGGCAGGACACCGTCGAAACCGGGCTGGTGTGGGAGGATGGCGACGCCGACCGCTCGATGAAGCCGATCCCCGGCACCCTCGTCCGCACCCCGTGGGGCGGCGATCATGCCGGGCAATTCCTTGTCGACTTTTACGAGCTCGACGGCACGCCGCACGACCTCGATCCGCGCCATGTGCTTGGCGGCGTGATCGACCGTTTCACCGCCGACGGGCTGACGCCGGTGCTGGCGGTCGAGCTCGAATTCTATCTCGTCGATCCGCGCCGCGCCCGCGACGGCGCCATTCGCCCCGCCCGCCCCGCCTACAACCGCGATACGCCGCGCAATGTCGAGGTCTATGGCCTGCGCGAACTCGACGACTTCCGGCCCTTCTTCGACGCGCTTTATGCCGCGACCGACGTTCAGGACCTGCCGCTCGAAAGCGCGATCTCCGAATTCGCGCCCGGCCAGTTCGAACTGACGCTGCGGCACAAGCCCGATGCGCTGCGCGCCTGCGACGATGCGATCATGTACAAAAGGCTCGTCAAGGCGATCGCCCAGCAACAGGGGTTGGAAGCAACCTTCATGGCCAAGCCCTTTGCCGGACAGGCGGGCAGCGGCATGCATATCCACGTCTCGGTGAACGACGATGCAGGGGCGAACATCTTTGCCAGCGACGATCCCGAAGGCACCCCCGCCCTCCGCCACGCGATCGGCGGGATGATCGGCAGCGTCGGCGACGGCTTCGCGCTCTTCGCGCCGCATGCGAACAGCTATCGGCGGTTCAAGGCGAACAGCTACGCCCCCGTCGCGCCGACCTGGGGCGTCAACAACCGCACCGTCTCGTTCCGCATTCCCGCCGGTCCGCCGCCGAGCCGCCACGTCGAGCATCGGGCCTGCGGCGCCGATGCCAACCCCTATCTCGCCGTCGCCGCAGTTCTCGCCGGTATGCATCACGGCATGGCGACACAGGCCGACCCCGGCGTCGCGGTCGTCGGCAACGGCTACGACCGCGACAACGCCGGCGACGAGGCTTTTAAGAAATTTTGGCCGCCGTCGAACTGGTTCGCCGCCGTCGACCGCTTTCACGCCTCGAAATTGATGCGCGATTATCTCGGCGAGCGGTTCGTCGACATGTTCAGCATCGTCAAGCGCGTCGAGCAGGACAATTATTTCGGCGTCGTCCCGACGCTCGATTACGACTGGTATCTGCGCAACGCATGAATTGATGCCGGTTTCTTTGAGAGATTCGGCGCTGCACCGCAAAATACCCCCTTTTCAAGCCGCCGATATTGGGTCAGCTTGACGCCACATACAGGGAGGCCAGCCATGGATCTGAACGAACTGCTCAAAGCCACTCGGGGTCGTCGCTCACTGCTGCAGGCGCTGGGGGTCGCAGCGGTCGGGATCAGCTTCGGCGGCATGGCCGCCTGCAGCAAGAGCGAAGGCAAGAAGCTCGCGAACGGCGAGGAAGCCAAGCTCAACTTCTACAACTGGGACACCTATATCGGCGAGACGACGCTCGACGATTTTAAGGAAACCAGCGGCGTCGACGTCACCATGGACCTGTTCGACAGCAACGACACGCTGTTCGCGAAGTTCAAGGCGGGCAACCCCGGCTATGACGTGATCGTGCCGTCGAACGACTTTGTCGAGCGGATGGCGCGCGCCGACATGCTCCAGCCGCTCGACCATGCGCAGATCCCGAACATCAAGAATGTCGATCCAGCCTTCATGAACGTCGATTATGATCCGGGACGAAAGTTCTCGCTGCCCTATACCTGGCTCGTGCTCGGTATCGGTTATCGCAAGTCGAAGGTGAAGGCGAAGCCCGACAGCTGGAAAGTCTTGTTCGACAGCCCCGAGTACAAGGATCGCATCGCCTGGCTGTCGGAGGCCGGCGACATGTTCCGCCTCTACGGCAAATATCTTGGCAAGTCGGTCAACGCGCTGACCCCGGCGGATATCGAGACGATCTCGGCGATGATGATCAAGCAGAAGCCCTATGTGAAGAAATTCCACGAGGACGACGGGCAGGACCTGCTGCTCAAGGGCGACTGCGACGTCGTGCTCGAATATAATGGCGATATCGCGCAGGCGATGGTCGAAGATGATGATCTTGATTTCGTCGTGCCCAAGGAAGGCAGTCAGCTCAATTCGGACACGCTCTGCATCCCGAAGGGCGCCCCGCATCCGAAGAATGCGCACGCCTTCATCAACTATCTGCTCGACGGCGAAGTCGGCAAGAAAATCACCGAAACGATCCTGTACCCGACCCCGAACGCCGCAGCGAAGGCGCTGATGCCCGACACGTACAAGAATAACCCGGTTATTTTCCCGCCCGCGGACGTGCTCGCGAAGTGCGAATATGCGAAGTTCAACGAGAAGCTGCAGCCGCTGTACGAGGAAGCCTTCACCAAGGTGCGGGCAGCCTGACGGTCTGAAGGGGGCATCGGGGGGTGGCCGAACAGGACTGGAAATCCAATAAACGGGTCTTCGCGGCGGTTTCGCTTCCGACGATCCTGTGGGTGCTGCTGTTCTTCCTGATCCCGATGGCGATCGTCTGGGTCTACAGCTTCGGCGAGAACCGCGGCCTGACCGACATCGAATTTTCGGGCACCCTCGAAAATTACAAGCGCGCGACCGAATGGCTTTACGTCACCATCTTCGGCAAGAGCTTCGCGGTCGCTGCGCTGGTCACTTTGATCTGCCTGATCATCGGCTTTCCGGTCGCGATGGCGATCACCTTTGCCAGCGAAAAATGGCGGCCGTGGTTGCTGCTCGGCATCATGCTGCCCTTCTGGACCAACCTCCTCATCCGCACCTATGCGCTGATGATGCTGCTCGGCACGCAGGGCTATGCGAACAAGGGGCTCGAAACCCTGTGGGGCGGCGCGAGCTGGTTCCGCACGCTCGTCGGCATGCAGCCGCTGCCGACGTGGGAGCCGGTGCAGCTCCTCTTCAATAACTTCGCCGTCGTCTTCGGGCTTGTCTATGTCCATCTGCCCTTCATGGTGCTGCCGCTTTACGCCGCGCTCGACCGGCTCGACCGCAGCCTGATCGAGGCCAGCCTCGACCTTGGCGCCGGGCATTTCCGCACGATCATGCGCATCGTCGTTCCGCTCGCCGCGCCGGGGATCATCGCCGGCGTGATGATCACCCTCATCCCCGCGCTGGGGGCTTATCTCACCCCCGACCTGATGGGCGGTACCGACAGCCAGATGATCGCCAATGTGATCGAACGCCAGTTCAAGAAAGCGAACGACTGGCCCTTTGGCGCTGCCCTCTCCTTCCTGCTCATCTACGCCATGTTCATCCTCATCGCGCTGCAGGCGATGCGCAAGAAGGTGCCGGAGGTTCACTGATGGCGCTTTTCCGTCGCACCCCGATCGCTCCGCTCGAATATAGCCGCACCCTGTGGATGCGGCTGTGGGTCGGGCTGGTCATGCTGTTCCTCTACGCGCCGCTCTTCGTGCTGATGATCTTCAGCTTCAACGACAGCAAGCGCAACGTCGTGTGGCGCGGTTTCACGACCAAATATTACGAAAAGGCGCTGGGTAACGACCAGCTTGTCGAAGCGCTGGTCAATTCGCTGACCATCGCGGCGCTGGCGACGATCGTCAGCCTGATGCTCGGCGCGGTCGCAGCGGTCATGCTCTGGCGTTTCCGCTTCCCGCTGAAGGGCGCCATCGACGGAACGATCTCGCTGCCGATCATCGTCCCCGAAATCTGCATGGGCGTCGCCTTCCTGATGTTCTTTGCCGCGATCGGCTGGCCGACCGACCTCGTCTGGCCGTTCAATCTCGGCGCGATCACCATAGCGCACATCACCTTTTGCTTTCCCTTCGTGACAATGGTCGTGCGCTCGCGCCTCGCGACCTTCAACCGCGAACAGGAAGAAGCGGCGAAGGATCTCGGCGCCGGCGAATGGGCGGTGTTCCGCGACGTGCTGATCCCGCACATGAAGCCCGCGCTCGTCGCGGGCGCGCTGCTGTCCTTCACGCTCAGCCTCGACGATTTCGTCATCACCTATTTCACCAGCGGCCCCGACACGATCACCTTCCCGGTAAAGGTATATTCGATGGTGCGCTTCTCGGTGACCCCCGAAGTCAACGCCGCCTCGACC
The DNA here is from genome assembly GCF_001307295.1 of Sphingopyxis macrogoltabida. Taxonomy (NCBI): domain Bacteria; kingdom Pseudomonadati; phylum Pseudomonadota; class Alphaproteobacteria; order Sphingomonadales; family Sphingopyxidaceae; genus Sphingopyxis; species Sphingopyxis macrogoltabida. Next base: position 1,520,670 of record NZ_CP012700.1, on the reverse strand, counting down.
ATCCTGATCATCCTGACCATCGTTTTGACCGCCGTCGCACTGAAGCTTCAGGGCGTGAAGGCGATAGCGGAAACCCATTGACCATGACCGATACCAAACCGCCGATCATCCAGATCCAGAACGTCTCGAAACGCTTCGGCAAGGTGACGGCGGTCGACAATGTCAGCCTCGACATCCAGGCGGGCGAATTCTTCGTGCTGCTCGGCCCGTCGGGCTGCGGCAAGACGACATTGCTGCGCATGATCGCGGGGTTCGAGCTGCCGACCGAGGGCAAGGTGCTGATCGACGGGCAGGACATGGCCGGCATCCCGCCGAACAAGCGGCCGGTGAACATGGTGTTCCAGAGCTATGCCGTATTCCCGCACATGAACGTCACCGACAATGTCGCTTATGGGCTGAAGATTGCCGGCGTGAAGGGCGGCGAGGTCAAAGATCGCGTCGCAGAGGCGCTCGACCTGGTCAAGCTCGGCGGGTTCGAGGACCGCATGCCCGACCAGATGTCCGGGGGCCAGCGCCAGCGCGTTGCACTGGCGCGCAGTCTGATCATGCGGCCCAAGGTGCTGTTGCTCGACGAGCCGCTGTCGGCGCTCGACGCGAAGCTGCGCGCGCAGATGCAGTTCGAGCTAGCCGAGTTGCAGGATCAGGTCGGCATTACGTTCGTGACGGTAACACACGATCAGGACGAAGCGCTGTCGATGGCCAGCCGCATCGCGGTGATCAACAAGGGCGAGGTGTCGCAGCTCGCGACCCCGTCGGACCTCTACGAATATCCTGCTAACCGCTTCGTCGCTGATTTCGTCGGGTCGGTAAATGTCTTCGAAGGGAAACTGACACTCGACGAACCCGACAAGGCCGCGGTCGATTGTCCGGGGCTCGGCAGGGTCTATCTCAATCACGGGGTCACCGGCCCGCACGGCGCCGACGTCTGGGTCGCGCTCCGGCCCGAGAAAATTTATCTGCATGTCCCGGGCGAAGGCAAAGCCGTCCGCGCCGCAGCGCAGGATGCTCCCGACGGTCATAATTTCGCGCGCGGCTGCATCAAGGGAATGTCCTATCTCGGTGACATCACCCTCTATGACATACTGCTGGAATCGGGAGCGCGCCTCCGCGTCTCGCGTCCCAACCTGTCGCGCCACGATCAGGAAGATTTCACCTGGGACGACAAGGTCAGTATGCACTGGCGGGCGGACAGTCCGGTAGTCTTGCTGGGATAGATTTCTTCGTCATTGCGAGGAGCCGAAGGCGACGCGGCAATCCAGAGCTTGCGTAAACCACTCTGGATTGCTTCGCTGCGCTCGCAATGACGATGTGATTTAATGCGCCGCCTTTTTTCCCGGCACGAAATGCATCACCCCGACGATCACACCGCCGAGCACCAGCCCGAAGATACCGTCGCCGGTCGCTTTGATCAGCCAGGTCCACAGCCCCTCGAGCGGCAGACCGCCGGCGATCGAATGCGCGAGCGATTCCAGCGCCTCGGCGATACCGCCGATATGATATTCGTGCAGGCCGTGCAGGACGATCTGCCCGCCGACCCACAGCATCGCCGCAGTGCCGATCACCGCCAGTGCCGACAGCAGCTTGGGCATGAACGACACCAGTCCGCGGCCGATCGCCCGGCGCGCGCTATTGCCCTCCTTCGCCATATGCAGACCGATATCGTCCATCTTCACGATCAGCCCGACGACGCCATAGACCGCAACGGTGATCGCGACCGCCACGACCGCCAGCGTCGCCGCGCGCATCGCGAAATGCTCGTCGAGCACTTCGTTGAGGGCAATGACCATGATTTCGGCCGACAGGATGAAGTCGGTGCGCACCGCACCCTTCACCATCGCCTCTTCATGATCCTTGTCGGCGACGATTTCGGCGTCTTCGGCAAGGCTCGTCTTGTCCTCCTGCAACGAGTGAATCACCTTTTCGGCGCCCTCGAAGCAGAGATAGGCGCCGCCCAGCATCAACAGCGGCGTGATCGCCCACGGCACGAAGGTCGACAGCAACAGCAACGCCGGCAGGATCAGCACCAGCTTGTTGAAGATCGACCCCTTGGTGATCCGCCAGATGATCGGCAGCTCGCGGTCGGGGGTGAAGCCGGTGACATAGCGCGGCGTCACCGCCGTATCGTCGACGACCACCCCCGCCGCCTTGACCCCGGCCTTCGACGCCGCGGCGCCGATATCGTCGATGCTCGCCGCGGCGACCTTGGCGATCGTCGCAATATCGTCGAGCAGGGCAAAAAGGCCGGAAGGCATAGGGTCTTGGTCTTTCCTGTTTAGAGAGCGCGAAGTTTCGGCATCGCTTCATCCAGCGATTTGCGGATGATGGCAACCATCTCGTCGATTTGGTCGGTGGTGATGATCAGCGGCGGGCACATGACCAGGCTGTCGCGGATACCGCGGACCATCAAACCATTGGCGATGCACGCATCGCGCGCCATTGGTCCGGCGGTGCCCTCGGCGCCGCCGAAGCGCGCGCGGCTTTGCTTGTCGGCCACGATCTCGACCGCGCCGAGCAAGCCGATCGAGCGTGTTTCACCGACCAGAGGGTGATCGTTCAGCGTCGCGAGCGCCCTGGCGAGATGCGGCCCGGTGACGCTGCCGGTGCGCTCGACAAGCCCTTCGCGTTCGATGATCTCGATATTCTTGAGCGCGACCGCTGCCGCGACCGGGTGACCCGAGTAAGTGAAGCCGTGGACAAAATCGCCGCCGGTCTTGAGCACCTCGACGACATGCTCCGCGACCGCGGTGGCGGAGATCGGCAGGTAACCTGACGACAGCCCCTTCGCCATCGGCATCAGATCGGGGGTGAACCCCATCGTTTCGTGCCCCCACATCTTGCCCGTGCGCCCGAACCCGCAGATAACTTCGTCGGCAACCACCAGCAGGCCATATTTGCGCGCGACCGCTTCGACCTTGGGCCAATAGCCCTTCGGCGGAATGATCACCCCGCCCGCGCCCTGCACCGGCTCGCCGATGAAGGCGGCGCAATTTTCCGGGCCGACATCGAGGATCCTGTCCTCGATCGCCTGCACGCACGCGTCGCAGAATTCCTCTTCGGTCATCCCCTGCCCTTCGTTAAAGGCATAGGGCTGGCGGACATGCTCGACGCCGGGGATCGGCAGGTCGCCCTGCGCATGCATGGCCTTCATCCCGCCGAGCGACACCCCGGCGACGGTCGAACCGTGATAGGCGTTCCAGCGGCTGATGAAGACGGTGCGCTTCGGCTCGCCCTTCAGCTTCCAGTAATGGCGGACCATGCGGAAGACCGTGTCGTTCGCTTCGCTGCCCGAGGCGTTGAAGAAGATATGCGGCAGGCGGTTGCCGGTCAGGCTGGCGATCTTCGCCGCGAGCGTCACCGTCGGCGGCGTCGCGGTCTTGAAAAAGGTGTTGTAGAAAGGCAGTTCGCGCATCTGCGCCGCCGCGGCCTCGACCAGTTCCTCGCGGCCATAACCGACGTTGACGCACCACAGGCCCGCCATCCCGTCGAGGATACGGTGGCCGTCGCCGTCGTGGATATAGCATCCCTCGGCATGGGTGATGATCCGGCTGCCGCCAAGCCTTTCGATTTCGGCCCAATCGGCCTGCGCGGGAAGATGGTGCGCGACGTCGAGGCGGCGCAGTTCGGCGATGTCGTGATTGCGGGGCATAAGAAACTCCTGATTGTCTGGAAACGGAAAACCGGATTCCGGAACATCAGGGCGAGAAGCAGAGCCGCGCGAGATAGCGATCGTAGCGGGTGACGCGGCGGTTCATAATTCCCCCCTTAACCCGCGTCCGAGCAGGTGGAAATAGGTCTGGCTTTCGCTGTTGCCGTCGACCGCCCATTCGGGGTGCCACTGCACAGCGAGCAGGGGCGCGCCGTTCGGCCGCGCACTGAACGCCTCGACCAGCCCGTCGGGGGCGCGTGCCTCGACCGACAGGCCGTCGCCGAGCCGGCCGATGCCTTGATAATGCACCGAATTGACGTCGAGCGACGAAGCGCCATAGGCCGACGCCAGCATGCCGCCCTCGGCCAGGTCGACATGATGGCGATGATCGAACATCGCGTCGAACAGCGTCCCGTCGGGCGTATGGTGGCGCAGCAGCTCGCCGTTCGTCGCCGTGTCGCGCCGCAACGTCCCGCCGAGCGCGACGTTGATGTCCTGAAACCCCCGGCAGATGCCGAACAGCGGGCGCTGCGCCGCAATCACCGCCTCGACAAGATCGCGCATCATCCGGTCGCGGTCGGGGTCGAACGGTCCCTCGCCCGCATCGTCTTCGCCATAACGCGCCGGTTCGACATTCGACGGTGACCCGGTGAGCAGCACGCCGTCCAGACGGCCGACGATCTCGTCGGCGCGCATATATTCGGGCAGCGACGGGATCAGGAGCGCCGCGCAATCGGCATGGCGCATCGCCGCCGTCGCATAGCGGTTCATCACCGCCTGCGCATATTCCGCTCCCACCTGCCGGTTGCAGGCGATGATGCCAAGGACGGGACGGGCGGACATCGGAGGCGCTTTCCTTTCGCCTCATAGCTGCCGTCTTTCGCGGCGCGACGCCAGCGATATTTGCGTCAGCTATATTGGCGCGCGAAAGCGGCGGCGGCGCCGAACAGGCCAGGCTGCGGATGCGTGATTAGCTTCACCGGCAGCGCCGACATGAAGCCCTCAAACCGCCCCTTCTCGACGAAGCGCTCGGGAAAGCCCGATTGCACGAGGCTGCTGCGAATCCGTAAGCCAAGCCCCCCCGCAATCACCACCCCGCTCGCCCCCTGCGCCAGCGCGAGGTCGCCCGACACGCTACCTAGCGACAGGCAGAAACGATCGACTGCCGCCGCTGCCAAGCTGTCCTCGCCGCCCAGCGCGTTGGTCCAGATCGCCCTGTCGTCGAGCGGAGTCACCGCGCGGCCTTCGAGCGCGGCGAGCGTCTCGTAAATATCGACGATACCCGGCCCCGACACGACGCGTTCGATCGACACCCGCCGGTGCCGTTTGCGCAGCCGGGCAAGGATCGCATCCTCGATGCTGTCGAGCGGCGCGAAATCGATATGGCCGCCCTCGGTCGCCTGGACGCGGTAAGCGCCGCCATCGCGCCAGACATGTGCGACGCCAAGCCCGGTGCCCGGACCGATCACGCTGATCGTGCCGGTTTCGGGCAGCGGTTCGTCAGGACCGCAAAGTCGCTCGAAATAAGCGGTATCGGCCTGTGCAACGGCGTGCCCCACGGCTTCGAAATCATTGACGAGTATGTGGCGCTCGACATCCAGCTTTTCGCGGATCAAGGCCGGGCGAATGATCCAGGGGTTGTTGGTGAAGCGAATGATTTCACCACGCGTCGGCCCGGCGATCGCGATCGCGACACCGCGCGGCAGGCTTCCGCCCTGCTGGCGCGCAAAATCCTGCCAGGCGGTCTGGAAACTCGCATGATCGCTGGTGTGCAGCGTCGTCGCTTCGCCGAGCGAGAGGACCCGGCCGCCCTCGACCCCGGCGATCGCAAAGCGCGCGTGGGTTCCGCCAATATCGACCGTGACGATGGCTTCGCTCATGACTCTCCCTTGCCGGCATGCCGCCGGGTTGACGAAGGCATGTCGCATGGGTCGCATCGATGCAACAAGGCATAGCTATGCGGGCTTGCCCTGACGGCGAACCAAGAAAACATCGAGAATCGCGCGCGGATCATCGGGCTGGAAGGTGCGTTGCCGCAAGCCACGCGCTCGCATTGACCAGCCCCCAGGCTTCGCCGGATGGCCCAAAAGGCGGGCCTAAGGGCGAAACTACGCCCAATGATATGCGGATTGTGGTGCCCCTGGCCGGACTCGAACCAGCACTCCTTGCGGAACTCGATTTTGAGTGGGGCGAGACAACCGTAAGCATATATAATATATAGCTTTATTTTCGTCAATCCAAAAAGTGTGTAAGGCTTTGTGTAAGTTTGTGAGGCATTAATCGCCGCCCACAAAAATTTTGGCGCGTCCAAGATGGCCAAATCACCTGTCGCAATCCGCAATTGAATTGTCCGGACGCGATCAATGATCCGGCGCCGACGCGACCAAGGTTGGTGACACTGGAAGAAGCAGCGAGTGGCTCAACGCGGATAGCCAATATTTGACACGGCCCGGGCGCCAGCCGGTCACTCCGGCGGGAAACCAACATTCATCGGCCGGAATCCAAATGATGGCGAACTGATGGTCGCGTCCGTCAAGGTGGTGTAATTTCGGCTGTGGCCGTGGGCCATCGTCAGGCGGCTTTGGCGGTGATGTGTAGGGGCTGATTTTCCTCCTCGATCATGGGTTGGTTGAGTTCGGCCATGCCTTCGATCTGCATGTATCGGTGCTGGAGCTGCCACTCGTCGTTCTGCTCCATCAGCACAGCCCCGACGAGGCGGATGATGCTGTCTTCGTTCGGGAAGATTCCGACGACGTCGGCGCGGCGCTTGACCTCCTTGTTGAGCCGCTCGAGCGGATTGGTTGAGTGTAACTTCGTGCGGTGCTGGGTGGGGAAGCCGGTGTAGGCGAGCACGTCGGTTTCGGCCTCGTCCATGCAGGCGCCGAGCTTGGGCCAACGGGTGCGCAACTGGTCGGCGACCTGTCGCCAGACCTGCGTTGCGCTTTTCTGATCGGGCTGCAGGAAGACCTGGCGGATCGCGGCGGCGACGACAGTGTTCTGGCCCTTGGGCACATAGGACAGGGCATTGCGCATGAAGTGCACCCGGCAGCGCTGCCAGGTGGCGCCCATGACGCGGGTGATCGCGCCCTTGAGGCCCTCGTGAGCATCGGAGATGACCAGCTTCACGCCGGTAAGACCGCGCCGAACAAGGTCCTTCAGGAAGTCGGACCAGAAGACCTCCGCTTCCGAGGGGCCGATATGCAGGCCGACGATCTCGCGCCGGCCCTCGGTGTTGACGGCCATGGCGATTATTGCGGCAACGCTGATGATCCGCCCGCCTTCGCGTACCTTGAGATAGGTGGCATCGAGCCAGAGATACGGCCATTCGCCGGTGAGCGGGCGTTTCAGAAAGGCATGGACGCGCTCGTCAATGTCCTTGCAAAGCTTGGAGACGGTGGACTTGGAGATGCCGGTCATGCCCATGGCCTGGACGAGTTCATCGACCCGCCGGGTGCTGACCCCGCCGATCCACGCTTCCTGGATCACCGCAACCAGCGCTTTCTCGACCATCTTGCGGGGCTCAAGGAAGCCCGGAAAATAGGACCCAGCACGCAGCTTGGGGATTTTCAGGTTCAGCGTGCCTACCCGGGTATCCAGCGAACGGTCGCGATAGCCGTTGCGCCAGGTCGCGCGCTCGCTGCTGCGTTCGTGGCGACCCGCGCCGATCAGGCCATCAACGTCGGCCTCCATGATCAGCTGCAGCACGTTCTCGGCGATGGTGCGCAAAAAATCCGGTTGGCCGCCCTTTGCAGCCAGCTCTTCGATCAGTAATCTGTCCTCGGTCATCGGGAACTCCTCTTCGTCACGGTTGAAGTGTGCAAACTCCACCATAACGATGAACCCGGTGGCCACCAGCGACGCCGCATTCCGGGGTGGGGCATGCCCCACCCCGGAATACACCATCGCCTACACCGGAAATTACACCACGAGCGCGGACGCTAACGAACTGATAGCCGTCCTCCGCTCCAGCGGTACCAACAAGGTCTGTAGGAAACTGTCTTGGTTCAAACCCAAGCAAGACACCCGTGGAGCGATATTTCGATCGATGCGACAGATAGGCAAAACGCAGTCGATCAACACAGTGGGGCTTAAAGCTTCTGCTCTTCTTCTCGCCGCCGCAGCTCCTGCTCGACCGCCTCGCGAATAAACTTCGCAAGCTGACGGTTACCGACCTGCGCTTCGATCCGGCGGATCGTGTCCACGGATAGCCGGATGGTCGTGGCTTTCATTCCGAGCGGCGGGCGTCCCATGCCGTCGTCGCTATCGGCGTCGCGCACAATCTCAAAGAGAATCGCGTTAATGACATCGTTTATTTGCATATACGCTACCGTTTATGATATAAACGATAGCGTAAACAAGCTTAGGCTTTTCGGCGGAAGATGAATTGAGGCCGAATCACGCCAGCGACGGAGGCGACATGATCAACAAAGCCCCCAGCCCCCGATCTAAGTCGGTCAGGATAGTCAAACCGGCGCCCGACCCGGCTTCGCCTTTATTTGAGGATCAGCGTGCAATAGGCACCCCCTTCGTGGGGTGATCGGCGTGCAAAAAGGACCCCTTCATCCCGGGGATTTAGTCGGCCGACTGGTTTTGATCAGTTGGCGAGAACGGGATGTTGATCGTGGAGACAGTGGTTCGGATTCGGCGTGAGCATGCAGCGGGTAAGGCGATCAAGGCGATCGCTCGTGACCTTCGTTTGTCGCGGAAGGTCGTCCGCAAAGCGATCCGGTCGCCGGAGGCGGCGTTCAACTATCAGCGCAAAGTCCAGCCGCTGCCGCGGATCGGTCCTTATCAGGATCGTCTCGATGCGCTGCTTGAGGAGAACGAAGGTCGCGGCCGCCGCGATCGGCTACGGATGACGCGTATCCATGACCTGCTGGTGCGCGAGGGGTTCGATGGATCCTATGATGCGGTGCGCCGCTATGCGGCGCGCTGGCGTGCTGCGCGGCGGAAGGATGCTGGCGAAGGCGCACCGGCGTTCATCCCGATGACCTTCCAGCCGGGTGAGGCCTACCAGTTCGACTGGAGCCACGAGGATGTGGAGATCGCCGGCAAGCCGATGCGGGTGAAGGTGGCGCATATGCGTCTCTGCGACTCGCGCGCACCCTATGTCCGGGCCTATCCGCGCGAGGGCCAGGAGATGCTGTTCGATGCCCATGCCCGGGCGTTCGCGTTCTTCGGCGGTGTGCCGCGACGCGGTATCTACGATAATATGAAGACGGCGGTGACGGCCGTGTTCACCGGCAAGGAGCGTGTGTTCAACCGCCGCTTCCTGATCATGACCGATCATTACATGGTCGAGCCGACCGCCTGCTCGCCGGCGGCGGGATGGGAGAAGGGCCAGGTCGAGCAGCAGGTCCAGACGATCCGAGGCCGCTTCTTCCAGCCGCGACTCCGGTTCGCCAGCCTGGCCGAGCTCAACGGGTGGCTGGAGGCCGAGTGCCGGCGCTGGGCCGAGCATCATGCCCATCCCGAACGCGGGGATATTACCGTCGCCGAGGCGCTGGATATGGAGCGACCGGCCCTGCAGCCGATCCTGGCACCGTTCGACGGCTTCCATGAGAGCGAGCATGCCGTCACCGGCACCTGCCTCATCAGCTTCGATCGCAACCGCTACTCGGTCATGTCGACGGCCGCACGCCGGACCGTTCAGGTGCGCTCCTATGCCGATCGCATCGTCATACGCTGCGGCGATGCGATCGTCGGGGAGCATGAGCGCCACTTCGGTCGGAACCGCACGATATACGATCCCTGGCATTATCTGCCGGTCCTCGCGCACAAGCCCGGCGCGCTGCGTAACGGCGCACCGTTCCAGGACTGGGATCTGCCGCCCGCCCTGCACCGATTACGGCGAAGGCTCGGCACCGGGGACGAGGCCGATCGCAGGTTCGTGCGGGTCCTCTCGGCGGTGCTCACCGATGGCCTGGAGCCGGTAGAGGCTGCCGTGCGCGAAGCGTTGGCGAACGGAACGGCCAGCGACGAGCTGATCCTCAACATCCTCTCCCGGCGCCGCGAGCCGGCGACACCCCACAGCATCGTCACTTCGGAAGACCGGATGCTGCAGCATCCTCCGCTCGCCGACTGTGCCCGCTATGATCTGCTGCGAGGCTATGATGCAGCGGCATGATATGATCGACACGATGCGCGGCCTCGGACTCAAGGGCATGGCGGCGGCGTTCGACGAGGCGGTCACCACCGGCCTCCAGCGCAAGCGCACCACCATGGAGATACTGACCGACCTGCTCCGTGCTGAGGCGACCCACCGGGATGCAGCCTCCATCCGCTATCGGATGACGGCTGCGAGGCTGCCCGTGGTGAAGGACCTGGAGCGGTTCAGCTTCGAGGGCACACCGATCAATGAGGAGATGATCCGCTCCCTTCACGATGGCTCCTTCCTCCCGCCTCGCCGCAATATCGTGCTGGTCGGCGGCACGGGGACAGGCAAGACCCACCTCGCCATCGCGATCACCGCCAATGTCGTGCGAAGGGGCGCTCGCGCCCGCTACTTCAACACCGTCGATCTGGTGACACGCCTCGAAGAGGAGACCCGGATCGGCAAAGGCGGGACCCTGGCGGCGCAGCTGTCGCGGCTCGACCTGATCGTGCTCGACGAGCTCGGTTATCTGCCGTTCGCCCGCTCGGGAGGGCAGTTGCTGTTCCACCTCATCAGCAAGCTTTATGAGCGGACCAGCGTCATCATCACCACGAACCTCGCCTTCGGCGAATGGCCGACCGTGTTCGGCGATCCCAAGATGACCACGGCGCTGCTCGACCGCGTCACCCACCACTGCGATATCGTCGAGACGGGCAACGACAGCTGGCGCTTCAAAAACCGCAGCTGACAGCCACCTTCGGCGCCTTCAAAAATCTATCTTGCGCTGCGCGCGCCTCCGGTCGGGCTACGCCCGCCCTCCGCCGCACGCAGCGCAAGGCCATCTTCAACAAACCAGCATCATATTATCCGAAAAGGGGGTCCCTCTTCGACGCCGATCGGGGGTCCCTTTTGAACGCCGTTTGACACCTTTATTGGAGGATCAGCGCCCCGCATTCCCGATGCTAGTGAGATCACGCGAGGGCCGGGTATTAAGCGCAGTTCGCTATCGGAACGGCGAGAGTTTCGCCCTCGCGATTGAGGAATTGCGTTTCCCCGATACGGGCGATCTTCTGTACCAGACCGGCATCGTTGCCCAGATGGCGATAAGCTCGCATCTCCTGGATGTTGGTTTTGATGATCGATGGTGCGCCCGGAACATCGGCCTGCACATCAGCACGGCACTGGCATATGCCAATGTGACCGGCCTCAATTATCAATCCCCGGAACTAGAGCGCCTGGCCACTGTGCTCTCGCCCTATAACGTCTGGCGAAATCCGGACATCCACGGTTCGCGCCCCCCGGTCCCCGCATCGCTGCCGGACATTCCACTCTTACTCAGAGAACTGCTGGACCATGTGCGTGACATAACCGGACACTCTCGCCCTAGGCGGAGGAAAGCCCGTGGCTGAGGACAACATGGCCGCCCGCTTCGCGCGCACGATCCGAGACCTGTTGGTCCCGCCCCCGGTGGTTCCAAGACTTGACGAACATGTCGACCCGGAGATTGCGCGGGTCGAGTGGGCGATAGCCCGCTTGCCGAAGCGCACTCGCGAAGTGTTCCTGATGCACCGCTTTGAAAATCTTGGATACGACCGTATCGCGCATCGGCTCGGTATCAGCGAGAAGGCCGTTGAGCGGGAGATCGTCAGGGTGTTGCGCGCCGTTCGCAAGGCAAGGGAAGATCATGCCCGCGAGCTTTACAAATAGCTGTCGGGGCATCGTCGCCTATGGCTGTGATTTGCGGCGCAAGGCTAAGCCAGTTCAGATAGCCGGGACGGCGCCAGCATACGATTTTGCCCTGCTTTGCGGGTAGCGCGAATTGCACGCGCGATCGCTTAGGCGTCGAACCTGCCCACATTCCCGGTCTGGTCGAATGTTGTTTATTGCGAACGCCAGCGCATGAACGGGGTCAATCCCGCTTTCCCGGTATGTCCAAAAATAGGCGCACGGAGCATGACTTTCATCATGAACCGAAGCCGGTACATCGCGCGCGCCCTTGACCCTGTTGATCGAGCTATTTGCCTTGCGCTAAGCCAAAATGCGCGTCTCACGATACGCGAGATTGCTCGAATAATCGGATTATCCTCGCCAAGCGCAACGGAACGAATGCGTCGATTGGAAGATTCAGGTGTAATTGCCGGTTACACGATCACAGTCGATAACCAGGTGGTCGGACAGCCGATCGGTGCCCATTTTCGTCTGCGTCCCGCTGCTGGTGAGATACCACGCATAGTCGCAATGCTCGCTGAAACACCTGAAATGGTGGAAGCTGACCGCGTGACAGGCGATAATTGCTTAGTCGCCAAGGCTTATGTTACAGATTTGAGAGAGCTCGAACGGTTGATTGATCGATTTCTTCCCTATGCGGCGACGACAGCAGATGTGATTCAATCCACTCCAATCAAACGCCGTTTACTGAGGTTTTGACCTCACCGGCAGCATCAATGTTCTACCAATGGGATTAGTCGTCGGGCATCCTCACTGCAAATGAAGTGCGCTTGAACGACGGCGCGCCGATGGCCGGGTAGCCGATGCAATGTCCAGGTCGTTTCACGACTAAAGGCACCGGCGCATGTTCTCGCACATGTTCTCTTTGCCCGGCTTCGCCCGTCGTGTCGGAGAAGATCAAGGAAGCGTCTTTATGCGGACCTTGGTCCTTCACAGTCATTAGAATCGATCCCGATCTGGCCGCTGCCTGCCGTCGCCGGGGCCGGAACGGACACCTCCACCTCGGCGAACGAGGGTGCCGGCGTGCGCTTCGCTCCCGTCAGACCGCCAGCCAGGGCCTGTCGGCGCCACGTATAGAGCAGCCCGCTGCCGACCGCGTGCCGCTGGCATGTCGCCGAGACCGAGCCGTCGGGGCCAAATGCCTCGCGCAGGATCGACAGCTTCTGATCCACCGACCAACGGCGACGGCCGCCAACGACCGCGATCCGACTGCTCATACGATCACTCATATGACCAGTCACAAGAGCACTCGCTCCCGCCGCTCCGATATCCTCGCTCATCACCGCTCCTCGCAAAGAGCGGCTATCAGCACCCCGGAATGGCCTGCTGCCGGTTTGGTGGACACCGAGATAGGGTGTTTCCACCTATCGGAGGTCCACAATGCAAAGAAGGAAGTTCAGCCGCGAGTTCAAGCTTGAGGCGGTGAGGATGGTCCGCGAACGCGGGGTGACGATCGCGCAGGCGTCGCGCGATCTGGATGTGCATGCGAACGTGCTGCGTAAATGGGTCCGGGAGCTTGCCGCCGATCCGGGTCATGCCTTTCCCGGTCACGGTCAGATGAAGCCGGAGCAGATGGAGATCGATCGCCTGCGGCGCGAGCTGGCCAAGTTGAAGGCGGAGCGCGACATCCTAAAAAAAGCCGCCGCCTACTTCGCGAGGGACTCGATATGAAGTTCCAGTTCATCGCGAAGCACCGAGGGATCTGGCCGGTGGCATGGATGTGCGGGGCGCTCGGTGTCTCGCGAAGCGGCTTCCATGCCTGGCTGATCCGCCCGCCGTCGCAGCGTGCCCGCGACGACGAGGTGATCGGTGCGAAGGTCCGTGCCAGCCATGTAGGAAGTTATCGCACTTATGGCGCGCGCCGTGTCTGGCACGACCTGCTGGCCGATGGGGTGTCCTGCGGCCTGCACCGGATCGAACGGCTCATGCGGGCGCAGGGTCTGCGAGCGAGGCCGCGGCGACGCGGGCTTCCCAAGGATCACGGCGATCGTTCGGTCATCGCCGGCAACGTGCTCGATCGCCAGTTCACGGCAGACAGGCCGAACCAGAAGTGGGTGGCCGACTTCACCTATATCTGGACGGCCGAGGGATGGCTCTATGTTGCTGCGGTGATCGACCTGTTCTCGCGCCGGGTGGTCGGATGGTCGATGACTCCCAACATGACAGCCCAGCTCGTCACCGATGCGCTGATCATGGCGATCTGGCGGCGCGGCAAGCCCGATGCTCTCCTGCATCACTCGGATCAGGGCAGCCAGTATACCAGCGAGCAGTTCCAGCGGCTCATGGCCGACAATGGGGTCACCTGCTCAATGAGCCGGTCCGGCAATGTATGGGATAATGCCGCCATGGAGAGCTTCTTCTCCTCGCTCAAGACCGAGCGGATCGGGAAGAAGATCTACCGCACGAGGGCGCAGGCGAAGGCCGACGTGTTCGATTATATCGAATGCTTCTACAACCCGACCCGGCGTCACTCGACCTTGGGTTACCTCAGTCCTATCGACTTCGAACGTGAAGCTGGGGTAGCCTGAATGAACTTATCTCGGTGTCCACCAAACCGGCAGCAGGCCAGAACGCCGTCCCGCAAGGCGGCCTTCACACCACGGTTACATTAGAATAAAGGTCCCGCTAGGGCAGGATATCTGAGAAACTAAGCGTACCATCGAACAGGGCACGAACGAGTAGCATCGTGCGTTTCGGCACCTCGTATCGCTCTCGCGCATTGGTGAGATGACGATCAACGGTATCCTCCGTAATCCCCAGTATTCGACCGGTCTCCCAGTCGCTCTTGCCACGACCGACCCAAAGCAAGCAATCTCGTTGGCGGTCAGTTAGTCTTGGCGGACTTTTCTCAAACGTCCGGATTCCCGAGCAACTACGCGCGCGCTCAAACGCGAAGATGCCGACGAGTTGCGCTAACGGCAGCGTCGCCTCATCGACCGGGATCTCCGCGACGCTTGCGAAGGAACATGATCCGCTTGGCTCTCCAGGAACATTTGCCGGCACGGTAAAGCCATCGCCGACTCCATACTCACGGCTAAGTGCGAGGACTCGCCGGTCCTCCGAACTTAGTGGGATCATCGTCTCCATTTCAGACCACAAAAAACCAGCGCACGACATATGGCTTGCCCGGTGAACGGGGTCGGATGTGCCGAGAGCGTTGCGGTCATGGTAGGCGACCCATTGTGACGGATAATTGTGGATTCGGACGACGTTGGCGGCGCCTCGTGCCACCTCCACATGGTGCGTGAGAGCGAAGTATTTGAATCCCATCTGCGTGCAGATAGTTCCAAGTGCTGCTGCCAACTGCCCGGCCTCAGGCGCAGACTTAATCTCGCGCAGCATCTCTTGGGTCGTCATCTTGATCGTCATCAGCTTATCTTCGGATCGCTGACGGACCTCTCTCGCGGTCCCGTTGTCGTTGATCGTCCTTCACTGATTTAATGCTTTGCGATGCTTCTCATGGCGTCGGTCGGCAATAATTGCGGGGAAAAACTGAATACCTGTATGAATCTTATATGTTCAACTAATTGATTATAGCTCAGATTCTCCCTGAAATCTACCTTTGTTGAAAAGCTCCCGCTCCGCAAAAAGCTGAAAGGTACATACCCCTTTTCCGGGATTTTCACTTCGCGCGCAATTCCAGATCAGTGCGCATATGACTTCGTACCATCATATTTGCGTTTCAGATCTCGGACATCCGACATCAACTTTCATTCTCGCGCGGTCGACCGATCACGAAGCCGAAATCTACGCACCGTTCCGCAACGCATTTGTAGGTATACAGCGGTGACCATATCCGGCGCCATGATTGCCGCCTTAGCGTCGCAATGTGCGCCCAATGTCGCGCCGCAGACCGTCGCGGCAATCGTGCAGACCGAAAGCCACGGGCGGCCCTTCGCGCTAAACGTGAATGGCGGGAAACAACCTCCGCCGCAGCTCGACGCCGCAAGCGCCGCCGCGACTGCACAACGCTACATCGCTGCCGGCTATTCGGTCGATCTCGGTCTCGGCCAAATCAACTCACGCAACATGCGCTGGCTTGGCCTGACCTGGGAGACAGTGTTTGACCCCTGCAAAAATATCGAGGCGCTCGGCAGAGTACTCACCCAAAATTATAATGGGGCAATTGTCGGACGCGATCCGCAAACCGCGCTTCGCATCGCACTCTCGCTTTACAACACCGGAAGCTCGTCCAGGGGATTTCGCAACGGTTATGTCGCAAAGGTTGTCAGAAATGCGGGCTTTGTCGACCTAGTGGCGATGGAAGCGCTGACGGCGCCGACGATGCCTCTCGACCCGCGCGTCCAACTCATCCCGGAGAATTTTGGTTCTACGTTGCGGCCTATCGCGCGCCGCAGCGCGCCACCTGCGTGGAACCTATTCGAGCGCGCCGCTCATGACCGGCAAAGGTCCAACCGATCTGAAACGATAGAAAGCAGGAGCGTATGGCGGGATTAAAATACTTTGTGCGAAGAACCGCAGGTGTTCGGTCCCGACTGACGCTTTGGTTCGAGGGCATACCGCAGTCGCGGCAGAACGTGCTGCTTTGGAGCGTCGCGCTCGCGCTGGTGCTAGGGGTTTCCGCGCTCAACCCTGATCCCGCCTCCGCACAGAATCTGGAGAGCTTCGCCACCAAAGTTCGCGGCCTGCTGTCGTCGACACTACTGCGCACGCTTGCGGTCATCGCGGTGATCGTCACCGGCCTGCTCTGGTTCACGGGTCGGGCCTCCACAACGATCCTCGTGACCGTTATCATCGGCATCGCCATTGTCTTTTCGGCTGATTCCATTGTCGGCATCATTGCGGGCTGACGCGCGTGAACGCCGACACCGAAATCATGACCAAGGACCCGCTGTTCCTCGCCGTGACCCGCCCTGCACTTTGGGCTGGAATCCCGATCGAGGCGGCGGTGCTGCTGCTCATTTCCAGCGCGTCGGTCCTGATCGGAACCAACAGTCCGGTTTACGCCGCATTGGTCGCCATATTCGGCTATTCGATTTCGCGGCTGGTTGTGCGCCACGACGTCAATGCGTTCCGGCTTCTGTTCCTTTGGGGCCGGACCAAAGCGGGCAACCGCAACCGGGCGTTCTGGGCCGGAAGCAGCTACTCGCCGCTCAAGCTGACGGGCATGCGCCGCAAGGGTTTTGCCCGCTATGCCTAAGGGGCCTGCACCCGATGCCATGCGACCCAACGCCGTGCCACTCAAAGTCGCGCGGCGCGAGGCGACGCCCGAAAAGTTCCTGCCCTATTCGCGTCATGTGAATGAAGAGATGGTGGCACTCGATTCCGGTGACATCATGCTGACCTTCGAGCTGCAAGGCCGTGCGTTCGAGACGGCCGACGTGCGCGACCTGAACGATTGGCACACCAAGCTGAACGGCATGCTCCGCAACCTGCATGATGAAAGGCTGTCGATCTGGACGCATCTGATCAGGATGCGGGTCGATCAGTATCCTGGTGGGGCGTTCAAATCGGGCTTCGCTGCCGATCTCAACCGTGCCTATTTTGGGCGGATCAACCGGGAACGAATGTTCATCAACCGCTTCTTTGCGACGCTTGTGATCCGTCCCGCCGCCACCGGCGGCGACAAACTCATCCAGGTTCTCAAGCGCAAGGTCTCAGGCAATGCTAGGCGCGGCGCGTCGCTGGGGCTGGAGATCGACGAGTCCCTGATCGAGCTTCTCGACGACAAGGCCCGTGATTTTGAAAAGCTCATGGTGCGCTGCGAACCGCGCCGCTGCGCGATCTATGAGCATCGCGGTTTGATGTTTTCCGAAACGATGGAAGTCGCCGATATGGTGATGACCGGACGCCCTGCCCGCGTCCCCGTTGTGCGCGGTCATCTGGGTGGTGCGTTATATCGCGCCCGCACGATCTTCGGCGCCGAAACCATAGAAATTCGCGGCGCCGAGACGTCGGTCTTTGGCGGTATCTTTGGTATCCGCGAATATCCAGCACAGACAACCCCGCGCCAGTTAGAGGCTTTGCTGTCGGTGGATTTTGGCTTCGTGCTGACACAATCTTTCACCTTCCTTGGAAGGGCTGCGGCCACTGAGAAATTCCGGCTGCGCATGACTCAGATGGCAAATGCGGGCGACCGCGCCGTCAGCCAGGCCGATGCGCTGATCGATGCCGGCGATGACCTGATGTCGAACCGGTTCGTGCTGGGCGACCATCATTTCACCCTCGCGGTCTATGCGAGTTCGATGAAGGTGCTCCGCGACCAAATGGCGGTCGCCCGGGCCGCGCTTGCCGATACGGGGATGGTCGCAGCGCGCGAAGGGGCTGCACTCGAAGCGGCTTACTGGTCCCAGCTCGTCGGAAATTTCGCATGGCGCGCACGGCCCGCGCCGATCACTTCGCTCAATTTCGCAGCCTTCTCACCCTTCCATACCTTCCCCGCCGGCCTCGCCAGCGGCAACCATTGGGGCGATGCAGTGGCGCTGCTCAAGACCAATGCGCGCAGCCCGTATTTCTTCAATTTCCACAAGGGCGATCTGGGACACACGCTGATTATCGGCCCATCGGGCGGCGGCAAGACGGTGCTGCTCAACTTCCTGATGGCACAGGCTGAAAAGACCGGCGCACGTCAGATCTTTATCGACAAAGATCGCGGCGCGCAGATCTTTGTCCAGGCCAGCGGCGGGACATATCTGGCTTTGCGCAACGGCGTCGCCACCGGTTTCTCACCGCTGAAAGCCCTTTGCGACACACCCGGGGACAAGAGCTTTCTGTCCATTTTTATTCGCCAGCTCGTTCGTGCCGATGGCCTGCCCGTCTCGGTTCAGGAAGAACGGCGGATTGAAGACGGCATCAATGCCGTGATGAAACTTCCCAGCGAAGACCGCTCACTCAGTGCGCTCCGCTCGATGCTCGGCATGAAGGATATCAGCGGCGTCGGCGCGCGTCTTGAAAAATGGACGTCGGAAGGTTCGCTTGGCTGGGTGTTCGATAATCCTGCCGACAGGATGACGCTCGGCGCCCAATTCATCGGGTTCGACATGACCGATTTCCTCGACAACGCCGACATCCGCACGCCGGTCATGTTGTATCTGTTCCATCGGATCGACCAACTCCTCAACGGCAAGCGGATGATTATCTGCATCGACGAATTCTGGAAGGCGCTCGGCGATGAAGCCTTCCGGCGCTTCGCTCAGGACGGCCTCAAAACCTACCGCAAACGAAACGCCCTGTTGGTCTTCGCCACGCAATCGCCTGCCGATGCGCTCAAGAGCGATATCAGCCATTCGATTCTGGAACAGGTCGCCACCAAGATCATGCTCCCGAATCCGTTCGGCGCGCGGCGTGATTATGTCGAAGGCTTCGCACTGTCCGAAGCCGAGTTCCAACTGGTGCGCGACGACCTAGCCCCGGAAAGCCACAAGTTTCTGATGAAGCAGGGCCATGACAGCGTGGTGGTCGAACTCGATCTGAGCGGTCTGGACGACGCGCTGGCTGTGCTGTCGGGCCGCGCCGAAACCAACGCTGTTGCCGACGAACTCATCGCCGAGGTGGGGAACGACCCGGTGCTCTGGCTACCCCTCTTCCATCAACGGAGACGCCCAAGCTGAACTGCAAGGAAAGGCAATATGATGAAAACGATGACCAAGCTACTCGGTGCGGGACTGCTGATAGCGGTTCCCCTCCCTGCCATTGCACAGGGCATGCCGGTTCATGACAGCGCCAGTCTGGTGCAGCAAGTCAACGCGGTGCGGCAGGCAATCCAGATTGCGGCGCAGGGCAAACAGCAGATTTCCGAAGCGCAGAAACTCTATCAGGATTTGAATAAGCCGACCGATATTCCGCAGCTGGCATCACAGCTCAAAAGCGACGCGCTACGTGAACTCGATACAAGCCCGGCCGCGCTGCATGGCTTCGGCAGCGGCGATCTCGATGTTGTCGGTGCGGCACGCGCCAAAGCCGATGCGGTTTATCGTGGCCTTCTTGAAAAGCGCGGGGTGTCGGGGTCCGAAGAGTCGCGCGCGGGCTTCGATCTCAACGCGCGCAACATCGGCATCACCGCGGGGCTTGCCGATAATATAGGTGCCGCCGTCACCTCGCGGACGGAAGGGCTTGACCAGCTCCGCGCCCGAATGGCGACCGCCGTCACGGCCAAGGAAGTCGGCGACCTGACCGTTCGGCTGCAACTCGAATCTGCGGCGATGCAAAACGACCAGCTTCGCCTCCAAGCCATCGCCATGCAGCAACAGGCTCAGGAACGCGAACGGGCGGCGGCAGGAAAGGCGGCACTTGCCCAAAAGCTCGACGCGGCGAGCCGCTATTACAAGGGGCAATGAGATTGCGGATCGCGACCGTCTCGATCGCGCTGTTGATTGCCGGGTGCGGCCCATCCCCCGCGCCCCCAGCCGATATGCCAGCGCGGACTTGGCAATATTATGTTGCCCACGGCGAGGAGATCGAAGCGATGCAAGCCATCTGCCGCAAATGGTCGGCCAGCGATACGTCGGCTGGATCGCAACCCGCGGTGGTCACGGGTAATTGCCGCGCGGCGGCGTTCGCCAAGTCGCAACTCCAGATCGCTCGATAAAGCGTCAACCGGGACCCGGGAAGATATATGGATTTCACCGATCATGTATTCACCACAATGTTCGAGGCGCTGGACAATGCGCTGGCGGCCATCGTGGGCAAATATGCGGCCGTGATCGAGGTCGTTAGCCCTGCCCTGCGCATCGGGATCGTGATCTATATTTCTCTGCTGGGCTACGCGATCATGCGAGGGGCGGTGCAATATCCGTTCCGCGAATATACCTATCGCGGTTGCCAGCTCGCTGCTCTCTATTTTGCCGTGACATCGCTCTATGGCACCCAGATTGGCATGTTTGCGCTGGGTGGCTTGCCCGGCCAGTTCGCAAACGCGTTGGGCGGTGCGGACGTTGGTGGTCTTGGCGGTTTTTATGACAAGCTGGCGGGCACCGGCTTTGAAACTGCCAACACAATGCGCAAGATCGCCGCTAATTATCAGGATACCCAGGGTGCGCTCCCCGATATCGGCTATGCCGTCTTTGCGGGCTTTCTGGTGGTCATTGTCATCATCGCCACGCTGCTGTGCGCGGCCATCGGCTTCGTAATCAGTGCGTTCGGCTTGTTTGCGCTCGGGCTTCTCTCGGTTGTCGGCCCGCTTTTTGTGGCCGCCCTGCTGTTCGAGTCCACGCGCGGCTATTTCTTTGCCTGGCTTGGGGCGTGCATCAACTATCTGATGCTGACCGTTTTCGCGCTCGTGCTGACACTGTTTCTGACCCAAACCGGCGAGACGATCATCGCCACCATCTCGGAAAATGACGACATCGGCATGGCAGCGATCAAGGCGCTGGCTTTTTACGCGCTCGGCTTCTTCTTTTTCCTCCAGATTCCATCGCTCGCCGCTTCACTCGGCGGCGGCGGCCCTGCCCTTGCCAACCAGTTTGCGTCCGCAATCGCAGCGGCAGGCGGGTTCGTCGTTGGGCGCGGCGCAACCGGCGCTCAAGCCACCAGCCGAGCCATCGAGCGGGGCTTCGCGCGCGGCATGGCGCGGATGCGGACATCTGGATCAATCAGTCGCGGCGCAGCATAAAGGGATTGGATCATGCGTAAGCATATGATGAGTATATTGGTTGCGCTGGCACTCATTGCACCAGCCGAGGCCATCAGCGCTGCCTCGAAATCGCCAAAACTAGCCAAATGTAGCGGCAAGCAGCGCCGTCCGGCCAACCCCAATGGTACGATCCTGCCAACGGTCGATCCCCTCGCAGGAACATCAACCCCAGCCTACCAGACGCCAGACCAGGAAGAGGAACGCAAAGGCGTTGACGTATTTCCCGAGCCCGCACAGCTCGACGCCAAACCCGGCCCGCAGGTTCCGCCCATCAGCAGCGCAACGCCAACAACCTCCTATCGGAGTTGCTGAGCATCATGGCTGGCGGAGTTACAGACAGGCAGGATCTCAAGGCCTATTTTTCAGAGGCCGCAAGCTGGGACCATGACCGGCTAATAGCCGCTAACCGCTCGAAACGGCTGGCATGGATCATCGCGGGCAT
The DNA here is from genome assembly GCF_001307295.1 of Sphingopyxis macrogoltabida. Lineage (NCBI taxonomy): Bacteria > Pseudomonadati > Pseudomonadota > Alphaproteobacteria > Sphingomonadales > Sphingopyxidaceae > Sphingopyxis > Sphingopyxis macrogoltabida. The sequence continues at coordinate 1,499,168 of NZ_CP012700.1, read as the reverse complement.
GGCCGGCAGTCTTGCAGTCACAGCGGTTGCGGCCGTGGCCATGCTCACGCCGCTCAAGACCGTCGCGCCCTATGTTATCACCGTCGACAAGGCCACCGGCGCGAGCGAGATCGCTGCGCCACTGACCGGCGACCGGCAGATCACGTATAATGAGGCAGTCGCCAAATATTTTCTCGCCGATTATGTCCGCAATCGCGAGGGATGGATTCCTCAGGCCCGCCGGGAGTTTTTCGAAGGCGTGCTGGCGATGTCGTCGCGTGACGAACAGGCGCGCTGGACGGCGTTCTACGCCAAGGACAATCCCCAATCGCCACAAAGCGTTTTCACCGATCTGGATACGGTGTTTATCGCCATAAAGTCGGTGACCTTCGTGTCAAAGAACGTCGCGCAAATCCGCTTCACCAAGACGCTCCAGCGCGGCGCATCGACGATCGACACCCCGGCGATCGCGACCATGACTTACGACACCACCGACACCCCAACCACCGAACAGCAACGGTTCAAAAACCCGCTGGGGCTGGAAGTCCAAAGCTACCGCGCCGATCTGGAGGTGACGCAATGAAAACAGAACACGGCATCATCGCCATCGCCCTGATGTTCTCCGCCAGCGCAGCAGCTGCCAGCGAGACGCCGCATCCTACCCCGCAGGACAGCAGAATCCGCGAAGCGATCTATAGCGACACCGAAGTTTACCGCATTGTCGGCGCGTTCCGCTCGGCAACACAGATCGTCTTTTCAGCGGGCGAACGAGTCGAGCATGTCGCGCTCGGCGACAGCGTGTCGTGGGAGGTGGCGCCAGCTGAAAATTCGCTGTTTATCAAACCACGCGAACTGGCCGGAGCGACCAATCTGATCGTGATCACGCGTTCCGACGCCGGAAGCCGCAGCTACACATTCGAACTGTCGGCGCGGCGCGGGAGCATCGGCGCGCGGTCCGCTGACACATTCTTCAAGGTCGTGTTTCGCTATCCGCGCGAGGAAGCCGCCGCAGCACAAGCGGCGGCGGCGCAGGCCGCATACGCGCGAGCCACGGCGCTACAATCGGGCGCGATCCGCTCGGCCCTCGACCTCGCGGTCCTCGAAGGCAAGCGTAACCTCCAATATAGTGTGCAGGGATCATCCGCGATTCAACCGTCCGAAATTACCGACAATGGCCAATTCACTGCGCTGCGCTTTCCGAACCAGCGCGAACTGCCTGCGTTCTTCGCCGTCAATCCCGATGGCGGCGAGAGCATCGTCCCATTCGATGTCCGCGACGAATTTGTCGTAATCCACGGCGTGTTTGCCCAGCTCCGTTTGCGGCGCGGCAAAGAGGTGCTGTGCGTCTTCAACGAGGCTCCGGATTTCTACGGGCGCGATCCCAAGACCGGCACCGCGTCCAGCATCGTGGAGCGCACATCTGGTCCCGATGGGGAGACGAAATGATGGCCGACACAGTTGACCCGGAACGCGCCTCAGACCGAGGCGCCAATCGCCCCGCCGTCGATCAAACACCCGATCCCGACGAGATTGATCGCACCCCCGCCTCCGAACGCGGCAGCAAAATGCCGTCGATCTCCGGCACCACGATGGACCCAAAAAAGATGATCGGCCTGGCCGCCGCGGCAGGCGCCGTCATGTTCACGGTGCTGGCGCTGGGAACCGGGCTGACGGGCAATACGGCTCTGCCGCCCGTCAAACCCAAACCCGCGCTCGAGCCCGCGCAATATGACCCGGCAACGGTTATCGCACCGACCCTGGCTGGGGCAGCAACCGACCCCGACGCCCCCATTTCCCTTGGAGAACCGGCCGTGCCCGCCATCGGCCCGCAACAAGGTTCGCCAGCAGCACTGCAACAGCCGCTCCAGCAATCCCCGGCAGAAGCCCTCCGCGAATCCACGCGTCGATCATCGCTGATCGCCTATGGCGGGGAACGCGAGAGTGCGGGTGGAAGCGTTCGTTACGGCGACCATGGGACTGCGGCTAATCCCGGTCACGCGGCATCCCCCGAACTCACCAATCTCGACAAGCTTCGGCGTGGCTCGGTCATCGGACAGGCGCAGGCTCGCGCGCTTCCCGACCGCAATTTCCTGATTACGGCGGGAAGCTTCATTCCGTGTGTGTTGCAGACCGCAATGGATTCAAGTCAGCCGGGCTATGTGAGCTGTATTCTTCCGCGCAATATCTTTTCGGACAATGGCAGGGTCGTGCTGATGGAAAAAGGCACGAAGATCCTTGGCGAATATCAGGGTGGCCTCAACCGCGGGCAATACCGGCTGTTCGTCCTGTGGACGCGTGCCGTCACGCCGCGCGGGATTGCGATCGATGTCGGATCGCCCGCAACTGATGCGCTCGGGCGCGGCGGCGTGGATGGCCGGGTCAATAATTTCTTCTGGCAGCGTTTTGGCACAGCCCTGCTGTTCAGCCTTGTCGAAGATGCGGCGACCGTCGGGTCGGAAGCCGTTGGCAATAACGGCTCGAACACGACTCGCGTGCCCTCCGATGCGGCATCGACTGTCTTGCAGCAAAATGCCGAGATCAAGCCGGTGCTGCGCAAGAATCAGGGCGAGGATGTCGGGATCACGGTGGCGCAGGATTTCGACTTCTCGACCGTCTACGGCCTCGCGCTGAAATAATGGCCGCACCGGGCAAAAACACCGCTGTCCTCGACAGCGTGACGGCACCCTTACGAAGATATCTCGATGACGCGAGCGTCACCGAACTGGTCATCAATTTGCCAGGCGAGGTCGGGATTGAACGACGCGGGCGCTGGACTTGGGAAGGCGAACCCTCACTCGATTTCAAGACGCTCATGGCGCTCGCGACTGCCGCCGCCGCCTTTACCTCGCAGGATGTCACCCGCGAAAACCCCATCGTCTCGACGATCTTCCCGACTGGCGAGCGCGTCCAAATCGTCGTGCCACCCGTCGTGCCGGACGAAACGGTCTCGATCACAGTGCGCAAGCCATCGACCGTGACAATGACACTCGCCGATTTCGAGGCGGCTGGCCTTTTCAGGGACACGCGAATCTCGGAAAAGAAAGTAACTCCGCAGGAATTGAAGTTGCTCGCACTTCTGCAATCAGGCCGTCATGTCGAATTCTTCGACCGCGCTGTGAAGGCCAAGCTCAATATTCTCATTTCGGGGGCAACGGGATCAGGCAAGACGACGCTGTCGAAGGGCCTGATCCAATTGATCCCGCCCGAAGAGCGGTTGCTGACGATCGAGGACACGCGCGAACTGATCGTCGGTCAAAAGAACGTCGTCCACATGCTCTATGCCAAGGACGGCCAGGGTACTGCCAATGTCACAGCCAAACATCTGCTCGAAAGCGCGCTCAGGATGCGCCCCGATCGTATCCTGCTCCAGGAACTGCGCGACGGGACTGCCTTTTTCTATTTGCGCAACGTCAATTCCGGCCATCCCGGCTCGATCACCACCATCCATGCCGATTCCGCCGAACTAGCGTTCGAGCAACTGACGCTTTTGGTGAAGGAAAGCGAAGGCGGTTCCGATCTGGCCCGCGGCGATATTCGCGCGCTGCTCAAGATGCTGGTCGATGTCGTGGTGCAAACCAAAAAGACTGACGGCGAATTTCGGGTGACGGAGATCTATTATGACCCGGAAGGCAGGTACGCCGCCTAACGGCGGGAGGGCTAGATTGTTGGTCGGCATTCCGCTCGGTGTGCTGATCGCGCTCGCCATCGCAACCATGATCGGCTGGCTGGTCCTCGGCCTGCCCGTCACCGCCTATGACCCCCTCAAAATGCCGCAGTTCGTCTGGTATTATCGTGGCGACCCGCACGTAGTCCGCGCGATGGCAGGCGGGCTGCTCGGCGGCGGCCTGCTCCTGGGCGGCCTGATCTATGCGCTTTGGGCGCGCGGCGTACCGCTGCATGGAGCCGCGCGCTTCGCCCGCGAAAGCGAGATCAAGCGCCACGGATTTCGCGCAGGCTCGGGAATCGTCCTTGGCCGCAAGCGCGGACGGTTCCTGACCTTTGGTGGCAGCGAGCATGTCATTGTCGAAGCCCCGACCCGCTCGGGCAAAGGCGTCGGCATCGTCATTCCGAACCTGCTGACCTGGGCTGGCTCGGTTGTCGTCCTTGATGTAAAACGCGAGAATTACGACGCGAGCGCGGGCTTTCGCGCCCATTACGGGCAGTCCGTTTATCTGTTCAATCCGACCGACCGCGAAGGCCGCACCGCCCGTTACAATCCGCTGGCCTATATCGACCGACACGACCCGGATGATGTCATCATCGAATTGCAGAAGATCGCAACGATGTTGTTCGTTGCGCCCGAACAGGGCGAAGCCTTTTGGGCCAATGGTGCCCGCACCGGATTTGCAGGCGTTGGCGCCTGGCTCGCGGAAACCAGCAACGAACCGCTGACGATGGGTGCCATCTATCGCCATCTGACCACAAGCGATGCGCGCACATTTTTCAAAAAGGAACTTGCCAATCAAGGACTGAACCTCTCGGTCGGCTGTCAGACCGCGCTCGCTGATTTCGCCGGCGGCTCGGACAACAGCTTTGCCGACATCAAGAAGACGATCACCAACGTCCTCGGCCTTTGGCTCAACCCGCTAGTCGATGCCGCGACAGCGGCAAGCGACTTTGATCTTCGCCAGCTCCGCAAGCGCCCCATGTCGATCTATCTCGGCGTGTCGCCTGATGAACTCGACAGGATCGCGCCGCTCTACAATCTCCTGTTCCAGCAGCTCATCGACCTCAACGTGCGCGAATTGCCCGACGAAAACACATCTGTGCCAGTGCTGGTCATTCTCGATGAATTTGCCCGGCTAGGTCGGGCCTCGGTCATTGCGAGCGCCTTCTCCTATGTCGCGGGCTACGGAATCAGGCTCTTGCCCGTCATTCAGTCACGCTCGCAATTGCGCGGCGTTTACGGCGAGCATGTCGCCGATGAAATCGTCGCCAATTGCGGTGTCGAAGTCGCATTCACGCCCAAGGAGCTTCGCGTCGCCAACCACCTGTCCGAGAGGCTCGGCTATGTCGGACAGGATAGCGTCACCAGGTCGCTCACGATCAATGGCCTCCTCGCCAATCGGTCAAAATCCATCGCGGAACAGCGCCGCGCTCTGTTGTTGCCGCAGGAACTCATGCAGTTTCCAACCGATAAGCTGATCCTCCTGCGCGGCGGCATTCCGCCGATCGTCGGCACGAAGATTGCCTATTTCAGCAACCGCTTTTTCAAGAAGCGCGCGTTTCCAGCTCCGGAAGTGCCAGCCGCGCCTAAGCGAACTCCTGGGACCGCGCTGCCCGCGCTGTTCCGCGACATGATCGCCGAAGAGGCTGCCGGGCACGAGACCCGGCCTATGTCACAGGATGATGTCCTCACCGAAGATTGCCCGAGCTTCTTCGCCGACATGCTGACGCTGGATCACGACGGCAATGTATCTGGGCTTATCGAGGAAGGTGACGAAAATGGCGGATAAACAGGATGGCGATGCCTCTTCAGGACGCAGCCGCAAGGCAATGCCGAAGCCGGACAAAGCTAAATCGGAGAGGGCGAAGCCGAAGCGCAAAGCCGAAACACCCACCCTCACCGACGACCTGACCGGCAAATTCCTGCGTGTCGGCAAGGCACTCTATCGCACTACGGATGATAAAAAGCCGATTGCCCGCCTCGAACCCGACCGGCTCAAGACCAGCAAGATCGACGCCCTTCCCGATATCGTGCGGATCGCCAAGGCTAATGGCTGGACGTCGATCAGGATCAATGGCGGCGATACGTTCAAGAAGGCCGCATTTCTTGCTGCGGCCGCACAAGGGCTGACGGTCGAGAATTACACGCCTTCGAAAGTTGTCCAGGCCGAAGCTGACCGCCTGCAAGCCCGGCGGGCCGAACGCGACAAGCGGCGTGAATCCAGAAACACAGCAGGCGAATCCCCCCGCCCGGTCGAAGATACAATCACGCTCAAAGCCCTGTCGGAACGGTTCCTGAGCCAGACGTCTGACCAAAATGCCCGCGACCCCGAATTGCGCCGCGCCCAAAGCCTTGTCGCCCAAACCATCTCGATCACGCGCGCGAAATATCCCGATGATCCCGTCAAGGCAGCAAAGGACGTCGAGGCCAAGCGTAACGAGGTAGCTCGCCGCATTGCCAATGGCGACAAGATCGCGGCCATTCGGGTGCGCAACCAGCAGGCGCAGCGCATCCGAGAAGTCACGCAGGATCAGGCATTGACACGCGAGGGGCGGACGCGCTGACTCGGGCGTCACGGGGTCACGTTCGTCGCGATAAATTCGCAGTCATGCGGTTAATGACTTGTGACAAAAGCTCTGATAGAACTCATATGAGTTAGAGGATTTGTCACATGGCGCTCATCACGTCCCAACGGGATAAGCTCAAATCGCTATTCGAGAAGCGGCCAATCCTGCGCGCGCGCGAACTGCGCGCAGCCGGGATCGCGGCAGAGACGATCGCGCGCGCGGTCGACGAGGGCGATATCGACCGGATCGCGCGCGGGCTCTATCAAGGTGCCGATGCGGACATCAACGCTGACCAAAACCTTGCCGAAGTCGCCAAGCGCATACCGAAAGGCGTGATCGCGATGGTTTCCGCCCTCGCCTATCATGGCCTGACCGACCAGATGCCGCGGCGCGTCTGGGTAGCGATCGGCACATCGGACTGGGCGCCGACCTCGACCCATCCCCCGCTGAAGATCGTCAGGTTCGCAGACAAATATCTGAAGCAAGGCGTCGCATACCACGAAATTTCGGGCGTCGAGGTGCCCATCTACTCGATTCCCAAGACGCTCGCGGATCTCTTCCGTAATGCTCGGCTCGCCGACCGCTCGGTCGCGATCGAAGGACTGCGATCGGCGCTCGATCAACGCAAGACGACGCCGAGCGAAATCGCGGAGGCAGCCGTTGCCGGTGGTGCATGGAAGGTGATGAAGCCCTATCTGGAGGCACTGACCGCGCATGGCTGAGACACCGGCGAACATCGCTGCCTCCGCCAAAGCGCGCCTGCTCGCGCTCGCGCGCGCGGAAGGCCAGCCCTTCGACGTGCTGCTCGTGCGCTTCGCGCTCGAACGCCTGCTCTACCGGCTCTCGATTTCTCCACAGCGCGACGATTTCATTCTCAAGGGCGGTCTGCTCGTGACCTTGTGGCTGGAAGACAGCAACCGTGTCACGCGCGATATGGACTTTCTAGCGTTCGGAGACGCGAGCGCAGCCCGGTTGATTGCCGATTTCGGTGGAATTATGGCAGTAGAGGCGGACGACGGACTGATGTTCGACATCGAACGCCTGACCGCCAGACCGATCCGCGAGGAGGCCGAATATGGCGGCATGCGCCTTTCAACGATCGCACATCTCGAGCGAACTCGGATTCCGGTGACGATCGATCTCGGCTTTGGCGACGTGATTGCGAGGCCAGCCGATCCGGTCGCCTATCCGACCTTGCTCGACTTTCCCGATCCCGAGATTCGCGTTTATCCGCCAGCTACGGTGATTGCCGAGAAGTTCCAAGCGATGGTGGCGCTCGGCATCGCCAACAGCCGGATGAAAGACTATTACGACCTTTGGGCACTTCCGCGTTCCTGCCCGATCACAGCTGACGATCTCGACGCGGCGATAGCGGCGACGTTCGAGCGGCGTGGCACCAAAGTCCCAACGGAGCCGCCTCCCGGACTTTCAAACAGCTTCTTCGAGGATCGCGACAAGCAACGCCAATGGGCCGCCTATGCCGGCAGCATCGACCTTGCGCGCGTCCAGCTCGATGCCGTCGTGCATCAAATCTGGAATCTTGTCGGGCCGTCGTGCGCCAGGCTGACGAAAGCCTGATCATCGGAAACCGATAGCCAGAACCCCATATTTAGATCCGGGCGACTCGATGCGGCCGGAAACAAGGAAAACGCGTGAGAAAAATTATCAAGCCCGTCACCGATCCGGTGCGGGCGGCACAATATATCAGAATGTCGACAGAGCATCAGCGCTACTCTCCCGACAATCAGCAGTCAGCAATAGCGACATATGCGTCACTTCGGGGTTTCGAAGTTGTCGAAACCTACCTCGATTCTGGCAAAAGCGGCCTGACGCTCAGTGGTCGACCCGCCCTGAAACGCCTTTTGAGCGACGTGCTTTCTGGAGCGATGCCTTACAAAGCGATCCTGGTCCTAGACGTAAGCAGGTGGGGACGATTCCAAGATACCGACCAAGCTGCGCACTACGAATACATGTGCCGCGAGGCGGGCGTTCCTGTGCATTACTGCAACGAGCCGTTCGAGAACGAAGGCGGCACGATGGCGTCGATCGTGAAACACATGAAGCGCGTCATGGCAGCCGAATATAGTCGCGAGCTATCGACGAAAGTCTCCCGTGCCCAACGTCAGCAGGCCCGATTGGGATTCAAGCAGGGCGGGATGAACCCCTTCGGCACCCGCAGGCAAGTTGTTGATGAGCATGGCAACCCGCGTTTGGTTTTAGAACGAGGACAACGAAAGGCACTTACAACGGACAGGGTCGTTCTCATATGGGGGCCAGCTGAGGAAATCGCTGCCGTCCGGCGAATTTTTCGGATGTTCGTCGAAGATCAGAAGAGCCTTGCCGAGATCGCGCGGTGGCTCAACTCACAAGGCCACACGCAAGTGCATGGTGCCGAATGGCGGGCCCCCGCGGTTCGTTACGTGCTCAGGAACGAACTTTACATCGGAACGTACATATTTGGCCGGAAATATAGCAATGTCGGTGCCCCTCATCCCGCGCCTGTGCAGGACTGGGCGCAGGTCGATGTTCTGAAACCCATCATATCGAAAAAGCTATTTTCTGATGCCGCTGCCAGGCTCGCGAAGCTCGCGCCTAACTCCTATACCAACGAGGAACTGCTGGAAGGGCTAAGGCAACTGTTGGCCGAAAAAGGCACCCTCTCAACCTTTCTCATCAAAAACTCGCCGTATTTGCCATATCCTTGCACCTACGTTCGACGATTTGGGAGCATGTCGGCAGCCTATCTCTTGATTGGCTTTGATGAGCCATCTCACAACGACCGCAACAGCCTGCGCTTCCAATGGACGGAAGAAATGCTCCTCGACGTAATTCGGCGAATCTACCTCGAGAAGGGGTATGTCGACGGCGGCTTAATCTCCGCTGATCCCACTTCCCCAAGCCGATCTTTATTCTCATATCGATTTGGTGGATTGCTCAATGCGATGATTGTCGCTGGCTTGCCGGTGGGACCGCTTTCTGCGCGGCAGCAGACGGCATTATCGAGGCAGCGCGAACAATACGAGCATAGGAAAAAAATTCGGCTCATCCCCATAATGCGCACGGCGCAAGGAAGCCGGATCCGAAATGAGGAACTGGACGCAGCACTGAGGCGCCTGTTGATCAAGCACGGCTACTTGTCCTTGCAACTGATTGATTCTGACCCGACCGTTCCTTCGAGCTCGTTTTTCCGGAATCGCCTTGGCGGTTTGAAAGGAGCGTATGCACGTATCGGCTACTTTTCCGCGCAAAGCGATCTATTGAAAGAAGCCCATCGGAGGGCGCGGCTTGGACAGTCTCCCAGTGCCGAGCCTGGTATCGTTCTTCCGTATCTTGTAGCCACCAACGATCCGCTTGGTCCAATGGCAGCCTCTCTTCCCACGCAAGGCGAAATAAAGCCGTAGTTTAGCGCCCTCTATCGTGCGGCGGCGGCACGGGAGCTGGCGGATCATGATCAGCGCGTGCTGCCGAAAGGGCCTTGGCATGACGCGCGGCAAAGATTTCGGGCGTGGCGTGTACGTCGGGTTGCTTGTCGAGGAATCTCCGGACGTCCCTTGCGAGCGCCCGATCATCCGGTTGCCCACTTGCATCCAGCGCGGCGGCCGCCTGGCGGTAGGCTTGGCGTATCGCCTGCCAGCGGGTTTTGCCTTTGGCGATAAAGGACGGAAGATTGGCCTGACCGCGCGCAACGGCTATGGCCTGCTCGTTAGTTCGCCTGTCAGCCTTGGTCATCACGCCGCTGGCCCCGCTCGCCAGACGGACGCGAAGTTTGACCAGCCTAATGCTGGATCCGGCAACTCCCCTGCCACGCGCCCGCCTCGGCGTGGCTTCCGCCGCGACACCGCGCTCGCGCAATTCGCGGGCGAACCGCTCGCGAAAGCGGTGAAGCTGAACCGGTCTGGGATTGAACCGGTTGCGGTCCAACCCTTCGGCCTGAACCGTCAGATGGACATGGGGACGCGGCGTGTCTGTATGCAGCGCCAAGAGATAATCGTGATTGTCGCTGAGTTCGGCATGGGCCAGCGCGCGAACGGCTCCCAGCACCTTATCAGGGTCGGTGCCTTCGGGCATCGAGAAGATCAGCGACACCGACGAGACCGTTGGCCGCGACCGCCATTCAAGCGTATCGCTCCATTCGGCCGCACGCTCGGCGATGTCGTCCTTGCTGGTCAGAATTTCACAATCGCGGGTTTCGATGTCGACCGCCCCCTTCCGCCCGATATAGTCGAGATGGGCTTTGACATGGCGACCGCCCCGCTGGCGGCCCGTGACCTTGACCACCACCTCGGGCGCGCCGCGCACGATCCGCGCCAGCTTGGCGCGTGCCGTCTTCGGATTGGCGACACCGTAGCTTCCGTAAAGCGGCACACCGGGCTGAGCACCCGGGTCGTGGATATAGCGCACACGATACGGCGGACGGGTCGCTTCCCACAAAGCTGATTCCAAGCCTGATCCAATCGCCATCAGTCGGCCACCGTCCAATAGCTCGCATCGCCGCGCATGGCATCGCCGACGGCTGCGATCTGCTCAGAAATTTCCATCCGCATATCGGCAATCCGTCGTAGCTCGGGTTCAATCTGCCTGTCGCGGGTATCGAGCATGGCCGCATTGGCGGCTTTCATCGCCTGATTGAGATTGCGGCCGATGCGGAGCAACTGCATTCTGATCGGGGCGAGTTCGGCAAGGAGGCCGTCATCGACCCGCGATTTCAACGCGAGGTGACGACGCACCAATGCCTTGATCCACCCTGCGCGATCGGTCGAACGCTGCGATGCGCGGTGCGCGATCACGGCAATCTCGACATCGGTAAACCGCAGCGAAATACGATTACGCGCCGCGCCCTCAGGGCGGTCGATATGCGGACGCTCGGTGCCCTCTTGCAGCGTCCGTTCGATCATCTGCCGCACCAGCGCGCTGCGACCCCCACGACCGACGGCGAAGCTGTCGAACTCCCTGAGCGCGTCAGCATCGACGCGGACGCTCAACATCGCAGTCGTCGGTCGGGAATTTGTCGCCATCAATCATGCCTGCGTGAAACACGGGCAATGTAAGACAACACGCGCCGCTAGGCATATCCTGCAATCAAGACAAGAACCGACAAATTCATAAACTAAAAAAGGCAGAGTCGCCCAATCATCGCTCCGATCGTCGGCAGCTCGACGCGCGACCATAGAGCCTACAGCATTCAGCCGCGCCCATTTCTCCGGTCGAGTTGATGGCCGTGCGAGGAAGCCGACAGCGTATAGGCACCCCGATACCAATGTCAGGACGAAAGCCATTGGCAGCACTATTCCGCCAGAACGACGAAGCGATCGCTCCTCTTTTCCCACATCAACCACCAAAAAAGAGGGCGGCGCGCGACACCAACTCCGTTGGTGTCGCGCGCCGCCTCTGCCTGATCGGCAGCATCGGACACGAAGAATAAGCGGGGCGGCTTATCGCCGCCCCACTGGATGCTCAGTCCTGCTTTTCGTCATCGGCAGGACCGCCGTCCTTCTTGGCGAGGATGGCGATGCCGTCGGCGATCAGATCGACGCCGTAGTGGGTGCTGCCGCCGGCCTCATATTGGTTCTGGCGGACGCGACCGATGATGTGAACGAGGTCGCCCTTGCTGGCGGTCAGGCGCTTGGCGAGCTTGTCGAACAGCGTGACACTGTTCCAGTGTGCGTCGGTCTTCCAGTCGTCGCCGTCCTTGCGGTGGTAGTTCGAGGCCACCGAAAGATAAGTGACCTTCTCCTTGACCTCGACCTTGCCGATGCGGCCGATGATCCGAAATTCTGCGATGTTCTGCATGGGTCTTACTCCGTCTCGGATTGCAGGGTGATTTCCTGACGGTCTTCAACGGGGCCGCGAAGGAGCCGCGATCCAGCCAAAAAACGGAGGCTCCGCCCCATGAAATGGGGTGGAAACCGTAGGACGCCCCGCCCGCCTCGGCGGGCATCAGGGGAGGGCCGGTTTTTTGCTTGATCGTACTAGGCGACGCGCGCGGCCACGAAACCGGCAAACAAGGAAATCCTCCTGCCAAGCCCGGAGAAGAGAAGCTGCCGATCGTTCGCGCGATCAGTGTTGGCCGTATCGACAGCGCGGTCGGTGATGTCACAATCGGTTCCAGCTCAACCGCCACCCAGGCACCACCAAGCCGCGTTCACCCGAACAGTCTCGCCGCCCACAAGCACGCGCATCGCGCAGCGCCGTGACCTTCAACCCATCCCGGCGAGCCGCCACAACCACGGCAGCGGCATCATCAACAGCCGCGATTGCCTTCAGCTAGGCATGATCCCGACGAGGACGGCTGCACGACGATTGCAGCATGACCGGCTGACCCGCAGCAAGCTGGGCCATCCGCTCCGGCAACAAGGCAAGTATCGCGCACTGCCGTTCGGCAGTCGCGCCGCCCCATTCGCCGATCTCGGCGGCGGTGCAACCGCCTTGCGCGCGCATCGAGCGCGCAGACCGCAACACAGGGCGATTGAGGAGGGTCAATCATGCCGTTCCCCTAATCGCGAAGCGGCTTCCTCGCTATCCTTCGCGCGCAGTCGGCACGGCAGCTATAACCTGCCGTGCCGATTTGAGGCCGGTCGGAACGTCCGGCCTTTGCCCGTCCAGCAGGGACGGGCCGCGCGAATACGCGAACAGGGAATACGGAAACAAGAAAATGAGGGCGGGCCACTCGGCCCGCCCTCTCGATCATCATACCGCGTCCTCCTCCTCGAACTCGGTGGCTTCGTCGTCGTCGCCAACCACGGGGTGCTCCTGCGCTACCTCGACCGACGGCTCGGCGATCACAAGCGCGGGCGGCAGCCATCCACGCCCTGCCATCCGCTCGGCGGCCGCAGCGGCAAGGTCGCCCTTCTTCATCTTGGCGCAATTGTCCGCAGCGGACTTGCCCAGCACCTCGGTCATGATCTTTGCGATCACAGGCATTTTGAGCCGGTCGTAAAAGGCGACCGGCGCTTGCCACTTGGCGACCATATCGACGCCAGAGGCGAAGGCAATCTGGTCGAACCGCTGGTGGCGACGATCACGGCGCGAACCTGACGTCTCGCCGCTGTGGATCTGGCGGGCGACAAGCAATGCCAGCAAGCGGCCTTTGGTGTCGGCGTCCATCGCCCGAATGGCTGCGAACCGGTCGACCTCGGGCAGTGCGGCGAAGTAACCGCCCCCAATCTCATCGACCGATGCGATGTCCGCCATCGTCATCATGTCGTCTGGGACGGCGGAATTGAACCCTTCGAGCCGAAGCGACAGCGGGGAGTAATAGGAAGGTTCGCCGTGGATGCCCTGCCCGACAAGACAATCGAGCAAGATGTCGAGCGCCAGCGCGGGATTGGTGGCAACCGCTTCCTGCACGGCCAGCGTCTTGATCTTCGATAGCGTCTCAATCATCGCGCCCGAATAATCGGGTTTGATCGCTGGTGCATCGCCATTGCCCCCTTTGGCAATCCGCTTGATGCGGATGGCCTTGGCCTCGATCTCGCCACCATTGCCGACGAACAGCACCATTGCGCTGTCTGCCTTCTGCGCGTCGGTGAACTCGCACAGGCGGTTTTCAAGGATGCGGGCTTCGCGCTCCAACCCGTTGAACACTCGGTCGCCCCACTGATTGCCCTTGCCAAGTTCGGCAAGGCGCGTGTCGGCTGCTTCCTGAATACGGGCGCGTTCGGCCTGTTCGGCTTCGGTCGGCTCGCGCTTCCCCTCGGCGTGGACAGTGACAAGATTGTAATAGTCGTCCGGCCGTTCGAGCGATGCCCTAACATCGCTCCACCCTTCGCCGCGATAGCCCGCTTCTACCGCGCCCATCTTCAAGGTCGCCAGCTTTTCGACCAGTTCGGGGGCGTCGGCATACCCATCGCCATTCTCGGCAAACAGGTCGGCGGTGATCGTCCCGCCCGCAGCGGCGTAGGCATCATGCCCGACGAACAGGAACAGGGCATGGTTCGTCCCAATCTTTTCCTCGGTCAGCATCCGCCGGATTTGATGGGCGCTGTTGCCGAACCGCTTCAACGCCTCAAGCTGGCGGTCGTGGTCGTCGGTCAGGGTCAACGCTTGTGCCGCATCCATGCCGATATGATCGCGCGCGAGACAGGCAAGCGCATCGGAGTGCAATGCCGACAAGCGCAACACCTTCTTGACGTAGGACAGCGCCACGCCGAACCGCGCGGCAATATCCTCGGCCGATTTTCCCTCGGTGCGAAGATTGCCATAAGCGATCACCGCATCGGCAACGTGCATATCCTCGCGGCTCACATTCTCAGCCAAGGACAGTTCCACCGCCTCGGCCTTATCGCGCACGTCCACACTAACCGGATGGCTGGCTGGAATCGCCTTGGCCTTCTCAAGCTGCTTGAAGGCGCGATAGCGTCGGCCTCCGGCGGCAACCTCGAAGCGGTTGCCTTCGGCGTAAACGACAAGGTTCTGCAACTGACCATGCGCCAGCATATCGGCGGCAAGCTGGTCGATAGCCTTGGGCTTCACGCGCCGCACGTTAAGTGGCGACAAACGAAGCTGCGAAAGTTTGACGGTCTGTAGGGTCATCGGAAACACTCCTGAAATTGGTTGGAAACGGGAAGTCAGAACATCTCAAGCTGGTCGCGCATCGGGTTCCAAAACCCGATGTCGAGCGGGCGCTGTTCACGGCGGGGCTGCATCGGTTGCGCGGCAAGCCAGCCAAGCCGTTCGCCCACGCTGACAGGCGCGATGCCCGCCATCGTGATCTGATCGGCGTCGGCCGGGGTGACGCTGGCAAGGTCTTTGCGTTTCATGGGACTGCCTCCGTTCAATATTCATCGGACAGCATGATGGTCAGGACGCGCCGCGTGATCGCCGGATTTGCCGCGTCGTCGCTGGCGAACTCCATCTGGCGGTCGTAATAATCGAGTTTCCAGAACACCCGTTCGCGCTCATCTTCGCGCAGTCGCGGGCGCTCGGTCGTCCAGCGACGATCGGCAATCTGGTAGATCGTCCCGAAATCGCGTTCGCCGTGCGGGTCGTTGTCCTCGTCGAAGGCGTCGAAAGTCTCGATCAATTCACGGACACAGGATTGATCGGCATCGGGCAGCGAACGAAACCCGACTGTCGCAACGACGGTGCAGGCAACGCCCATCGCTCGCCGCGCCATGTCGTTCAAACGGGCGATGCGCTCTCGCTGGCTGGTGGGGGTCGCGCTCATTGGACCCGCCCCCGACGCCCTTCGCAAATCAGGATAAGCGCGCCGAAATCCTCGCGCTCGCCAAGCCGGTCGGCGATCTTGCGAACGCACTCCAGCGGCAAGCCGTTCTCGTTGGCGACACCGCGCAAATAATCGTCGCGGCACTCCGCGCCGCAAGCACGATAGTTCAAGAGTAAATCGGTCATCTAAAACCCTCCTTCGTCGGCTGAAAGCCGCACTGCCTGCGGCATGCGGCTCTGCCTTCCGGCGAGGATGGGAGGGGGAGGGAAAGCTGAATCGACGCCCTGGCGCGGGCCAGTGGGCGCGAAGCGACCGCCACACGGGGGCGGCTATTCTGCTTTGGGAACGAGAGGGCAAAGCCCTTGGCGTTCCCCCACCATCAAATGAACGGAGGCGTTCAGCCTCCCCTAACCGCATCGCGGCACAGGCAACGGCACCCTTGCACGGCGCGACGCCGACGGGCGACGTGACGGCAGGCAGAGCGAAGACAAGGATGTTGCGCCATCGGCGCCGCACCGCCAGTCGGCGCGAAGGCGCTGCCGGCGCCCGCACGACAAGGAGAGAGGCAAGAGTGCCAGCGGGTCAGCCCAAAGACTCCGCACCCTCAAGGAGCGCGCAGCGCGGGAAAGAGTGCGACCTCAGAAAATCCCGCTCATTCTCGCACGCTCCCGATCGTCACCCGTAGGGCCAAGACTACAGGCTTGGTCCGCGGCAGCGGATAGAGCGGGTTGCCCGAAGGGCAGCGCATAAGCAGTTTCAACCACGATTGGCTAAATCGCCTTCCATAAGTGGCAGGTTCAAACCACTAACAGGTTGCTTGGACAAGCGCGCTCGGGCATTTAGAAGAAACGATGCTTGGCGGGGCGAATAGTGCTGATAATGCTGGGCGATTTTTGACAACGATGACTTTGAGAGAAGGTTTGGACGCACAGGATGGCCGAGACGCAAATTGAATGGACAGATGCGACTTGGAATCCAGTGGCAGGCTGCACCATAGTGTCTGCGGGCTGCACCAACTGCTACGCGATGGCGATGGCAAAGCGCCTAGAAGCCATGCGGGTCGATAAATATGCCGGACTGACACGCAGCAGCGGAAGCCGCACAATCTGGAACGGTGTCGTCAAGGAAGATCGGTCAGCCCTCGGAATCCCGCACAAATGGCGGAAGGCGCGCAAAATCTTTGTCAATTCGATGAGCGACCTCTTCCACGAAGAGGTCAGCGACGATTTCATACTGGCGGTCTGGCAGGTGATGCGAGAGACACCCCGCCACAGCTACCAGATTCTGACCAAGCGGCCAGACAGGATGGCAAGCCTCATTTCGACCAAGATTCCTGATGTCCTGCCCAATGTATGGCTCGGAACCAGTGTCGAAGACGCCGAGGTCGTTGGCCGGATAGATCATCTCCGGGCCGTGCCTGCGGCAATCCGTTTCATTTCGTTTGAGCCACTCATCGGCGCAGTAGGCTCCATAGACCTACACGATATTCATTGGGCCATCGTTGGCGGAGAGAGCGGAAAGTCTGCGCGCCCAATCAAGGAAGCCTGGATAGACGAAATTTACGACCAATGTTCCGACAACAAGACAGCGTTTTTCTTCAAGCAGTGGGGAACTTGGGGTAAGGACAACAAGCGCCGGTCAAAAAAAGCAAATGGTCGGGAATATCGTGGTCAAACATGGGATTATATGCCCGAGCCTATTGGTATGTCGCTATGATCCGCTAAGATATTCTGGATATTTGATCTGCGGGGGCGGTAATGGTCGCAAAACGATACCAGTGGGCTGAAGGCGCTACTCTCGAAGACCATTCGCGTCGCAAGCACAAGATTCTCCGCGAGTATTTTTACCAGTATCTCATCGTCCGCTGCCAGATTCCAAAACAGACGAAATTCCGTTTGGCGGTCATCGACGGCTTCGCTGGCGGCGGACGCTACAAGTGCGGCTCCGCAGGTTCGCCCATCATTTTCATCGAAGAACTTAAGAATGCAGTCAACGCCGTCAATCTGGACCGTCTCGCTCAGGGTCTTGGGGCGATCGAGATCGAATGCCTCCTCCTATTGAACGATGAAAGCGCGGAAGCCATAGAAGCGCTGAAAGCCAACGTCGCCCCGTTGTTGGCGGACATCAAAGAGAACTGCGACAAGCTTCACCTTCAGGTAGAATTTTTGAGCGCCGCGTTCGAGGCGGTGTATCCGACAGTCCAGAAATACCTTGCCCAAGGCAGCTACCGCAGCGTCATCTTCAACCTCGACCAATGCGGGCATAGCCATGTCGCCCACGCGACAATCCTCGATATGATGCGATCATATCCATCGGCCGAGATATTTTACACCTTCGCCGTGGAATCGCTGTTGGCGTTCCTGCGAAAATCGGAGCCGCAGGCTTACGCGAGCCAACTCGGGGCAGTCGGTGTAGATGAATCCGCCTTGCTGTCCCTTCAAGGCACCATGACCGACAAGTCATGGCTGGGCGTGGCGGAGCGGCTGGTGTTTCAGGTATACAAGAATTGCGCGCCGTTCGTCAGTCCATTCTCGATCAACAACCCGACCGGCTGGCGGTATTGGTTGATCCATTTCGCCAACAGTTACCGCGCACGCCAAGTGTATAACAACATTCTCCACGACAATAGCAGCGCGCAGGCCCATTTTGGTCGGTCCGGCTTGAATATGCTCGCCTATGATCCATCGCACGAGGAAGGGTCGCTATATCTGTTTGCAGATAGCGACCGCGCCGTGGCCAAAGGGCAGTTGCTAGAGGACATACCGCGCCTTGTGTCAGAGTCCGGGGATGCGCTGATTATCGGTGATTTCTACTCCAGCATCTACAATGCCACGCCTGCCCATGCCGATGACATTCACGCTGCAATGATCGAAAACCCTGATATTGAAGTCATCACGGAAAATGGTGGTGAACGGCGCAAGCCGAATACGATCACGACCAACGACGTTATCAAGATCAAGAAACAGCGCAGCTTCTTCCCGGTGTTCCTCGATTCCCGCAAAGCGAAATAGCGGCGCTCACGCCGCATAACGTCCGTTTGCCAGAAGCTCGATCCGCCACCTCCGCGCTCGCGCTCGCGCCTAGAAAATTCAGCTGGCGGCGCAAAGGCAGCGCCAAAACGCCTCAGGCAAACTGCTTCGCAAGAAATTCCAGCGTTATATTCTCGGCAATCGCATCATGCGGAATCAACACATATTGCCACGGCTTTCCGCCGTAGGACCGCGCATGTTCGCTCGCCCAGGAACACCACTGGATTGCGACATCGCGCTTCGCCAGTACATCCTTGTCTTGCATTTGCGTCGCCATCTTGGGTTCGAGCATCAGGATGCGATCGTCAGTCTCAGCGACGAAATCGGGCTGATATTCGAGATGATCGTGGCCGCTGCGGTAATACATCTGGAATTGGCCCTTGGCGGGCCGCAGCCATTTCAGCGCCTCGCGTTCGAGGATTACCGCCAGCTTGCGCTCGGAATCCGAATGAAATTTCGCCACCGTCGAGAGGCATTTCGCAAAACCGCCGAACAGATACCGTGCCATATTGCTCTTGTCGGCAGGCGGCACCCGGAAATCGAGCGGGGCTTCGCGTGATGTGGTGAAGGCGGTTTCCTTGAGTTCCGTGAAGCCCTCACGGATCTCGTGATGATATTCGACCGACTCGTCCTTCCAGAAATGATCCTGCATCTGCGCATGAACCGCGCGCGCTATCTCGCGCTGATGCAGTGACAGCACCTGTCCCGCATCCTCTTCGGACAAGTAGGATTGCAGGTGGCGAACCACCTGTCCGGCAAGCTCGTAGAGCAGGTCGGCATGTTCATCATAGGCAATGTCGGAAAAGTCGATCAGCCCGCTGACGACATAGTCCTCAAGCCGGTCTTCAAGCAGGTTGCCTTGCGACAGGCCGATTATATCGACCCAATCCGTCCGCAGATGCTTGGCCCACAGCTCATCGCTCGGCGCAGTATAGCGCATCCCGGACAGGTCGAGCATGAACGGCTTGAAGCCCGCCTTGACCTCGCCCTTGGGCATGACGGTAATGCGCGGAATGTCTATGGTCCGGGCTTCCATCAATTTCGCCGTCGCGGCAGCGACGGCCTCGAAATCGGGCGCGGGTTTGGCAATTCCGTCGAGTTCGAGTTGCGGCGCCTGATACTGGCTGCGCACTTCGCGCACGACCTGCTCCAGAACATCGGGACGGGATAGGTAGGATACGCTCGGAACCTTGTCCGGCTCGCGCGCGAGCTTGCGGAAGGCATCATAGGCGAGCTGCGCCACACGAACATCGTTCGGATCGGTGAAAGCCGGCGTCGGCGCGGGGCCGGAGGCCATGGCGGCATCCGCGCTTGGCGCGGATTGCAGGCCAAGGCTGCCCAGGATCGTCGGCGAGGCAACCACAGTCACGGTCTTTCGCGTCAGATCGGCCTCACCCAGCACAAGCTGTTTCAGCTGGATCGGCGAATTGGGATTGTTCGCCTCATCGACAATTTCCTGAAAGCGATCATGCGCGACGATGTTCAGGCGATCAACCGCGGCAACGCCAGTGCGCTTGCCATAAGGCAAGCGCAATCCCCGCCCGATGCTCTGTTCGATTAGGGTTCGAGCGTTGGCGGCGCGGAGCGGAATGATCGTATAAAGGTTGGTGACGTCCCAACCCTCCTTGAGCATGTTGACGTGGATGACGATCTCGACCGGATTGTCATTGTGTTCGACCGTCAACAGCTTCTCGACCGTCTCCTCTTCCTTCACGCTTGAATCGACCTGTATAACCTTGTCGGCATAACGCCCCTCGAAGAAGGCGGCCGACTGGATCAGTTTCATCAGTTCCGCTGCATGGGTCGTGTCGCGCGCGATCACCAATACGAACGGCTTAATAATCTGCTCGCCATTCTCGCGGGCATAGGTTTCTAGGTCGACCTTGACGCTTTCGTGTAGGCGAACGCCGTCCTCCAGCTTCATCGTCTGGATCGCTTCGGGCGTTTTTCCCGCCGGATTAAAATCCTTGCGGGTTACGACCGCGGGTTCCTTGACGAAGCCGTCCTCCATCGCACGAGCCAGCGGATAGTCGAAGATCACGTTCTTGAACGCGGCCGGCCCGCGCGTACTTTCAACGAAAGGGGTCGCGGTCAGCTCCAAGCCAAGAATCGGCTTCAATTCGTTGATCGCGCGCATCCCCGCCGTGGCGCGATAGCGGTGCGATTCATCCATCAACAGCACCAGGTCAGGCAAGCTCGATAGGTAATCGAAATAGCTCTCACCGAGTTCCTCACGGGAAGAGCGGATGCGCGGGGATCGCCCGCCCCGCACTTCCGAGGAGATTTTGGCGATGTTGAAAATGTTGATCGTTGTCGGGAATAGCTGACCGCCCGACGCCAAGTGCCGTTCAAAATTTTCGCCGGTGGTCAGAACTGGCGGCGAAATCGCGAACTCAGCAATGCCTTTGAACACATATTTGGCGGTGTTGGGCGTGAAATCGGCGATCAGCTTGTTGTAGATCGTCAAGTTCGGCGCGAGGACGAAAAAGTTATTGATGCCGTGTGCGATCTTCAAATAGGCGATGAACGCACCCATCAGACGCGTCTTACCAACGCCGGTGGCGAGCGCGAAGCACAGCGAGGGAAATTCCCGCTCGAAATCAACGACGCCGGGATACTCGCTGGCGATGATTTCCTTCGCCGAAGTAAGATCGGTCGCATGGTGCAGCGGCACGATCTCGGTCACACGGTCGAGGATTTCGAGGCTGCGGCGCTGCGGCGGGCGCAGACTCAAACGGCCCGAGATGGCGTTGACATGGCGCTGGTTGGATGAAGGGAGATTACTCATTGGCCGTCCTCTCCGTCGAACAGCCCGCCTTGCACGGGGCGCGGCGGCGCAGGTTCCGGCTCGGCCATTGGCAAATTGGCGACGTTAAGCGAATAATCGTCATGCCCCCATTCGCACTTGCTGCGGATGTGATTGGGAATTTTGCGTAAGGTCAGGTTTGGCCAAAGGTCGGCATCGCCCCGGAACGCGGCGCATAGGATCAAAAGCGAACGATCCTCGCCGACATCTTCGGACAGCGCCGACAGCTCTTCCGGCCCCAAGGTCTGCGTAGTGACATAAAGGAAGTCGGTTTCGGACGAATGGCCCTGCTGCCAATAGACGCTATCACTCGGCGCATAGGTGAAGCCTTCGAGCTTGCACAACGCCTGCGCCAGCATCGCGGCGTCATACTCGCGACTGATGACCTGCCGCCCCCACTTGTCGGTTTCAAGCAATGAAGGCGCCAGTTCGAAGTAGCGGAAACCCCCACCGCCCTTCCAAGATACGGTCTTGCTGATGCCCCCTTGGTCGCTGCCGTCGATGACTTGCTGCAAGCGCGGCACGACATGCGTGGTGCAATGATCTCCCAGTTCAACCATGATCCAGCGACGGCCCATTTTGTGGGCCACCGCGCCAGTCGTGCCGGAACCGGCGAAAGAGTCGAGAACGAGGTCGCCAGGATTTGTTGCGATATGCAAAATCCGGTTGATGAGGCGTTCCGGCTTCGGCGTCGGGAATGGATCTTCCTTTCCGAAAAGAGCGTGCATTTCTTTCATCGCCTCATCGGTATGGCCGGCCTCCTCATGTGGCCACCAAGTCCACGGCACCATGCCTTCGACTTCTGACAGATAGCGGATGAGGTTGGGTTGAGAATCACCATCCTTTCCGAAATATATGCGCCCTTCGCTACGCAATCGTTCAAATGTCGCTCGTGAAAGTCCCCAGCAGCGCCCCTCGCTGGGCGTATATACTCGTCCGCTAGGGGTCGTAATTTCGTAGAACTGCTCCTTGGTGGCATGTCCTGCCTGCGCCGTGATCGGTATGGTGCGCCACCTACCCCGCGGATCATTATTGGGGTTGCGATAGACCTTGGCCTGCTCATCCGTCATAGGGACACGGTTGCGGATGCTCTTAAAGCGCGCTGAGTTCTTAGCGATAATCAAAACATAGTCATGTGCATCGCCAATCGCCTCCCGATTTTCGCGCGAATATCGCTTTTGCCAAACGGCGCTCGCAACGAAGTTCGGCCGACCAAAAATCTCGTCACACAGAACCTTGAGGTAATGCGCCTCATTGTCGTCGATAGTGATCCACAATGAGCCATCTTCCGAGAGCAACCGGCGGATGATTTCGAGCCGGTCGCGCATCAGGCCAAGCCAGATCGAATGCTCCAGCCCGTCATCATAGTGGGTGAAGGCGCTGCCGGTGTTGTAGGGCGGGTCGATTAAGACGCACTTCACCTTGCCAGCGTAATCCGCCTCCAGCGCTTTCAGCGCGAGCAGATTGTCGCCGTGGATCAGCACATTGTCGAAAATGTCCCCGTCCGAAACCCGTACGGCAGCGTGATAGCTCTTCGCCGGGTCTTCAATCAGGATGCGCGGCTCCAACCGAGGCCGGTTGTCCTTTCCCACCCATGTCAGTTCAAGTTTCTGTTTTCTGGTCATGTTACGTTCGCAATCTGGGGGGCTTTGGAGGCAAGATATTTGAAGAGATCAACTTGATAAGGCTGGCCAACGATGAATTTGGCGCGGAGCGCCTTGATGGCCGGGTCGCCTTTGAGGCCGTATTGCCGTGTCATCAAACGCCGCGTCAGATCAAGCGTTCGATCCTGATTTTTCGCGATTGCCAGAGGACCGGGCCATGAGATCGACTGAATGATATCCCATAGGTGTTGGCGCAGCGTGTCATAGGGCGCGCTTCCGGCCGCCCTCATTTTGGCAACGTCGATTAGGTCGCTGCCGCAAATCGCGGTGCGGAACTGCTTGGCGAAAGCGGATGCCATCGCAAATTCGCTGTGCTTGTACGCCTTGCGCTCTTCATACCAGCAGCCGCGAACCGACGCTGCGACCTGTTCGCGGATATAGCGGTAAACGCGAACCGCGTTGACCAGCCTGATGGAACTGAGCGACTGACTGAAAATCTGCTTGTAGGGCTCGCCATCGGTCTTCTGAAAATCAAGCAGCGACCGTTTCATCCAGACGGGATAGCGAGGATCGAGTTCTAGCATCGCCAATGCCTGGATCGCTTCCGCGACGAGTATGCGGTTCGGGTTCCAGCCGGACACGGGCTCTCCCACGCGATAAACGTATTCGATGTCAAGGTGCTGCAATTCGCGCCTGATGCGCTCTTGCTCTTCGTCCAAGGCAGCGAAGGCGATTTCCTTCACATCATTCTGATGGTTACGCGCGCGGGTCACGTCCTTGCCGAAATCGCCATCCGCATCTGCTTTGATCAACGTGATCATGACCCTTGCTTCGGAAATGTCCGCATCTGGATTATCCGCGACAAAGTTTGCAGTCGAGGCGACAGTTTGAGCGCCGTTGATGACCGAAAAGGCCGTCAGCTCGAAGTCGCGGTATTCCGTACCCTTTCCGCCCTTCGGCGCAATTTCCTCGCACAAGGCGGTGACGCCGTTATTCAGATACTGGAACCGCGCCGGATTCACGGCCAGCGTCTCCATGATCGCCTCGTTTACCGGCGTCTTGTGACCAAGCCAGGTTCGGATATTCTTCTGGTAGAGGGCCTTTCCATGCTTCTTGTGCAGGTCGGCGAGGTCAGAAAGGGCGACAGTTCCGTAGTAGGCGATCTTCGGCGCTGATGCTTCGCCGTAGTTGTCAAGCCGGAGCCGGCAATCGACCTGCTCGACAGCGTTGACGCTGTGCAGGCCGCCGACTGTTTTCGTCGAATCGAAGTTAAGCACGGCATCTTTCAGCCGTGCTTCGCCCCCGGCCTTGTCTGCCAGCAGGTCACTCATGGCTTTCGCGGCATGAACGTGAATGCCTTCGCCAGTGTGAGCGACGACGACTTCGATATGATCGCAGTGATCGAGGTGGTGCCGTATCGACAACTCTTTGCTTAGGACGTTGGCGTTGAATCCATCGAAATCCCCATTCACCAGTTTGCGGATACCTTGCGAAAACGCCAGTGCCTCCTTCTGCGTGAAGGCGGAGGTTTCCTTCAACTTGGCCTGAACGAGATACAGCGTCTTCGTTCTGGCGTGGTAATAGATGGCGTCCAACCCGAAATCGTCGAAATCATCAACGACCGCCCGAGCCGCCTTTTTCGGATCGATCTGGCAGATATGATCGAGCGCGAACGCCGCGAAAGAACGATCGATGTTCTTTGCTAGGTCATCTGCCTCCGACTTGGGTTGCAACAGCTTCGGAAGAAACGGGACGTAAACATGCTGAAGATGTCGCTTGAGGATTGCAAACTGTTCGGGTCTTATCGCCATTGCTTTAACTCGGCCGTTTCAGTGGGTGCAGGCGTCGCGTATCGCCGCTGTTGCGCCAATAGCTGCCGGAATTGGCGTTGCTCGGCCAGCCGTGATCGGGGCACACCAGGGTATCGACCAACACCAGGACTTCCTTGGCGAAACCGATGGCGTCGGTGTCCAGCAGCTCGAACGAGATGGCCTTAAAATGTGCGCCGAACGCATTGCGCACCTGCGCGATCCGCGTCAGCTCATCCAGGGTAGGCTTGAGCGTCACAGTGCTGGATGCGGGAGCGCCAGCGTCAGTTATGCCGTCGCGCAATTCGACTTTCAGGGCATCGCGCAGCTTGCTGCCGATGGCCGGAAGGAGATCACCCAGTGTATAGGCCGCGCCCTGGCGGCGCGGCACCGGGCATTCGTATTTTTGGGTGAGGTAGTCGAGCGCCGCCTCAAGGATCACGCCCGCCTTACTGCACACCGATTGGATGTCCACGGGCGATTCAGCTAGCCGTGACCTCAGCAACTCGACTTCTGGCAAAGAGCTTATGATGCGCATCCCGTCGTCGATCGCCCAGCCGGTCAGTTCGACGAATTGGCAGGGCTGGCCCGGTTTCAGCCAACCCCAACGGTATTTCTCGCGCCAAGGGCGGTAATGCGTGGTGACGATGGTGTGGCGGAAGCTACCGCTCACCTCGTAAATCATGCCGATGACCCGCTCGACATGCGGCTCATCCACGCTGCCCAGCACGTCATCAAGGATCAGGACGGTTTCCGCTGCGCGGTCGCGCGCCGCGAGCGCGAGGAACACACATAGGCCAAGTGTGTCCAAATGCGATTGGCTGAAATAGGCCTGTGGCGGCGCGTCCTGACCCTCGAAAGTGGCGCCGAGATTCAGCGATGCCCGGCGAGCGGGGTCAAGTTCCAGTGCGATCTTGTCCAGCCCCTCGTTGGGATGGACCTTCTCGTAGAGCTTGCCGACCTCCTTGGCGATGTCGCTGATGATGCCATCGGTGAATTTCTGGCGCTCCTCGACGCACTGAGTCAGCGCGGCCTCCAAGCTGGGAATCAAACTCGAAAGTTCGGTCACGCGCGCGGCGTTCGTATCGTAGCGTTCGGCGGCGGATTTCAGTTGCGTGCGGAATTTGCTCTCGCCGCGCCAACCCGCCTCGGCATTGGCCCAGGTTTCGGCAACTGGCTCATTTGTAACGAGCCACGCCGCAAGGATAGCAGGATCGTCCGGCGCGGTAGTCGCCGGAAGCTGCACCTGCGGCTTCCACTGGTGAGCGGCCTGAGCATCGGCGAGCGCTGCAACCGCTTTGGCATAGTCGGTCTTGACCTGCTGCAATCCGCTCTTGGCTGTATTAAGAGCCGACTGCGCCTTTCGCTTCTTCGCATTGGCGTCAGTCAGCGCGCCAAGTTGGGCGAGCGTGTTCTCAACCGCTGTGGCCAAACCAGCGATGTTCTCCTTGCTGTTGCAGAGCGGGCAGGAGTCCGTCTCCGCGTGGGCGTGCAAATAGGCCTTACCGGCTGTCAGCACGCCCTCGCGCTTGGCGGCATCCGCATCCACCGTCGCAAGCGCGTTCATTTGCGCCTGATCGGCATCGGAGGCTGCCGTCTCTGCATCCGCCAAAGCCGCTCGTTTGACGTCGAAGGTGCCGGGAAAGAGTTTCAGGGCGTCAAAAGCGGTGCGCAACTTGCCGATAGCGGAAATATCAGCATCCAGCCCCGTGGTCGGCTCTGCCAATTTTTGCTTGGCCCACTCGACGGGATTGAGACCGGCGGGGCTGCCAGCAGCTTCATAGGAGCTTTGCAGTTCTTCAAGGCTCTGCGCCTCGGATTGCTGCGCCGATGCGAGTTCTCCGCCAAGAGTTTTACCCTGCTGCCGCAAGGCTTCTTCGGATCGCTCGAATGCTTCGATGTCGATGAAGCGTTTGATCGCTTCGTAACGCTTCGCGGGTTGCGTCTCGATTAGCTCCAAGATCTGTCGCTGCCGGAGCAATTCTACGCGCGGAGCCGAGCCGGTGAGAACGGTCACCATGTTTCCGGCCAATTTACCGGTGCATTGACCGTCGCTGGAAGCAAGCTCCACGGCAACGTCGGTCGTTGGCTTTCCAACGGTCCGCCAGAACTTTCTGACGCCCGCGCCAAGACCGCGGCCGTCCAATGAGCCGATATTGTCTTTGGCAAGGAACTCGAAGGCATCACAAATGGTCGTCTTGCCAGTGCCGTTCTCGCCGTAGATCAGCGTGAATTTCTTGCCCTTCTCGAAGTTGAGCGCAAACGTGCCTGCTGAACCGCGAAAGGCGGTGAGAGTGAGCGATTTCAGCGTCGGTGGCGTAGTCACTGGCTGGCCCCCTTCGAAGTTGCGAGGTCGACTTCCAGTTTCCAATCGGCGCCGGACATCGTGCCAGCGGCAATTTTGACGATCAGCGCATCGCGCTTGTCAGCGCGCATCAACCCGGAGGCGATCAGCCGGTCCACTGCCGCTGCGGCCAGCTTGGCCGATGGGGATACTTCGTCGCTCACTGCACCCTCCATCGGATCGTAAAAAGTGGCCTGGTCTCGGCGCTCTGTTCCAATTTGCCTTCGATCTGGGCGATCAGCGCCGCCCGCTGCTCGTCGATCTTGTCCTGCGCGTCGAACAGCGAGCGGCGCTTGTTCGAGCGTTCGGTTTCGAGCGCCTTGACTGCTTTCTGACCCGCCAACTTGTCCTCAAGCGTCTGTGCGAGGGTCGCGGCACGACGAGCTTCCTTGATCTGGCGGTCGAGCTCTTTCAGCTCGCGCTCCAGGCCGACTTTCAAATCGTCCGCCCATCCGTCGAGCTTGTTCGCCTCAATCTCGAAGAATCGGGCATTGCGCTCGGATATGTCGCGCCGGATGTGCGCCTGCTGTTCGGCCAGCGATTGCCCAAGTGCGGCTGCAACTGCATCGGGCTGGGTTGCCGATCCGGTGACGCCGCCGGCGATTGTCATCATCCGGGAAGTCGCCTCGGCGCTAAGTGTTGCGCCGTCGTCGGTCTTTCCGGCGAGCAACAGATGATCCTCGCTCTGTCCCAACGCCTCGACCGACAGCATCGACGCCGCGAGCCAGCCCGATTGACCTTTCAGAAGTTCGATTTGGGAAATGCGACCTTCATGCCCTGAATAATCGAAAGCGATCTCAGCGACGGGCAGGTCGCGCGCTTGCGCGCGAGCAACGATGGCCTGACCGAGCGGATGATTGACGCGGAACAGATGCGCGTCGCCGGTGCGGCGCGGTAATTCATATAGGCCGATGGGAACGCCCTCGCCCGAAAGCCAATGCGGAACGGCATTGAGCCGGAACGATGATGAGTCGATGAAGTCAGCATCACCGTCCAGCTCGTGCTCCGCCAATTTCATCAACTGCCGCTCAAACTGGCTGAGGTGTAAATTCGTGTCGGCATTGCGGATCTTGAGCTTCTCGCGCACCTCGTCATCGAAATTTTCCAGCAGCTTTCGCCGCGCGTGGGTCATCGCCTCATTGATCTCAAGGGTGAGTTCGAGCTGGAGTTCGTCGAAAGCAGACTTGATCTCGTTGGTCTGGCGGCACTGCTGGTAGATACCGGCAATCCGCTTCTCGAAATCGACGCCCGATTCGATAGCCCCTAGCACTTCATCGCTCGCGCCGAACACGCCCTCGAACAGCTCGAATTTCTCGGAAAGCAATTGATAGACGCGCTGGTCGGCTTCATTTTTTCGATTGAGGAAATTGACGACGACGACATCGTGCTTCTGGCCGTATCGATGGCAGCGCCCGATGCGCTGCTCGATACGCTGCGGATTCCAAGGTAGGTCATAGTTCACGACCATCGAACAGAACTGGAGATTGATGCCTTCGGCACCGGCCTCGGTGGCGATCATGATCCGGCCCTGCTCGCGGAAATAATCAACCAGGGCGGAGCGCATATCGGCGGTTCTCGACCCCGTGACGCGGTCCGAACCCTCGTGGCGGGACAGCCATTCACGGTAAATCGCCTTGGACTCGTCATCCGTGTTGGTGCCGTTGAACAGAACTATGCGGTCGGCAAATGCGCTGTCGGCTAGCACCCGCAACAAATAGGATTGGGTCCGGCGCGATTCGGTGAAAATGATCGCCTTTTCATCGGCGCCCAATTCGCACGCCTTGGCAAAACCAACCTCAAGCGCCTTCAAGAGCGCCTTTCCCTTCGCGTTTTGCTCGATCGAAGCCGCAAGAGCAGCAAAATCGCGCAGCTCGGCAATTTCGATTTCGAGGGCGCGCTGATCCGCCTGGGTCAACGGCTTGACATCGTCGTCGGCCCATTCCTCGGCCGTCTCGGCGAGGGTTTCATAGTCCTCGTCGAGTTCATCGGCGAGTGACTGTGACGGACGGGCCTGATCGAGCCGCTTCTGTAGCCGGTTGGAAATCGACTCCAACGCTCCAGCAATCGCGAAAGTGGATGAAGCAAGCAGCTTGCGGAGAACGAGCGTCATCAAGGATCGTTGGCTAGCAGGCAGCGCCTGGAGATTCTCGCGCTGCAAATACTCCGTCACGAGATTGTAGAGTCGATCTTCCGCCTCGTCCGGGCTAAACTCTTCCAAAATCGCATGGCGCTTGGTGTAGGGAACATAGGCCGTAACCTGCCGACGAAGGGTTCGGTGGCAAACCGGTTTCAGGCGTTCGCGCAGAATCTCAAAGGTGCGTTCCTGCGACAGATTAGCGAATTGCTCACGAAAGCTCTTCAAGTCGCCAAACGTATGCTCATCAATGAAGCTGACCAATCCGAACAACTCAAGAAGCGAGTTCTGCAGAGGCGTTGCCGTCAGCAACAGCTTATGGCGCTCGGCAAGAGCAATTTTCAATGTGTTGGCGATCACGTTCGACGGCTTATAGACATTCCGCAGCCGATGGGCTTCGTCGATTACGACCAGATCCCAAGGCGTGGAATGCACGTCGGCGGCTTTGTTGCGGGCAAATTGGTATGAGCAGATCACCACGCTGCCGCTAACGTCAAAGGGTCTGAAATCCCCCGCCTTTGTGGCTGCATTGTAGGATTTTGATTCAAGTATTGTGCAGGGAATGAAGAACTTTTCGTTCAATTCCTGATACCATTGCTTACGCAGATTGGAGGGGGCGATTATCAAAACCCGTCGATTGCCCTCGGCCCAACGCTGAGAGATGACCAAGCCCGCCTCGATAGTCTTTCCTAGGCCGACTTCATCGGCGAGCAATGCTCCTTTTGACAACGGTGAGGCGAAAGCAAAAAGCGCCGCATCAATTTGATGGGGGTTCATGTCGACCTGCGCGCCAGCGACGGCAACGGCAAGCTTGTCGCTGCTATCTGACGACCTACGCCTGACTAGATCGCTAGCGAGATACTTAGAATGATAGTCAGTCAACATGCGGAATCTGCCCTTAGAGTATAGAGCAGCAAAGCAGCAGAGTGAAAAATGACATTCTCAGCATGTTAACAAATACACCCCTGCTTTTGTTGGCCAGGGTGCTTGAAGGCAAGCACGCTCGGCCTGATCGCTCTTCCTACACACTTGGCGACTGCAAAGCAGGGCAAAATTGCCGCTAAAGGCTATTTTCGTTGTTTGCGGCGATGGCCAAATCCCGTCCGGGATACCTACAGCCACCATGACAGACGGTTTTCTGTCATTTCGCGGAAGCGAGCCGTAGCCCGTTTGGTCCACTATGGCTCGCTTTGGCATGATCCACCCCACCGTGCGGCGAGGTATTGGATCATACTAAAGAAGATGGTGCGGGCGGTGGGAATCGAACCCACACTCCTTGCGGAACGGGATTTTGAATCCCGCGCGTCTACCAATTCCACCACGCCCGCGTTGCGAGACGCCTATAGCGCCGCCGCCGGAACACGCAACGGCAAACATCAGCAAGTTGGCTTATGTTGTTGGCATCGCGACCTTCTTTCCGGCGGCGATTTTCGGTGGTTTAGCCTTGCGAACATTGACGGCGGAAGCATCGATGTTGTTCTTCAAATGCCGCCCGTAAAATTTCTCGATCATCTCGACACTGGTGCGGCAGTTCTTGGCGACCTGATAAATGTCCGC
The DNA here is from genome assembly GCF_001307295.1 of Sphingopyxis macrogoltabida. Lineage (NCBI taxonomy): Bacteria > Pseudomonadati > Pseudomonadota > Alphaproteobacteria > Sphingomonadales > Sphingopyxidaceae > Sphingopyxis > Sphingopyxis macrogoltabida. The sequence continues at coordinate 1,468,507 of NZ_CP012700.1, read as the reverse complement.
CCCTTCGAGCAATCGCAGGCAGATATAGGTATGCCGCAAGCTGTAGCAGGTGCGGATGTGGCCATCGCGGTCGAACTTCAGATTCAGCTCGTCGAGGACCGTGTTCATCAACTCGCGCGGCGACTTCCCGAATATCCGATCGGTCGGTTTGAGCTGCTTGCGTTTGCGCACGCGCTCGAAGGGCAGGATCGCGCCGGGCATCGACTTGCAAAAACCGACTCCGCGCTTGCCGCGCACCTCGATCTCCAGGATGCGTTCGCCCGTCGATTCGTCTTTCACAATCTTGACGTCCCGCAGCTCAAGCCGCGCGGACTCGTCGGGCCGAAGCCCGGTGTTGCCCATGAACAGAACATAATCGTGGAAGGTCTCGCAGACTTCACGCCAGCGCGGCTTGGGCGGGTTCTTCGCCCGCTCGCGTGTGGCCTCATAAAGCATCTTATATTCCGCGGGCGAAAACCACGCGCGATGCTCCACCTTGCCGGACGTCTTGTAGGGCGCGGACATATCCGGGATTGCCGCAATCCAGCCTTTGCGATTGGCGGTCTTCAACACCTGACGAAGCGTGACGATCTCACCGTGCAAGGTCGCGCGGGCAGGCTTCTTCGGCTTGCCAGTTTTGGGATCGACCCGCGATGTCTGACGGTGCGCCCGATACTCCTGCACTTTGCCCGCCGTTATGTCCTCAAGCGCGGTGTCGCCAAAGAAGGGTAACAGGTGAACGCGAATGTGATCTGACTTAGATGCCACATATGCCGCGTTGCGTTCGCCCAGCGTGATTATCTCGAACTCGCTGGTGAAAGCATCTGCGGCGTCCTTGAAACTGGGGCCAGTTGGCGTTCGCCGACGCCGACCATCGGTCGGCGCGCCGGTTCTGGCGATCGGTGGCTGGACGGTGCCGTCCAGCAAGGCGCCACCACCGCGTCGGCGGTGCCGATCCTCGACGCAACGCTCCATATACCAGTCACGCGCGAAATCCTTGGCGGCAGCAAGGCTGACCTCCTTAGTCGTCTGCCGGTGGTTCCGGCTGCCAAGATAGGTCGAGCATTGCCAGTAGCGGCTGTTCTCACGCCGATAGACGTGCAGCGCCCCATCCATCAGCAGATGGCTTTCTTTTGGCATTGCGAGAACTCCAAAATGTGTAAGACATGTGTAAGTCTTTTTGGAGGCCTCGTCCTTGCTCAAACTATTGTTTTTCCGCGGTTTTTGGCTTACTTTTTTAGGCTAAACGCAATTTTGAGTCGAGCGCGTCTACCAATTTCACCACAGGGGCCCGTGGACGGTCGAAGGCTGAATATGATTCCCGCCGACGCCGATGCGGGGAGCCGTTGCCACATAAAGGTGGTTTTAGTCTAGTGGATAAGCGGCTTCGTGCATAAGACGGGCATATGACCGAAAAGACCAAGGCTTCCGCCCCCGCTCCCGCCGCCGCCCGATCGCGTGCGAAGGCCGAACCTGCGCCTGCCTTCGGGCCCGGCCGGATCGCCGGAGCGGCGGTGATCGTTATTGCGATTGTTGCGGTGGCGTGGCTCACGGTCACGCTGACCCGCTTTTTCATGCTGGTCTTTGCCGCCATCGTGCTCGGCGCGGTGTTCGATGCGATCGCGAGCTGGCTGTGCCGCCGGACGCGGATCGAACGCGGCATCGCGCTCGCCCTGTCGGTCGCGGGGATCATCGCGATCTTCGCGGGCGCCTTCATGCTGTTCGGTTCGCAGCTCGCGAACGAGATCGACACCATCCAGCGCCGGATTCCGCAGGCGCTGGCAGGCCTCGAAGCCTTTCTCGACCGCTACGGACTCGGCCAGCGGGTGCGCGAACTCGCCGCAGTCGGCAGCGACGATATTTCGCGCCTATTGTCGGAGGCAGGCGGCTATGCGCTCGCTGCGGGCAGCGGCATCGCCGATTTCGTCCTTGTTCTCGTCGCCGCGATCTTCCTCGCCAGCGACCCTGCGACATATCGGCGCGGGCTGTTGCTGATGATGCCGGCAAAGGCCGAGGAAACCGCCGCGCTCGCACTCGACGATGCCGGCCGCGGTCTCAAGGGCTGGATGGTCGGTCAGGCGGTCTCCTCGCTCGTGGTCGCGGCGCTCACCTGGGCGGGGCTGGCCGCGCTCGGCGTCCCCGCGGCGGGCGGGCTCGGCCTGATCGCCGGGCTGCTCGACGTGATTCCGATGATCGGCCCGATCATTGCCGGCATCCCCGCCGTGCTGCTCGCCTTCACCGTCTCGCCCGCGACCGCGCTGTGGACGCTGATCCTGTTCCTCGCGATCCAGCAATTGCAGGGCAATTTCCTGCAACCGATGATCCAGAAACAGGCGGTCGACGTGCCGCCCGCGGTGCTACTGTTCGCGGTCGTCGCCGCGGGCATATTGTTCGGCTTCCTCGGCGTATTGCTCGCCGCGCCGCTGACCGTCGTCGTCTATGTCCTCGTCCAGCGTGTCTATGTGAAGACGCTACTCGGTAAGGACATCAAGATCGCCGGGAAGGACTGAGCTACTTCTTCAGTTCTTTCGCCAGCGTCTTCGCCGTCGCCTTGCCATAAGGCGGCTTGAAGCCCGCAAGCCCGGCGACGTCGAGTTTCGGCTGGCGATAGACGGCGCGCGCGTGGCTGAAGGTGCGGAAACCGTCGACCCCGTGATAATTGCCCATGCCCGACGGCCCGACGCCGCCGAAGGGCAGATCCTCCATCGCATTGTGGAACAGCACGTCGTTGACCGTCACCCCGCCCGAGATCGTCCGCGTCAGCACGCGGTCCTCTTCGCTCTTGTCCTGCCCGAAATAATAAAGGCCGAGCGGGCGGTCGTTGGCGTTCACATAGTCGATCGCATCGTCGATCGTCTTGTACGTCTTCACCGGCAGGATCGGACCGAAGATTTCCTCCTGCATCACCTTCATGTCGTCGGTCGGATTGCGCACGATATGGAGCGGCATCTTGTGGCCGTTCGAGCTCGCGAAATCCTCCCCGCCGGGATTGACCTCGATCACCTCGGCGCCCTTGTCGCGCGCGTCGGTCAGATAGGATTGCAGGCGGTCGTAATTGCGCGTGTTGACGACCGACGTGTAATCGTCGTTGGCGAGCAGGGTCGGATAGAGCGCCGCGGCGCCTTTCGTCACGCTGTCGATCACCGCGCCTTCCTGATCCTCGGCGACAAGCAGATAGTCGGGCGCGAGGCAGATCTGGCCGGCGTTCATCATCTTGCCGAGTGCGACGCGCTGGCCGACGAGGTCCTTGTTCGCGCTGCGCCCGATGAAGGTCGGCGACTTGCCGCCCAGCTCGAGCGTCACGGGAACGAGGTTATCGGCCGCGGCGCGCATGATATGGCGCCCGACGCTGGTCGCGCCGGTGAAGATCATATGGTCGAAGGCGAGCTTCGAGAAAGCGATGCCGACGTCGGCATCGCCGGTGAACACCGCCATTTCGCTCTCGTCGAAATAATCGGGGACCAGCCGCGCCATCAGCGCCGAGACATTTTCGGTGAACTCGCTCGGCTTGACCATCGCGCGGTTACCGGCGGCAAGGATGCCCGCCATCGGCACGAAGACCATGCCGACGGGGAAATTCCACGGCGCCACGACGCCAACGACGCCCTTGGGCTGATAGACGACCTCGGCCTTCGCGCCGAGCAGGCCGAGCGGAAAGGTCGGCCTCCGCTTCTCGCCTTTCGACCAGGCCGCCATATGCTTTTTGGCATGCTTGAGCGCGCTGACCGACGGCATGATATCGGTCATCAGCGTCTGTTCGCGGCTGCGATGGCCGAAATCCTCGCTCACCGCCTTGGCGAAATCCTCGGCATTGTCGACGAGCAGCGCGATCGCGCGGTCGATACGGTCGCGCCTGACCGCGAGGCTTTCGGGCATCGCCGCGGTGAAGCTGGCTTTCTGCGCCGCGAGCACTTCGTGCATTCGCGCGGTCTCGCCGGCGATATCCTGCTTGATTGCGGTGGCCATGACCCGTCTCCCCATATCTGTTCGCTGCGTTTGATCACGCTGCGCGGCGGGTTGCAAGATGAAACCGGCTCCCCATCTCCTTCCCGCCCCTTTCGCACGTGCAGCATTTCCGCTAAGCGACGCGCCGACGTATCTTTCCCTTACGGAGTCTTGTCCCATGACCGCCACCGATCCCGTCGTCTTCCTCTCCTATGCCCGCACTCCGATGGGCAGCATGCAGGGCAGCCTGTCGGACGCGAGCGCGACCGATCTCGGTGCGACCGCGGTCAAGGCGGCGGTCGAGCGCGCGGGCGTGTCGGGCGACGACATCGAGCGCATCTATATGGGCTGCGTGCTTCCTGCCGGTCTTGGCCAGGCACCGGCGCGGCAGGCCGCGATCAAGGCCGGCCTGCCCAAGTCGGTGCAGGCGACGACCGTGAACAAGGTCTGCGGTTCGGGCATGCAGACCGTCATCATGGGCGCCGAAGCGCTCGCCGCAGGCAGCGTCGACGTCGTCGTCGCGGGCGGCATGGAATCGATGACCAATGCGCCCTACCTGCTCAAGAAGCACCGTTCGGGCGCCCGCATCGGCCACGACACCGCCTATGACCATATGTTCCTCGACGGGCTCGAGGATGCCTATGAAGCCGGGCGCGCGATGGGCACTTTCGCGCAGGACACCGCCGACGCCTATCAGCTCAGCCGTCAGGCGCAGGACGATTATTCGATCGAGTCGCTCAATCGCGCCAAGGCCGCGATTGCCGATGGCGCCTTCGCCAATGAAATCGCACCCGTCACTATTTCGGGCCGCAAGGGCGATGTCGTCGTCGACACCGACGAAGCGCCCGGCAAGGGCATGCCCGACAAGATCCCGACGCTGAAGCCCGCCTTTGCCAAGGACGGTACGATTACCGCGGCGACCAGCTCGTCGATCTCCGACGGCGCCGCCGCCGTGGTGCTGGCGCGCCAGTCGGTTGCCGAAGCCAAGGGCGCGAAGCCGGTGGCGCGGCTCGTCGCGCACGCCGCGCACGCGCAGGAACCCAAGGATTTCACCATCGCGCCCGTCGGCGCGATCAACAAGGTGCTCGCCAAGGCCGGCTGGACGATCGGCGACGTCGAACTCTTCGAGGTCAACGAAGCCTTTGCCTGCGTCGCGATGTTCGCGATGCACGACCTCGGCATCCCGCACGACAAGATCAACGTCCATGGCGGCGCGACCGCGCTCGGCCACCCGATCGGCGCCAGCGGCACGCGCATCATCACCACGCTGATCGCGGCGCTGCAGCGTCACGGCAAGAAGCGCGGCATCGCCAGCCTCTGCATCGGCGGCGGCGAAGCGACCGCGGTGGCGATCGAAATCGTCTGATCGTCGGCATGCCCCGGCCTGTCGTACGGCCGGCCGGGGTTCGCGACATTTTGCGACACTAATGACCTGAAAATAAACGCGGCATTCCGGTTCGGTTCAAACGGGCGCGCCTATTCCATCCTTGTCATCGGGCAGATCCCTCCCCCCTGACCGACTGAAAGGAATGGCACCATGAAGAGCAAATTTCTCACCGCCGGCCTGATCGCCGCGATGATGGTCCCGGCGATGGCGCAGGCCCAGACCCGTGAAATCCGCAACGACCGCAAGGAATTGCGCGAAGAAAAGCGCGATCTCCGCCACGCTCAGCGTTACGGCGACCGCGGCGACGTTCGCGATGCCCGCCACGATGTGCGCGACGCACGCAAGGATTTGCGCGAGAGCCAGCGCGACTGGCGCCGCGACGCGCGATACCAGAATTATCGCGCTCCGTTCCGCTACCAGTCGTTCCGCGTCGGGTCGACGTTGCGGTCGAGCTATTATGCGCCGGCCTATCGTCCCGCCTGGGACAGCCGCTGGGGCGTGCCGCGCGCGAACCGCAACCTGACCTATGTGCGTCATTACAACGACCTGCTGCTAGTCAATGTTCGCAGCGGCAAGGTGATCCGGGTCTATCGCAACCATTTCCGCTGGCGCTGAGCGATACTATCGCTGGAATCCCGACGAGGGTCGATGGGCAACCATCGGCCCTTTTCGTTATGGCGATTGTCGTTGCCGCTCCCTCACGAAAGGCATAGCCTTCGTGCTCCACAGAGGGGGAGAGAAGGACATGAAAAAGCTGATTCTGCTTGCCGCATGCGCGGCGCTGTCGGCCTGTTCGCAAAAGGCTGAAGAGACAAAGGAAGTTGCCGCCGAGCCGGCCGCCGAGGCCGCGCCTGCACCTGCCGCCGACTCGGGAACGCCGCCGGGGACGTACGACGTGAAAATGGCCGATGGCACGATGGCGACCACGACGATCAACGCCGACGGCACCTATGTCGACACAGACGCCAAGGGCAAGCAGGCGAAGGGCCAATATGCGACCCGCGACGGCAAGGACTGCTTCGATCCCGAAGGCGACGAAATGGGCATGTGCTGGGCGGTCTCGAAGCCCGGGGCCGACGGCAGCTTCATCGCGACCGCCGACGACGGGACTGTCGTAACAGTCACCCCCAAGGCGAAATAGTCATCTGCCCATATCCGGGGCGTCAGTCGCCCCAGATATGGTCGGTCTGGATCCAGCCGCGCCGGCCCCTGACGTCGAACAGGCACCAGCCGTTCGCGCAATCGGTGATCTTGCCGACGACGCCGGGTTCGGCGCGATAGGCGATCGCCGACGACAGGCTTGCCGCCTCGCGCAGCGGACGGATTTCTTCGATGACGATCGCGGTGCGCGTCCGGCTGAGCAGCCGCGCCGCCATCCAGCCCTGCGTGCCGTCGGGGTCTTCGATCTTCCGCCAGTTTTCGAAGCGCGCGACGACCTTTACCGGCAAATCCTTGCGCCGATATTCCCAGATGACCGGCACGTCGGGCGACGGCCCCTTGCGCATCCGCGCCTCGTCGACGCTGATCGATGCCCAATAGGGAAGCTGCGGGTCGGATTGCGCGCTCGCCGGTCCCACGACGGCAAGCGACAGCAGAATTACGGCTAAGCGGCGGCTGGTCATGCGTCAGCCTTGTCAAAATCGGCGGGTCTTTTCAACCGGTCGCTGCACTGCAACGAACGATCTCCACAACATCGGCCCGTTTCCTGCCCCTTGACCCCCGCGCGTCGGCGCGCTCTATCGGCGCCCATGACCGATTCATCCCGCCCGAAACGCCCGCGCGTCATCGTCACCCGCCAGTTGATGCCCCATGTCGAAGGGCGCATGGCCGAATTGTTCGACGTCGCGCTGTCCGCGCATGACGAGGCCTTTTCGATCGAGCAACTGAAGGCCGCTGTCGCCAATTGCGATGTCTTCGTGCCGACGGTGACCGACAAGATCGATGCGGAGATTATCGCGGCGGCGGGCGACCGGCTGAAGCTCATCGCCAATTTCGGCGCCGGAGTCGACCATATCGACCTCGCCGCGGCGCGCGCCAAGGGCATCATGGTGTCGAACACCCCCGGCGTGTTCACCGAAGATACCGCCGACATGACGATGGCGCTGATCCTGTCGGTCCCGCGCCGCCTTGCCGAGGGCGAAAAGCTGATGCGCTCGGGCAAATGGGAGGGCTGGGCGCCGAGCACGATGCTAGGCCACCGCGTCGGCGGCAAGCTGCTCGGCATCGTCGGCATGGGGCGCATCGGCCTGGCGGTGGCGCGCCGCGCCCGCGCTTTCGGTCTGTCGATCCATTATCACAACCGCAAACGCCTGCCCGAGGCGATCGAGGAAGAACTGGGCGCGAGCTATCACGCGAGCATCGACACGCTGCTGCGGATCAGCGACATCCTGACCATCCACTGCCCGCACACCAGCGAAACCCACGAACTGGTGAGCGCGAAGCGGATCGCGGCGATGAAGCCGACCGCTTACCTCATCAACACCGCGCGCGGCGAGATCGTCGACGAAAAGGCGCTGGTCGCGGCGCTCCAGGCCGGCCGCATCGCCGGCGCCGGGCTCGACGTCTATACGCACGAACCGGCGGTCGACCCCGCGCTGCTCGCGCTCGACAATGTCGTGCTGCTCCCGCACCTCGGCTCGGCGACGATCGAGGGTCGCGAGGCATCGGGCGAAAAGGTCATCGCCAACATCCGCGCCTGGTGCGACGGCCACCGCCCACCCGATCAGGTGCTGGAGGGGTGGGTTTAGAGCCTCACGGCGCGGCGCAAGGTCACTCTGGATTGCTTCGTCGCTACGCTCCTCGCAATGACGAAGCCTGATAATTCTTCGTCATTGCGAGCGAAGCGAAGCAATCCAGAGTGTTACTCGCTTCCGTTGAGAATATCGGGCCACAAATCCCGCCACAGCGGATTCTCCGCCTCGATCAGCGCAAGCTTCTTCGCTCGGCTGCCCGCTTTGATCTGCTTTTCGCGCGCAATCGCCGTTTCCATGGTTCCATGAATCTCGAACCACACCAGCGTGTTACAATCATGGCGCTTCGAGAAACCGCCCAGCCCCTCGCGATGCTGCCATACGCGCTGCACCAGATTGGAGGTAACACCGGTGTAGATCGTACCGTTGCGCTTGTTTGCGACCATATAGACTGCTGGCAGACGTTCGCGCATGGCCGCTCTGGATTGCTTCGCTACGCTCGCAATGACGGAGTGCTTTAATCCCCCGTCAAAATCCGGTCGACGAGCTGCTTCACCGTCGGGGTGAAGTTGTTCGAATAAAAGGGATCGGTCTTGAAATTGAACGCGGCGTGGCCCGCGAACATCAGATTCTGTTCGGTGTCGCCGCCGTGCGCGATGTCCTGCAGCGTTTTCTGGATGCAGAAGCTGCGCGGATCGGCGAGGTAGCCGGTCGAATAATCGTCATGGTCCTTCCATGCCGAAAAGCCGCAATGCGACAGGCATCCCATGCAGTCGGCCTGATCCTTGCGGATGACGCCCTTGTCGTTCTCCGTCACGAACACCACGGTGTTGTCCGGGGTCTTCAGCGCCTCGGTATAGCCTTCGGCGAACCAGTCGCGCGCCCTTGCCCGGTCATGCGGGGTTACCCAGAAATTCTTGCCCTTCACCCCGACGTCGAGCTGGACGATATGATCGCCCGCTTGCTGCTTCGAATAGGGGATCTGGCGCTCCGAACGCGCTTCGAGATCGCGAAGGAACGGATTGCGCACCGCGCTCGAATAGAAACCCGTCGGTGAGAAACGATGGAGCAGCACATCGCCGTCGTCGAGCGTCCGCAGGCGGTCCTTCCACTGCTGCGGGATCGGGCTTTCCTCGGTCAGCAGCGGGCGGGTGCCGTATTGGAACGCGATCTGGCCGAGTTCGGGATTGCCAATCCAATGCTCCCAGTCGCGCAGATACCAGACGCCGCCCGCCATCACGATCGGCACATCGTCCGCAATGCCCTCGGCACGCATTACGTCGCGCAGCGCCTTGACGCGCGGATAGGGATCCTCCGGAACCAGCGGGTCCTCGGCGTTCGAGAGGCCGTTGTGGCCGCCGGCCAGCCAAGGGTCTTCATAGACCACCGCGCCCATCAGCTCGGACACCTTATGATAGGCGCGCTTCCAAAGCGCGCGGAAGGCGCGGCCCGACGAGATGATCGGCAGGTAATTGACGTTGTGCCGCGCCGCGATCTCGCTGAGCTTGTACGGCATGCCCGCGCCGCAGGTGACGCCGGTGACCAAGCCCTTCGTCTTTTCGAGCACGCCTTCGAGCACCTGCTGCGCGCCGCCCATTTCCCACAGGACGTTGATGTTGATCGCGCCCTTGCCGCTCGCGATGTCATAGGCGCGCTTGACCTGCTCGACCGCGCCGTCGATCGCATATTGGATCAATTCCTCGTGGCGCTCGCGGCGGGTCAGCGCGCGATAGATTTGCGGAATGATCTTGCCCTCGGCGTCATAACTGTCGGCGTTGACCGCCGAGACGGTACCGATACCGCCCGCCGCCGCCCACGCGCCGCTCGACATATGGTTGGTTGCCGACACGCCCTTGCCGCCCTCGACCAACGGCCAGACTTCGCGGCCGCCGTACATGATGGGCTTCAAACCTTTGAACACGTTAAACCTCTTTCTCTCCGCCCGCTTGCTGGTACCGGCGGGGCCCCGATGCGGCTTCCGTAAGCGGAAACCGGCGATGAAAGTCAATGGCGCGCCGCTTCACTTCCCGGTGAACAGGCGGCGTCCTGCAAGTGCCTGACCATAGAGATTTTCATAGGCGGCGACCATGGTTGATTCGTCGAAGCATTCGGTCGCCACGCGCCGGTTCGCGGTACCGACCCGCGCCCGCAGCGTCGCGTCGCGCACCAGTTCCGCCAAGCCCTCTCGAAAACCATCTTCGTCGCCAGCAACGAAGCGCCGGTTTTCTTCGCTCACCATCGCTGCGACATCGCCGACGTCGGGGCTGACGACGGGCAGGCCCGCCGCTATCGCCTCGATCACCGCGATCGGCGCCTGTTCGCTGCGCGACGACAAAGCGAGCAGGTCGAAATGGCCGATCCAGCGCGCCGGCTCGCGCATGAAACCCGGCATCACGAGACGATCCGCGATGCCGGACGCCGCCGCTTCGGCGGCAATCGCATCGCGCTCGGGCCCCTCGCCGACGATCACCAGCCGCACATTCTGCGGCAAGGTCGCCACCGCCCGCACGAGGCGCGGCAGATCCTTGACCTTGCGCAGTCCGGCGACGGTGCCGATCACCACTTCGCCGTCGCGGCGATCCAAGCCAGCGATCGGGAGATCGGGACCGCGAGCGTAGGCGGCAACGTCGATCCCGTTGCGGATCAGCCGGGTACGGCGTCCTGCCCCCCATTCATCTGCGGCGATGCGTTCGAGCACCGTCGACGGCACGACCAGCGCCTCGGCGGTCGGCAGTGCGAGCCGCCGGAACGCATTGCGTTTCCAGTTACGCCGGACGCTCTCGTCCTCGTTGAACCCGTCCTCGTGATGGATCAGCGGCGGCAGCGCGCGAAAGGGCGCGAAAATCCGATGCGCCATCACCCCGTCCATCGACCCCCAATTATAGCTGAGGACGAGATCGAACTGCTGCATGTACCGCGCAAGATCGCGGTAGCGTGCCGGTCCCGGCTTGCCGTGCAGCGGCGGCGCATCGGCGGGAAAGCGGGCGTCGATGCCCGGATCGATCGCGCCCTGCGCGCCGAGCGCGTCGGGAACCGCCGACAGGATGACGTGGCTGGCGCGCGGCCCCATCAGGTTCATCAGCCGCACGGCGCGCGCCTCCTTGCCGCCCAGCGAGAAGCTCGAATGGAGATGCAGTAGCCGCGCCGGGGGAACGGGGGACGTCACGCGCCCGGCAATTCCGCGACCCACGCATCGATCGCCCCACGCGCCTCGGGCTCGTCCATCGTCGGGGCATGGCCAACGCCAGGCACCTCGACAACGCGAGCGCGGGGCAACCTGGCCGCCATCTTTTCGGCCGCGGGCTTGGCCAGAATATCCGAATGCTCGCCGCGCAGGACCAGCACCGGCACATCGCCCAGCGCCTGATACGCCGGCCACAGATCAACCCCGCCGTCGCTGTTCGGGACGCGCAGCGGCGCCGCGATCTGCTTGTCATAATCGGTAACGATGCGGCCTTCGGGGGTCAGGCGGTGGGTGCGCTTGGTCAGGCGCAACCAGTCGTGAATTTCATAACCGGGATAGACCGCGCCATTGAGTTCGGCGACGGCGCGCGCGGCATGCATCCATGTCGGCTGGCTGCCGCCCACGCCGATATAGTCGCGAATGCGTTCCAGCCCGGCCGTTTCGAGCTCTGGCCCGACATCGTTGAGCACCGCCCCTACAAGGCGCCCGGGCAGACTTGCCGCCATCAACATCGAGACGAGCCCGCCGAGCGAGGTGCCGATCGTCGCAACACGTTCGATTTCCAGCTCGTCGAGCAGCGCGACAACATCCTGAACATAGGTCAGCGGTACATAGGTCATCGGATCCTTGGCATAGGCACTCTCGCCGCGGCCGCGAAACTCGACGACGATCACCCTGCGCTGCTGGGCCACATGCGGCGCAACCGCCTCGAAATCGCGGGCATTGCGCGCGAGCCCCGGCAGGCACAGGACCGGCGGCGCATTTTCGCGTCCCGGCGGCGCGGCATAGATTCGCGCATGCAGCCGCACCCCGTCGCCCGACCACCAATAATGGTCCGACCAGTCGCGGCGGCTGTCCTGTTTGACCGAAATGACGCGTCCCCTTTTTTGCCTGCCTGCGTTCGCTGCTCCGCCCGCGTCTATCGCCAACCCCGCGCCCGCGTGCAAGCCATCCGTCGGTTGCCGCCGCCGCCTTTCGCCGATAAGGCATCCGGCATGAGCGAAGAGTTGCTTTCGTACGAGCCCGCCTCCGGCGAAGAATTGTGGCGCGCGCCCGTCAGCAATGTCGATCAAGAGGTTGCCATCGCCAGGGCAGCATGGCCCGAATGGGCCGCAAAGCCCCTGACCTTCCGGAGCGAAACGCTCCGCCGTTTCGCCGATCGGGTGAAAGCCGAAGGCGAAAAGCTGGCCGACCTGATCGCGCGCGAAACCGGCAAGCCGTTGTGGGAGGCGCGCACCGAGGTCGAATCCGTCGCGAACAAGGTCGATATTTCGGTCACCGCCTATGCCGAACGGACGCCGAACCGCCGCATCGAGGGGGCGATGGGGTTACGCAACGCCGTGCGCCACAAGCCGCACGGCGCGCTGGCGGTGCTCGGCCCCTATAACTTCCCCGCGCATCTGCCGAACGGCCACATCGTCCCCGCGTTGCTCGCCGGCAATTCGGTGATCTTCAAACCGTCGGAAAAAACCCCGGCGGTCGGCGCGATGCTGGTCGATCTGTTCCACAGCGCCGGTGTCCCCAAGGAGGTGCTCCGCCTTGTCGTCGGCGGCCCCGATACGGGCAAGGCGCTGGCGGGCCATCCCGACATCGACGGCCTGCTCTTCACCGGTTCGGCGCGCACCGGCCTCGCGCTCAACCGCCAGTTTGCGAACCGTCCCGACAAGATTCTCGCGCTCGAAATGGGCGGCAACAACCCGATCGTCGTCTGGGATACCGCCGACATCCGGACCGCCGCGATCCTCGTCGTCCAGTCGGCGTTCCTCAGCGCCGGACAGCGCTGTACCAATGCGCGGCGGCTGATCGTCAAGGAAGCGCTCGCCGACGGGCTGATCGAGCAGGTGCGCGACCTTGCGAACCGGCTGATCGTCGACCATCCGCACGCCGATCCGGCGCCCTATATGGGTCCGGTGATCGACAATGACGCCGCCGACGGGCTGACCGAAAGCTTCCTGATCCTGATGTCGAACGGCGGTCAGGTCATCCGCCACATGACGCGCCCGGTGCCCGGCCGGCCGTTCCTGACCCCCGGCATCATCGACGTCACCGCGATGCCCGAGCGGCCCGATATCGAACTGTTCGGCCCGCTGTTGCAGGTCATCCGCGTCGAAAGCTTCGAAGCCGCGATCGCCGAGGCGAACAACACCAGCTTCGGCCTGTCGGCGGCGCTGATCGGCGGCTCGCCCAAGCTTTACGATCAGTTCTGGGCCAATGCGCGCGCCGGGGTGATCAACTGGAACCGGCCGACCAACGGCGCCTCGTCGGCCGCCCCGTTCGGCGGCATCGGCCTGTCGGGCAATCACCGGCCGAGCGCCTTTTACGCTGCCGATTATTGCGCCTATCCGGTCGCCAGCTCGGAAAGCGACGCGATGCGCGCGTCGATCGGCGTCGGCCTTCGCGAAACCGACGATGGAAAGCCGAAATTGATCCGCAAGGGCTTTCTTTAACCGACCTCGTCATCCCGGCGAAGGCCGGGATCTCTCCTTATCGCCATACCGCACCGGCGGGATCCCGGCCTTCGCCGGGATGACGAGAAAGGACAGGCGGGGCAATTTTACCTTCACCGTCCGCAACAAAGCCTGCATTGCGAATCCGGGGGCGCAAGATCATCTATGCTGCATGGAAAAGACTCCGATTTCTGCGGGCAAGCTGTGGCTCGTCGGTGCCGGGCCGGGTGATCCCGACCTGCTGACGCTGCGCGCGGCGCGGTTGCTGGCCAGCGCCGACCTCGTCGTGCACGACGGGCTTGTCGGCGATGGCGTGCTGGCGTTGATCCCGGACCATGTCGAGCGGATCAGCGTCGCCAAGCAGCGCAGCCGCCATACGATGAAACAGGAATTGATCAACGAATTGCTCGTGCGCGAGACGCTGGCGGGCAGGCAGGTCGTGCGCCTGAAAGGCGGCGACCCCTTCATTTTCGGTCGCGGCGGCGAGGAACTCGATGCAGCGCGCAAGTCCGGCGTCGCGGTGGAGGTCGTCCCTGGCATCACCGCGGCGGCGGGCTGTGCCGCGCAGGCGGGGCTTCCCCTCACCCACCGCGAAGACGCCAGCGCGGTGAGCTTTGTTGCGGGTCAGTGCAAGGACCTGACCGATCAGGACTGGTCGGGGCTCGCGGGCCATGGCCGTACGCTCGTCATCTACATGGGTCTTGCGACCGCCAACGCCATCGCCGACAAGCTGATCGCCGACGGCGTTTCGCCCGACCTACCGGTCGCGGTGATCGAACGCGGCACGACCGCCGACGCCCGCGTCTTGCGCACATTGCTCACCGATCTCGGCGACCTCGTAGCGCGCGAAAATATCGGCAGTCCAGCGCTGATCATCGTGGGCAAGGTCGCGGCGCGCGCCGATGCGCTCGACTGCCTCGGCGCGCCGGGCGTCGCCGCAAAAATAAGGGACTTCACATGAAACTGCTCACGGGCAACGACCTGAAAACAGGATTTGTCACCTGGTGGACCGGCGCCGACTGGTCGCTGCACATCGAGGACGCCGCCGACGTCGGCGAACAAGGCGAAGCGGTTTTGGCCGCCGAGGAAGGCGCCCGCCGCGTCAACGCCCCCTATATCATCGACGGCGAGCAAACGCCCGAGGGGCCGCGCCCCGCGCATATCAAGGACCGCATCCGTGCCCTCGGCCCGACGGTGCGCCCCGACCTGACATTGAAACCCGCCGATCCTGCGGCCGGCGACTGGGTGATCTGACATGTATAAATATGACGAATATGACCATGCGATGGTCGCCGCGCGTGTCGCCGAGTTCAGCGACCAAGTGCGCCGCCGCCTCGCCGGCGAAATCACCGAGGATCAGTTCAAGCCGCTGCGCCTGATGAACGGTCTCTATCTCCAGCTCCATGCCTATATGCTGCGCGTCGCGGTGCCTTACGGGACGCTCGACAGCCGCCAGATGCGCATGCTCGCGCATATCGCGCGCAAATACGACCGCGATTACGGCCATTTCACCACGCGTCAGAATATCCAGTATAACTGGATCAAGCTGGAGGACGCGCCCGCGATCCTCGAAGACCTCGCGTCGGTCGAAATGCACGCGATCCAGACCAGCGGCAATTGCATCCGCAACATCAGCTCGGACCAGTGGGCGGGCGCCGCCGCCGACGAGATCACCGATCCGCGTCCGTGGGCCGAACTGCTGCGCCAATGGTCGAGCTTCCACCCCGAATTCAGCTATCTGCCGCGCAAGTTCAAGATCGCGGTGATCGCCGCCGACGAAGATCGCGCCGCGATGCGCCTCCACGACATCGGCATCCAGATCGTCGAGCGTGACGGTGTCCACGGCGCCGCCTTCTATGTCGGCGGCGGCATGGGCCGCACCCCGATGATCGCGCCGCTGATCAATGATTTCGTGCCGCTCGAGGATATGCTGAGCTATGCCGAGGCGTGCCTGCGCGTCTACAATCGCTACGGCCGCCGCGACAATATCTACAAGGCGCGGATCAAGATCCTGATCCACGAGCTTGGCGCCGACGAATATCGCCGCCAGGTCGAGGAAGAGTTCGCGCATGTGAAGTCGCTCGGAATCGACCCGCCGAAAGCCGAGTTCGACCGTATCGCGAAGCAGTTCGCGCCGCCCGCGCTCGACGCTTCGGCGCCAGACGCCATCGACCGCAGCGACCCCGACTTCGCGGTCTGGGTTGACCAGAATGTCGCCGCGCACAAGGTGGCGGGCCATGCGATCGTCAACATCAGCCTGAAGCCCGTCGGCGGTATCCCCGGCGACGCCAGCTCGGCGCAGATCGACCTGATGGCCGACCTTGCCGAAAAATACAGCCATGACGAACTGCGCGTCACCCACGCCCAGAACATCGTGCTGCCGCATGTCCGCAAGGCCGATCTTTACGCCATCTGGCAGAAGCTCGACGCGGCGGGGCTCGCGACGCCGAACCTCGACCTGATCAGCGATATCATCGCCTGCCCCGGGCTCGATTATTGCAGCCTCGCCAATGCGCGCTCGATCCCGGTCGCGCAGAAGATCGCCGAGCGCTTCTCGGACCTTGGCCGCCAGAAGGAACTGGGCGAACTGAAGCTCAAGATTTCGGGCTGCATCAACGCCTGCGGACACCATCACGCCGGCCACATCGGCATCCTGGGGGTCGACCGCAAGGGCACGGAAAACTACCAGCTGCTGCTCGGCGGATCCGGCGCGGAGGATGTCTCGCTGGGCACGATCACCGGCCCGGGTTTCAACGAGGACGGCATCGTCGACGCGATCGAACGCGTCACCGACAAATATCTTGCCGAACGCACCGACGGCGAACGCTTCGTCGACACCTTCCGCCGTGTCGGCATGGCCCCCTTCAAGGAGGCGATCTATGGTTGAGCATCTGCATAGCGACGGCGAAGAGCCCTGCGTCACGCTCGACGCCTTCCTGCAGCAGTCGAACGCGACGGCGGTGCGGCTGGAGCCTGACGAGGATGCGCGCGCGCTGATCCCGCACCTCGACCGGCTGGCGCTGATCGAAGTCGCTTTCCCGAAATTCCGCGACGGCCGCGGCTATTCGTCGGCGCGCATCCTGCGCGAGGCGGGCTATAACGGCGAACTGCGCGCGCAGGGCGACGTCCTCGTCGACCAGATCGCTTATATGAAGCGCTGCGGTTTCGACAGCTTCGCGCCCGAAAAGGCGCTCAATCCTGCCGATGTCGAGGCGGCGCTGACCCGCTGGCCCGAACATTATCAGGGCGCCGCCGACGGCGCGGTGCCGATCTGGAAGCTGAGGCATGGTTGACGTGAAGGCCGAGCCCCGCTCCCGCGACCGGATCGACGTGGCGCCGCGTTTCACGCAGGCCGACGTCATCCGCCTCAACAACCTGTTCCGCGGCCAGGATGCCGCAGAAGCGGTCGCCAGCGTCATCGGGGCCGGCCTGCTCGGCGATACCGGCATCGTATCGAGCTTCGGCGCCGAAAGCGCGGTGCTGCTCCATCTCGTGACGCGCGTCGCACCCGATATGCCGGTGCTGTTCCTCGACACCGGCAAGCATTTCCCCGAAACGCTCGCCTATCGCGACGAACTGGCGGCAAAGCTCGGGCTCAACATCGTCAACCTGACCCCCGATCCGGAAGAACTGGCGAAAAAGGACGCGACCGAACTGCGCTGGTCCTACGATCCCGACGGCTGCTGCGAGATCCGCAAGGTCAAGCCGCTCGAAAAGGCGCTCGCCGACTTCGATACCTCGATCACCGGGCGGAAGGGTTTCCAGTCGGCGACGCGGCAGGGCCTCGCCCGCTTCGAACTCGACGGCAATAGCGGCCGCCTGAAATTCAATCCGCTCGCCAACTGGACGCGCGAGATGCTCGACGCCTATTTCGCCGAGCACGATCTGCCGCGCCATCCGCTGGAAGCCGAAGGCTATCCGTCGATCGGCTGCTCGCCCTGCACGTCAAAGGTCAAGCCGGGCGAAGACCCGCGCTCGGGCCGCTGGCGCGGCTGGGACAAGACCGAATGCGGCATCCACGAAGCCGTGACCCCGATCGACGACGATCCGGCGAACGATCCGGCTTTCTAATATGTCCGTCGCCCCAGCGAAAGCTGGGGCCGCCTTGGCCCTGCCGTACCGCCAGCGATCCCAGCTTTCGCTGGGATGACGAGCAAGAAGGGCTGGGATCGCTGGCGCTTTCGCGATAGGCGTCGAGCATGAAGCGAGGCGGCTGGGTCTACATCATGACCAACAAGCGCGGTGGCGTGCTCTACATCGGAGTCACGGCGGACATTGCGGCGCGCGTCTTTCAGCACAAGACAGGACAGGGTTCAGCCTTCTGCCGGAAATATGGGCTAACGATGCTCGTCCTCGCGGAGGAATATCCAACAATCGACGAGGCAATCTCGCGCGAAAAAGCAATGAAAGCTTGGAAACGGCAATGGAAAATCGAGCTGATCGAAGCAAATAATCCCGATTGGGATGATCTGGCCGCCCATATTCCTTGACCGTCGCCCCAGCGAAAGCTGGGGCCGCTATCGTTCATTTGTCCCGCCAGCGATCCCAGCTTTCGCTGGGATGACGGTAGTTTAGTGGTCCTTACTCATAATCCTCATACGCCATGCTGTCGTCGGCGAGATCGCTGAACTTGGTCGTCTTCGCTTCGAAGTGCATGCGGATCTTGCCGGTCGAGCCGTGGCGTGACTTGGCGACGATGACTTCGGCAAGGCCGAAGACGCGTTCCATCTCGGCCGCCCATTCCTCGTGCGCGGCGTGGACCTTGACGTCGTCGCCCTCGATCGGGCGCTTGGGTTCGCGCGCGGCGACGTAATAATCCTCGCGGAACACGAAGAGCACCATGTCGGCGTCCTGTTCGATCGAGCCCGATTCGCGAAGGTCGGAGAGTTGCGGCCGCTTGTCCTCGCGGCTTTCAACCTGGCGGCTGAGCTGCGACAGCGCCATCACCGGCACATTCAGTTCTTTCGCCAAGGTCTTGAGACCGCGGGAAATCTCCGAAATTTCCTGGACGCGATTGTCGCCGCTCTTCGACGAGCCTTGGAGGAGCTGGAGATAGTCGACGATGATGAAGCCGATACCGTGGCGGCGCTGCAGCCGCCGCGCGCGGGTGCGGAGGCCAGCAATCGTCAGGCCGGGCGTATCGTCGATGAACAGCGGCAGCGTTTGCAGGGCCTGCGCCGCGCGCGAGAGCTGCTGGAATTGGTCCTTGCTGATCTTGCCCATGCGCAGCGCTTCGCCCGACACCCCCGACTGCTCGGCGAGGACGCGCGTCGCGAGCTGGTCGGCGGACATTTCGAGGCTGAAGAAAGCGACCTTCGCGCCCATATTCTTCTCGGGCGGGATGCCGTCCTCCTCGTCGCGGCGGAAACGCTCGGCGGCGTTGTAGGCGATGTTGGTGGCGAGCGAGGTCTTGCCCATGCCGGGACGGCCGGCGAGGATCATCAGGTCGCTATTGTGCATGCCGCCGATCTTGGCATTCATGCTGGCGATCCCGGTGGTGATCCCCGACAGATGGCCGCCCGAATTGAGGGCGCGCTCTGCCGCTTGCAGCGCGACGAGGCTCGCGGCGTTGAAGCTTTTGACCGATCCCATCTCGGCCTCGCCGCCCGCGACGCGATAGAGCGCGGTTTCCGCCTCTTCGATCTGCGATTGCGGATCGACGCTTTCGCTGGTGTCGAGCGCGCTGTCGACGAGCGTGCGTCCGACGCCGACCAGCTCGCGCAGCAGCGCAAGGTCGAATATCTGCCGCGCAAAGTCGCGGGCGCCGATCAGCCCCGCGCCGCTGCCGGTCAGTTGCGCGAGGTAGCCGACGCCGCCGACCGCCTTCATCGCTTCGTCGGCTTCGAAATAGGGTTTGAGCGTCACCGGGGTCGCGATGCTGTTGCGCTCGATCAGCGCCATCGCTTGGCTGAAGATGCGGCCGTGCAGCGGCTCGAAGAAATGATCGGGAGTCAGATGGACGGGAAGGTCCTCGACGACTCGGTTGTCGATCAGGATCGCGCCCAGAAACGCGGCCTCCGCCTCGATATTGCGCGGCAATTGGCGTTCGTCCCCGGCAGCCGCCGGGGCAGGAAAGAGAGCGAGTTCAGCCATGATGCGGCACCATGCTACGGGGCGAAACGCCTTGCAACAGCGATTGCCCCGCCCGCACAGTGCCTGTGGATAGTTCCGGCATAAGTCGCCCCCTTGCCCTTCGTGGCGGGCCAAGTAGAAGCACTTGCAGCATGGCCGACGCAGACCCCTCGAAACAGCGCATCATCTCGGTCGAGCTCGACGAGGGCTCGATCGTCTGGCGCAACCCCGATGTCGAGCAGGAACGCCGCGTCGCGATCTTCGACCTGATCGAGGACAACAAGTTCGTCCCGCAGCGCGGCCATGCCGACGGTTACGCCGGTCCCTACCGCCTGATGCTGCGCGTCGAGGAAGGCCGGCTGATCTTCGAAATCAGCCGCGAGGACGGTTCGCCGCTCGAGGCGATCATTCTCGGGCTCGGCCGCTTTCGCCGTCCGATCCGCGATTATTTCGCGATCTGCGACAGCTATTATCAGGCGATCAAGACCGCGACCGCGCAGCAGATCGAAACCGTCGACATGGCGCGCCGCGGCCTCCACAACGAGGCGGCGGAGATGCTGATGGACCGGCTCGACGGCAAGATCGCGGTCGATTTCGACACCGCGCGACGCCTCTTCACGCTGATTTGCGTGCTGCATATCAAGGGTTAGCGAATGGCGACGGGGGCAGCCAGCAGCAGGAACAGAAAGCCGGCGCGGATCGCGGCGGACTGGCGGGGCGTGCTCGCGCGCTGGTTGCGGCGTATCGGCGGCGTGCTGCTGCTGCTCATCCTTGCCGCGGGGCTCGCGATCTGGTGGGCGGCGCGCTGGACGCCGCCGCGCGAACAATATCCGATCCAGGGGGTGACGATCGGCGCCGCCAACGGTGTGGTCCACTGGGGCTCGATCAAGGCCGCAGGCGCCGATTTCGCTTATGTCATGGCGACCGACGGAACCACCGGCCTCGATCCGATGTTCGCGCGCAACATGACCGCCGCGCGCGAGGCCGGGATCCAGACTGGCGCGATCCACCGCTACAGCCTGTGCCAGCTTGCCACCGATCAGGCCGCGAATTTCATTCGTCACGTCCCCCGCCGCGCCGACGCGCTGCCCGCCGTCGTCTGGCTCGACTATGACGACCGCTGCCCCGACCGGCCGACGCGAGCCTTGCTGCTGTCCGAACTCGCGACCTTCCTCGCACAGATCGAGGCGCATATGGGCAAGCGCAGCCTGATCGCCCCCGGCCCCGCTTTCGAGGCCGATTACAAGGTGACCGAGGGCATCGCGCGCACCACCTGGCTGCGCCGCGACTTCTTCGAACCCGATTATGGCGCGCATCCATGGGCGATGTGGCAGGCCAACAACTATGTGCGGCTGTCGGGCGCCGACGGCACCGTCGGCTGGAACGTGTTGCGCGGCGAGGGAGAGGCGCCATGACCGACAACGCGACCCGCGACGCGCTGATCGCTGCGGCGCGCGAGGCGGCAAACCGCGCTTATGCCCCCTATTCGGGATTTCACGTCGGCGCGGCGTTGCTGCTCAAAAATGGCGACGTCGTCACCGGCGCCAATGTCGAAAATGCCAGCTATGGCCTGACGCTGTGCGCCGAAACCGCAGCGATCGCCAAGATCGCCAACGAAGGCTGGATCGGCGAACTTACGGAGATCGCGATTGTCGGCGGCCGCCCGGAGTGCGATGCGCTGCTCGGCAGCGATCCGGTCCACCCGTGCGGCCGCTGTCGCCAGGTCCTCAACGAAGCCGCCGAGCGTTCGAAGACCGATATCCTCGTCCATTGCGCGTCGGGCGACGGCAAGGCCGTGCAGAGTTACAGGCTCAGCGAACTGTTTCCCGCCGCCTTTGGCCCGAAGGACCTCGGGCTGATCCCCGACTGACCGCTTGCGCAAAGCGCGCCGTCCTTACAAGAGACACGCATGGCCATTCTTTCCGACCGCTGGATTCGCGAAGCCGCCCGGACGCAGGGCATGATCGAACCGTTCGTCGAGGCGCAGCGCCGCGACGGGTGCATCAGCTATGGCCTGTCCTCCTATGGTTATGACGCGCGGGTCGCGCCGGAGTTCAAGATTTTCACCAACGTCGACAGCACGATCGTCGACCCCAAGGATTTCGACCCGAAAAATTTCGTCGACCGCGAAACCGACGTCTGCATCATCCCGCCGAACAGCTTCGCGCTCGCCCGCACCGTCGAATATTTCCGTATTCCGCGCGATGTGTTGGTGATCTGCCTCGGCAAGTCGACCTATGCCCGCTGCGGCATCATCGTCAACGTCACCCCGCTCGAACCCGGCTGGGAAGGCCATGTGACGCTGGAATTCTCGAACACCACCCCCCTGCCCGCCAAAATCTATGCAAACGAGGGCGCGTGCCAGTTCCTGTTCCTCCAGGGCAACGAGCCGTGCGAGACGAGCTACGCCGACCGCGCGGGCAAATATATGGGGCAACAGGGCGTGACACTGCCCAAACTTTGACAGTCACTGTCATTGCGAGGAGCGAAGCGACGCGGCAATCTCCCGCTCTCGGCCCTGCGCAAGGCGGATAGCTGGAGATTGCTTCCCCCGGCTTTCGCCGGGGTCGCAATGACGAAGATCGGTTGCGCCCTCTGCAATAATTGATAACGTTCCCATTGGTCGTAAATCGGGGATGAGGTCATGAAATTTGGTTCGATCGCCGCCGCGCTCGCGACGCTGCTTTTACCGGCCGCCGCGCACGCCGAAGGGATGTTGAAGGTCCGCGGCACGCAGATCGTCGACGCCAGCGGCAAGCCCGTCATCCTCCGCGGCATGGGACTAGGCGGCTGGATGTTGCAGGAAGGCTATATGCTGAAACTCGGCGAAGTCGGGCAGCAGCACCGCATTCGCGCCAAGCTGGTCGAACTGGTCGGCGAGGAGCGGACGGCCGAATTCTACCGCGCCTGGCTCAATAACCACACCACCGAAGCCGATATTGCGCAGATGGCGAAATGGGGCTTCAACTCGGTGCGGCTGCCGATCCATTTCGACCAGCTCACCCTCCCCGTCGACAAGGAACCTGTGGCCGGGCAGGACACATGGCTCAAGGAAGGCTTCGAGCGCATCGACCGCCTGCTGGCGTGGAGCAAGGCGAACCGCCTCTACCTGATCCTCGACCTCCATGCTGCGCCCGGTGGACAGGGCAACGACCTTGCCATCTCCGACCGTGACCCGACGAAACCCTCGCTGTGGCAGAGCGAGGAGAACCAGCGCAAGACGGTCGCCCTGTGGACGACGTTGGCGGAGCGATATGCAAACGAGCCGTGGATCGGCGGCTATGACCTGATCAACGAGCCCAACTGGAGTTTCGCGACCCCCGGCAAGGGCAATGGCTGCGACGAGGCCGAAAGCAAGACGGTATGGGACCTGCAAAAGCGGATCACGGCGGCGATCCGCAAGGTCGACAAGCAGCATATCGTGATCGTCGAGGGCAATTGCTGGGGTAATAATTACAAGGGCCTGCCGCCCGCGTGGGACGCCAATATGGTGCTGAGCTTCCACAAATATTGGAATCGCAACGACGAAGCGAGCATCGCCGAGATCAAGGCGCTGCGCACCAGCTATAACCGTCCTATCTGGCTGGGCGAGTCGGGCGAGAACAGCAACGGCTGGTACCGCGACTCGATCGCGCTGGTCGAGGGCGAAGGCATCGGCTGGAATTTCTGGCCGCTCAAGAAAATCGGCTTCAATCAGCCGCTCGAGATCGATCCGGGTCCGGGATGGGCCGCGATTGTCGCATGGATGACGAGCAAGGGCGCGAAGCCGGAACCCGACGCGGCCTTCGCCGCGATGATGCAACTTGCCGAAAACAGCCGCTTCGACCGGAATATCCCCAAACCCGACGTCATCGACGCGATGTTCCGTCAGCCGCACGACCCGGGCTATCGACCCTTCGTCGCCCGCACGCTGGACCGGACGCCGCTGTCTATCGCTGCCGTCGATTATGATCTCGGGCCGCCGGACGTCGCTTATCACGATATGGTCGACGCCAATTATCATGTCGCGACCGGCGGCGAGCGGACGCCGTGGAACAACGGGACGACCTATCGCAACGACGGCGTCGACATCGCGCGCGAAAGCGATGGCACGCCCTATGTCAGCGACTTCGTGACCGGCGAGTTCATGCGCTACAGCGCCGAAGTTGCGAAAGCCGGGCGCTGGACGGTCTCGGCGCGCGCCCGCTCGGCAAAGGGCGGCCGCATCGGTATCGACGAACGCGGCGTCGCCGTTCCGGCCGACACCGCGTGGCAGGTGATCAAGCTTGCCGACGTCGACCTGCCCGCCGGCCCCGGCGCGGCGACGCTGCGCGCGATCGATTGCAGCGATTGCGAGGTCGCCGACCTGACCTTCACCCCGCGCTGACCGGAACCCATCGCCTCTCCGCGCGTCCTGTCTGCACAAGCGGGCGGGCAATAGTGGAGGATGACCCATGTCCATGATCGCCGTCTTCATCGGCCGCCTGTTCATTGCCGTGATTTTCATCGTGTCTGGGATCAACAAGCTGATCCACGTCGCCGATACCAATGCGATGATTTCCGCCGCCGGCCTGCCATCCGGGCTCGCCATCCCGACCGGGCTGTTCGAACTCGTCGCCGGCGTCTGCCTGGCGCTCGGCATCGCGACGCGGCTGTGGGCGATCCTGCTCGCCGGTTTCGTCCTCCTCACCATCCTGTTCTTCCACCGCGAATTCACCGATCCGATGCAGGCGATGATGGCGATGAAGAATCTGGCGATCGCCGGCGGCCTGCTCTGCCTCTTCGGTTATGGCCACACGCGCTGGAGCTATGACGCGCTGCGCGCGCGGCGCCGCGGCGAGATTGCGCAACACGACGCCGAACTTCGCGCCCGCGAGGCCGAATTGCGCGCCGCGCGCGCCGAGGGCCGCGCCGAAGCGGTCGACACGCCGGTGGTCGTCGAAAAGCGTCCCTTCTGGCGGCGCTAACGCTTCGCGCTTGGCATCCTTCCTTGCGTGCGCTAGCCTCAGCTTGACGTTTACGTAAATGGGAGGGTGCCATGGCCGCTGCGCGTGAATTCGATATCATCGTCTATGGCGCGACCGGGTTCACCGGTCGCCTCGTCGCCGAATATCTCGCCGAACATTATGCGGGCCGCGCCGATGCCCCCAAATGGGCGATGGCGGGGCGCAGCGCCGACAAGCTGGCCGAAGTACGCGACCTGATCGGCGCGCCGAAGGATATTCCGCTTGTTGTCGCCGACGCAAGCGATCCCGTCAGCCTCGATGCGATGGCGGCGCGGACGCAGGTCGTCCTGACCACCGTCGGCCCCTATCAACTCTATGGCGAGCCGCTCGTCGCTGCCTGCGTCAAGGCGGGCACCGCCTATGCCGACCTCTGCGGCGAGCCCGGCTGGATGCGCGAGATGATCGACGCGTATCAGGATGCCGCCAAGGCGTCGGGTGCACGCATCACCTTCAGTTGCGGCTTCGACAGCATTCCGTTCGACCTCGGCGTGCTGTTCCTGCAGGCCGAAGCGGTCAAACGCCACGGCCGCCCGGCGCCGCGCGTCAAGGGCCGCGTCCGCAAGATGGCCGGCGGCGCGTCGGGGGGCACGATCGCCAGCCTGACCGAAACGATGAAGGCGATCGCCAAAAAGCCCTCGCTCGCGCTGCTCCTCAAGTCGAGCTTTGCGCTGACCCCGGGCTTCGAGGGGCCCTCGCAGCCCACTGGCCTGATCCCCGAATATGACGCCGCCACGGGCACATGGACCGCACCTTTCGTGATGGCGCCGATCAACACGAAGAATGTCCACCGCACCAATTTCCTGCTCGGCCAGCCCTGGGGCGCGGACCTCGTCTATGACGAGATGCTGATGACGACGATCGGCGATGCCGGCAAGGCGATGGCGGAAGCGATCGCCAAGGCCAATCCGTTCGGTGAATCGAAACTCCAGCCGGGCGAAGGCCCAAGCAAGGAAGAGCGCGAGAACGGGTTTTACGACGTGCTGTTCATCGGCGAATATCCCAACGGCCGGGCGGTCCGTGCCAGTGTCCAGGGCGACCGCGACCCCGGCTATGGATCGACGTCGAAAATGCTGGCCGAAACCGGTATCGCGCTGCTCGCGAACAGGGGCGAGGGCGGCGTGTGGACACCCGGCGCGCTGCTCGGCGACGCACTGATCGCACGGCTGACCGAGCATGCCGGAATGACCTTCCAGATCGAGGAATAGGACAAGAATGACGACCTCCCCCAGCGCGCTCGACGCGCTGCTTTCGACGCTGCGTACCGAAGAGGGTGTGGCGAAGGCGCATATCGACGAAGGATGGATGCAGGGCCGCACCGCCTATGGCGGGATCAGCTCTGCCGTTGCACTGGCGGGCGCGATGGCGCTCCACCCGACCGAGACGCCGCTACGTTACGCGCAGATCAGCTTCGTGGGGCCCGTCGGCGGCGACTGCACCGTCGCAACGCGCGTGCTGCGCCAGTCGAAATCGAGCCTGTTCATCGACGCCGGCGTGTCGAGCGACGCGGGCTTCGGCACCGCCGCCGTTTTTGCCTTTTCGGGCGACCGCGCCAGCCATCTCGACCACAATAGCCTGACCATGCCCGAGGTGCCCGCGCCCGAAACGCTGGCACCGGTCCCCGAACACAAGGTCCGCCCCAGCTTTACCCGCCATTTCGACATGCGCCCGACGACCGGCCCCCGCTTCGACTGGAAACAGGACGTTGGCGAATATCTGACCTGGGTCCGCTTCGTCGAGGAACCCGCCTGCCATCCCGCGGTCGCGCTGCTCGCGATGGGCGACGCCCTGCCCCCCGCGGCGATGGCGCTGTTTACCGAGTTCGGGCCGATCAGTTCGATGAACTGGACCGTCAACATGCTCACCGGCAATCCGCAGACCGAGGATGGCTGGTGGCTCTTGTCGGCGAAGACCGGCTATGCACGCGGCGGCTTTTCGGTGCAGGACATGATGCTGTGGAACCGCGCCGGCGAACCGGTGCTGAGCGGCAGCCAGGGCATCGCAATCTACGCCTGATCCTCCGGCTGACCGATCGGGATGCTGAGCGTGCTCGGGCGCGTGGCGTCGTGATAGAGGCGCACGGTGACCGTGCGCGCATCGGCCATCGTTTCGTCGGCCACCGGCTTGCCGCTGTTGTAATTCTTCTGCCATTTCAGATCGTGATTGGGCTTTACCACCAACCGCAGGCGGCATCCCTTTTTGATCAACCGCGAAATGAAGAAGAAGCCGTCGAAGTCGTAACGTAGCGGCTCCTGCGTTGCGATCAGCCGCTCGGTACGAAGTCCTTCGCGATGGCGCGCGCGCTTGTGCTGCTCGGTCAGGAACAGGCTCGATCCATCGGGGGCGATTTCATAGATCGAGACCATGAAATCGGTGTCCGGCGTATCGATCGCAATCGACGCGTTGAACTTGAAGAAGCCGGTTACTTCGGTGTCCTGCTCGAACGGTTCGCTGTGATAAATCAGCTTGCCGCCCGCGGTGGCGGCGACCAGCGTCTGGCCGGTCGTGTGCCATTCGGTCAGCGAAGCCTCGAGCCGGAGGCCGCTGAGATCGCGCGGGTCGTAGATATAGTGATCGGGCTGCGCCTTTGTTGCGGGCGTGGGCTTCAGCGTCCCCGAAGCATAGACATTGTCGGGGTTGCCCGACGAATGCAGGTGAAACGTTTCATAGCGCGCCGTGGCGTCCTCGATCCTGTCGGCATAGCGCCACTTGTCCGCGACCATCACATAATAAGCGAATTTCTTCTTGAGAAACTCCGGCCGCGGGCCGTCTTCCATCGCAAAGGCGTACCAGTCGCGATGCAGCTTCTTCATGTCGAGCACGCTCGCCTGCCCGACCTTGATGCCATAGAATTCGGCGGTCGGGTTGCGCACCTCGTCATGCCCCCACGGGCCGATCACCAGATAATGATTGGCGTTCGAACCGGCATATTTGAGATGCTGGCGATGGAATTCGAGCGTGCCGAGTTGATCGCCGTCATAAATGCCGCACAGCGACAGCACCGGCATCGTCAGCTCGGCGAATTGTTCGGGCGACGGGTTGAGCCGGTCGTAATATTCGTCCTGCCGGGGATGATCGACCCACTGCTGGAACGGTTTGGACTCAAACCCGAAAAACTCCGGCATCTTGCGGAACGGCAGGCCCGCTTCGAGGAAGCGCAGATATTCGGTGCCCCAGCCTTCATCGGCAAAGACATTGTTTCGCCGGGTGTTGCCCTTGACGAACGTCATCCACTGCCCGCCCGCAAAGTTGAAGAAGATGTTGTAGCGGATCGGGAAATCGAAACCGGCAAAGGCGGGGGCCGAGGGGATGGTCGTGGCGAGCCCCTTCGGATAGCCGCGCACCGTCGCCCATTGCGTATAGCCGACCCACGACAGGCCGCACATGCCGACCTTGCCGTTGAAGAAGGGCTGCTGGATCAGCCATTCGACGATGTCGTGCCCGTCCTCCGGCTCGGTTCCGAAAGGCGCAAACTCGCCATCCGAATCGCCGCGCCCGCGCGTGTCGACCGCCAGAAACGGATAGCCGTTCCGGGAGAAATCGACGCCCTCGGCATGATAGCCGTCGGCCGTATAGGGCGTGAGCGCAAAAATCGTCGGACGCGGCGTCGTCAGGCCACGCGGCAGATAGAGCGTCGCGCCCAGATGAACGCCGTCGTGCATCAGAATGCGCACTTCATATTTCATCTGTGACGAGAATATGGGCTGGACCGCAGCATCGCCGGCCCCCGCCATCGCCGCTTTCGCTCCGGGAGCGGCCGCCAGCGTCAGGATCGACGTTGCGGATAGAAGATATTCCCTGCGATTCATTGCCGCCCATCGTCACCCCGGACTTGATCCGGGGTCCATGACGACGGCGGCGCTATGGATCCCGGATCAAGTCCGGGATGACGAAGGTGGATAAGCAACGTCCGCTGCCCGCCCGAAGTCGATATTCGCAACCGGTGCTGGAAGGCGCCGCAGAAGCCAGCCGCTAGGCCACCGTCGGCAGCACAATCACCGCATCGAGCCCGCCGCCATCGCGATTGGCGAGCGTCAGCGTTCCGCCCTCGCCCTCCGCGATATCGCGGGCAATCGACAGCCCCAGCCCCGCCCCCCCGGTCGCGCGGTTGCGCGACTGCTCGCCGCGCGCGAATGGCTCGACCAGCGTCCGGATTTGTTCCCCGCTCAACCCGGGGCCATCATCCGATACGATCAGACGCACTTGCCCGTCGATCGCCGCCACCGACAGCCGCGCGCGCGCACCATAGGCGAGCGCATTGTCGATCAGGTTGCGCAGCGCGCGCCTGAGCAGCATCGGACGCGCCATGACCGCGGTCTCCGCGAGTTCGCCAACGCCGACGTCCTTGCCCTGTTCGCCATAGTCGGCGGCGAGTTCCCGGGCGAGGCCAGCCGCGTCGAGGCGCTCCTGCACCTCGGTCCCCGCCCCCGACCGCGCAAGCGCCAATATGTCGGCGAGCATCGCGGTCATTTCCTCGATCGACGCGATCATCTTGTCGCGCAGCCGTTCGTCCTCGACCTGCTCGACGCGCACCCGCAGGCTGGCAAGCGGGGTGCGCAGATCATGGCCGACCGCGCCGAGCATCCGGTCCTTGTCGGACAGCATCGTCGCGATCCGCGCGCGATAGGCGTTGAACGCCCCGATCAGGTCGCGCACGTCCGACGGCCCCTCTTCCTCGAGCGGCGTCGTATCGCGCAGCGCCGGGTTCGAGCGCGCCGCGCGCGTCAGGTCGCGCAGCGGCCGCGCCGCGCGCCACGCGATCAGCATGATCGGGACGAGCAGCAGCAGGTAAAGCGTCAGCGTCTGCCAGACCAGAAATCCTTGCAGGCGATCGCCGCCCGCCTGGATACGGCTGCGCACCGCGAAATAGCGACCACCGACCTTGGCCGAGACGACGACGGTCCGGCCGGGGAAATCGGGCCGCTGCGCGCGCGGCCGCGGCGGCAGCACCCACGCATCGACCGCCTCCGCCTTGACGTCGGCCTCGTCCAGCAGGCCGGTGACATAGTCGGCCAATGCGGGCATGCGACGCGCGCCGATGGGCACGGGCGGCAGCGTGTCCGAAATCACCAGCTTCTGGACGCGTTCACGCCGCTCCCTATCGTCGTTACCGCTGCGACCGGGCGCGAAATCGCCACGCCGGTCGCGCTCGATCGCATCGAGTATCCGTCCGACCGCCATGCCGCCGCCGTGCGCAAGAACCTGTTGCTTCTGCCCGCGCGCAAGCAGGGTGAAGTTGATCGCCTGCGCCACGAAAAGCATCAGCGCGACGGCGACGAACAATTGCCCGATCAAACTGCGCGGCCACAGGCGGAGTTTCATGCCGCCGGCCCCAGCCGCTTGACCTCGCAGGCGAGGGTGTAGCCGCCGCCCCACACGGTCTTGACGAGTTGCGGGTGCGCGGGATTTTCCTCAATCTTCTTGCGCAGGCGGCTGATCAGATTGTCGATTGCGCGGTCGAAGATATCGGCTTCGCGCCCGCGCACGAGGTCGAGCAGCCGGTCGCGGCTCATCACTTGGCGCGGATGGCGAACCAGCGCGTGGAGCAGATGATATTCGCCCGACGACAGCGCGACCTCCTGCCCTTCGCTATCGACCAGCACGCGCTCGACCTCGCGCAGTACCCACGGCCCGAAGGCAAAGCTCGTCCCGCCCGGGTCGAGCGCGCGGCCGCCCTGCTGCGTCCGGCGCAGCACGGTCCGGATGCGCGCGACCAGCTCGCGCGGGTTGAAGGGTTTGACGACATAATCGTCGGCGCCGATTTCGAGCCCGATGATCCGTTCGGTATCCTCGGCGCGCGCGGTCAGCAGGATGACCGGAATGCTGCTCGTCTCGCGAAGGTGGCGGGTCAGCGACAGCCCGTCCTCGCCCGGCATCATGATGTCGCTGACGACAAGGTCGACCGACTGCGCGCGAAGCACCGACCGCGCCTCGGCAGCGCTCGCTGCATCGGTCACCGCAAAGCCCTGCGTTTCCAGATATTCGCCTAGCGGCTCACGGATCGACGGCTCGTCGTCGATCAGCAGAATGCGTGGCATGTCGCTATCGGTCATCTATCGTCCGTCACATGGTAGTTCGCCCACCGGTCGCCAGGGACCGGTGGGCGATAGCTGGCAGGGACCGGCGGCAAAGGCAATGCCGGGAGGGGGGGATGGCCTGTCCGTCGACCGCCCGCCCCTGCCAAATGGCTCAGTCGGTGGTCGGGGCAGCCGCGCCGCGCTTCGCGCGCCATTCGGCAGCCTTGGCCTTCCACGCTTCGCGCCGCGCCTGACGTTCCTCGGCGGTCACCTGACCATCCTTGTTCGCGTCGAGGCGGCCGAAACGCGCGAGCGCTGCGGTCTCGAACTCGGCCTGCGTGATCGCCTTGTCGCCATTCGCATCGGCCTTCATCCAGCCGCCGCGACCGCCACGCATTCCGTGTCCGCCGCGCTTGCCGTGATGGCCGCGCATGCCGTCGCGCTGGCCTTCGCCGGCGTCACCGGCGGCCGCGCGCTTTTCCTTGCGCTCGGCGCGCTTCGCGGCGCGATCGGCGCCATGCTGGTCCCATTCGGCCTTGCTGACGCTGCCGTCCGAATTGGCGTCGAGCGCGGCAAAGCGCTTCGCCTGCATTTCGGCGCGGCGCGCGGCGTGGTCGGTGGCGTCGATCTTGCCGTCCTTGTTGGCATCCATCTTGGCAAACCGCTGCACCGCATTGGCCTGCACCTCGGCGCGGGTCAGCACGCCATTGCCATCGGCGTCGCCCATCTTGCCGTCTGGGGCGGCGAGCGCGGGCACGGCGATCAGCGCGGCGCCCAGGGTCAAAAGAGTGATCTTTTTCACGTAACGAACTCCTTGTCAGGGGACATTCAGGGGAGAATTTGTCCCGATGACGCCGTTCTAGGTGCCATTTGTCCCAAGCCGTTGCCGTGTGGACGAAAAATTGTCGCAAAATGTCGCAAAACAGACGCCTCGTTCATCGGCCTGCAAGCGGGTCGATCGTTTCGGACGCCGAAACGAGTAAGCCCCGTCGCATTTCTGCGGCGGGGCTCCCTAGGTTCCGTCCGAAGACAGGAACCAAATTCTACCTTCTCTTTCGATCCGATAGGTATGCGAAACGCGGGGGACGCCCGTTTGGTTCCGCCGCGTCCCGAATTTATGTAATTTTTTTTGCCGCGGCCGATCCGAGGATCAGGAACAACACGACAAGGGCAAGGCCAACGAAGAACAGAATCTTCGCAATCCCGGCTGCCGCACCCGCGACGCCGCCGAAGCCGAGCACTGCAGCAACCAGTGCGATCACGGCGAAGATCAAAGCCCATTTGAACATTGCATTTTCCTTCCATCGTGCGGGAGCGAGGGACGCAACAGTCCGGCATCCGAAGCGGCGTGATTGCGTCCCTTCGGAAGGAAATGCGGCCGGTGACCGATCCTCGTTTTCCCATATATTGAGTGCGCTAGGGTAACGTCGGGCGGCGTCGAAAGTTCCTGCGCTACGCAGATCGAACACAGCGTGACATCGAACCGGCAAGAGAAAGTTCGGAAGGAGGACCTGGAGCGGGTAGCGGGAAACCCGCCTCTAAAGCTATGAATTGAAACGGAAAAAAATTATCCGATTTCGAGCAAAATGGAGCCCCGATCATAGCCCCAAAGCCTATTTTTGGGCCCGGTTCGGTTCCCAATCCGGTTGCTGAGACGTCTTAAACACCAGTGGCTAATTATGGGCAAGCGCAATTTTGCCGACCGCGTTTGGTTACGATGGCCGATTGGAGACCGGCAGCTTTCGGAGCATAATTTCAAGAAGCGGCCATCCGCCAGCGTGAAACCTGCGCAAATAAGAAACCAGCTAGCAGATTTGTGCGCTGCAGCGTAAAGGCGCGATCATGAGGATCGCGATCATCGACACCAGCACGACGCGCGCCGCCATCATCTCCGACGGCCTGCGCGAGGCCGGCCTCGATGATCTCGTGCTCATTGATCCCGCTGGACCGCTCGTCGCACAGATCGAGGCGGCGACCCCCGAGGTCGTCCTCATCAACCTCGAGAACCCGAGCCGCGATCTGCTCGAAGATTTCTTCGCGATGTCGCGCGCGCTGGCGCGGCCGATAGCGATGTTCGTCGATCAGAGTGATACCGAGGCCACTTTCGCAGCGATCGACGCGGGCGTTTCCGCCTACGTCGTCGACGGTCTTTCGCAGCAGCGCATCAAGCCCATACTCGACCTTGCGGTTCGCCGCTTCCACGCCTTCTCGTCGCTGCAACGCGAGCTCGACGATGCCAAGAACGCCCTCGCCGAGCGTGCGGTGATCGACAGGGCCAAGGCGATCCTGATGAAACGGCGTCGGATCGACGAGCCCGAAGCCTATGCGTTGCTCCGCGGGCAGGCGATGAGCACCAACCGCCGCATTGCCGAGATTGCCGAAGCCATCGTGACGAGCGACGCGCTCTTGGGAGATATCGAATGAGCGCCGAGACCTTCCGTATCGGCTTCCTGCCGCTCGTCGATGCAGCCCTGCCGATCCTCGCGCACGAACTGGGCTTTGCCGCACGCGAAGGCATCAACATCGAACTGGTGCGCGACATGACCTGGGCAACGGTGCGAGACCGGCTGCTCTATGGCCACACCGACGCCGCGCACATGATCGCGCCGCTGGCGATCGCGACCGCGCTCGGCCGCGACCGGCCCGCAGTGCCGATGGCGGTGCCCTTTGTGCTGGGACTCAACGGAAACGCGGTGACCTTTTCGACCCAGCTCGCGCAGGATGTCGGACTTGGAGAAACGCTGGGCGACCCGACGGTTATCGGCGCGGCGCTGCAGCGCGTGGCAGCGGAACGGAAAATCGCCGGGAAGCCGCTGCGCTTCGGCGTCGTACATCGCTATTCCAGCCACAATTACATGCTTCGATACTGGCTCGCGGGTGTCGGAATCCGTCCCGATACCCATGTCGACATCGTCGTCACCAGCCCACCCTTCGCCGCCGATGCGCTCGCTGCAGGTGAGGTCGACGGAATCTGTGTCGGTGAACCATGGAATTCGATCGCGGTCGAACGCGGTGTTGGCCATATCGCGCTCGCAACCGCGCAAATCTGGCGCCGCGGCGTCGAAAAGGTGCTAGCGATGCGCGAAGCGGTCGTCGAGGAGCGGCGCGACGCCGTCGAGGCCCTGCTACGCGCGCTCCACGCCGCTGCCGCCCATTTCGTCGAACCCGGCACTGCGGACGAAAGCGCACGGATACTGGAGCGGCCGGAATATTTGGACGCCCCGCGTGACGCGGTTCTGCGCGCGATCACCGATCACATCCGCCTCGTGCCCGGCGGTGAACCGATCCATTATCCCGATTTCATGTTCCAACACCGCGAAGCAGCGAACTTCCCATGGCGCAGCCAGGCGGCGTGGCTCTATTCGCAGATGCTTCGTTGGGACCACATCCCCTATTCCGCCGCCGACGCCGCTACAGCGGCCGCAATGTTCCGTCCCGACATCTATCGCGGGGCGCTGGCGGGATCAGGCGCGCCGCTCCCCGGCGCGAGTTCAAAGCTCGAGGGCGGGATCGACACGCCGCTTGGCGCGGGGTCAGTACAGGGCCGTCTTCTCCTCGGCAGCGACCGCTTTTTTGACGGGCGCGCCTTCGATCCCGACGATATACAGGGCTATCTCTCTGACCTTCCTTAGATTTTAGGCCCAGATAGAATTTATGCTGCACCTGCGAATTAACCGGTTGCGCGGATGTGGCGAATCAGGCAGTTTAATTGCACTCGGCAGGGCTGCCGGGGCAGGATAAAGCGGCGACGGCTCCAACGAGGGGGCTGGCCCGCGCGGCACACGGGGAGCCTTTCTCCGTAATCCAACAGGCAATGAAGCCGTCAGGATGCGCCCGCGTGGCCGCCGTCCTGGCGGCTTTTTTTATTGCCCGTCACAAAAAGGGGACGGACGATGACAACTGCAACCACGGGCGCCTCGGCACCCAAATCGAGTTTCTGGGCGAGCGGTCACTGGCCGACGCTTGTCGCCGCATTTCTCTATTTCGATCTCGCTTTCATGGTGTGGGTCATCCTCGGGCCGCTGGCGCCCGCAATCTCCGAAGACCTCGGGCTGTCCCCCGCGCAGAAAGGGCTGATGGTTGCCGTTCCGACGCTCGCCGGCGCCCTGCTGCGCGTCGTCAACGGGCTGCTCGTCGACCGCATCGGGCCGAAGCGTTCGGGCGCAATCAGCCAGCTGGTCGTGATCGCCGGACTGTTCACGGCCTGGTTTATGGGGGTTTACAGCTTTGCAGGCACGTTGGCGCTGGGGGTCATCCTCGGCTTCGCCGGCGCCAGCTTCGCGATCGCGCTGCCGCTTGCAAGCCGCTGGTATCCGCCCGAGCATCAGGGCAAGGCAATGGGCCTTGCCGGCATGGGCAATTCGGGAACCGTACTCGCGGCGCTCTTCGCGCCCGGTCTTGCCAAGGCGTTCGGCTGGAACGCGGTGCTCGGGCTGGCCTGTATACCGCTGACGATCGTTTTCTTCGTCTATCTCGCGATGGCGAAAGACGCACCGAACGCGCCCGCGCCGAAGAAGCTGGCTCATTATTTCGAGCCGCTCAAGACGGCCGACGCCTGGTGGCTGATGGCCTTTTACTCGGTGACCTTCGGCGGATTTGTCGGGCTCGCGGCTTCGCTGCCGATATATTTCACCGACCAGTTCCACCTCACCCCGGTGATGGCGGGTTATTGCACCGCGGCCTGCGTCTTCGCCGGATCGCTGGTGCGGCCGATGGGCGGCGCGCTTGCCGACTGGATCGGCGGCGTTCGCGCCCTGATGGCAGTATTCGTGGTTGCCGCGTTGGCGCTCGCGGGCGTGCCGCAGGCCGATACGCTGCCTGCTGCGCTCGGCCTTTTCGTCATCGCGATGCTCGCGCTTGGCACCGGTAATGGCTCGGTCTTCCAGCTCGTTCCGCAGCGCTTCTCGGCCGAGATCGGGGTGATGACCGGGCTCGTCGGAATGGCGGGCGGCGTCGGCGGCTTCTACCTCGCCTCCTCGCTCGGCTTCGCGAAACAGTGGAGCGGCAGCTTTGCTCCCGGCTTTTACATCTTTGCGGGACTTGCCGTGGTTGCGCTTGTCGCGCTTATCTTCGTCAAGGGTCAGTGGCGCGCGACCTGGGGTGCGGCTGAAGGCGTGCGGATCTAAAGCCATGACCCGCACCCTCATCATCCTGCTGGCGCTCGCGCCGGCCGGGGTGGCGCACGCCCAGGACGTCACCCTCAAGCCGCTCGGCGAAGCCCGGCTCCGCTACGAGAGCGTCGACCAGGACGGCCTCACCGCCGAGACCGACGCGCTCACCCTGCGCGTCCGTGCCGGGATCGAGGCGAAAGCCGGGCGCTGGTCGGTGCTCGTCGAAGGCCAGGGCAATCTCGCGATCGCCGATGAGTATTTCGACGGGCTCCACGGCGCCGCAACGCGGCCGCTCGTAGCCGATCCCGAAAATATCGCCCTCGCCCGCGCCCAGCTCCGCTACGCCTCGCCCGCCGTTGCAGTCACCGCGGGGAGGCAACGGATCGCGCTCGACGACGAACGCTTTGTCGGCGTGGTGTCGTTCCGCCAGAACGGGCAGAGCTTCGACGCGGTGCGCGCCGAGATCACGCCGATCAAGGGCATCAAGGCAGATGTCGCCTATGCGTGGAGCGTGCGCACCATCTGGGGCATCGACGGCACCGGGGCGCGGCAACAGGCGGTGTCGGGCGACAATGTCTTCGCCAACCTGAGCGCGCAAACCCCGATCGGCAAGTTTTCGACCTTTGCCTATCTGGTCGATCAGGACGAGGCGGCGATGCAGGGCTTCCGCCTGTCGAGCCAGAGCTATGGCGTCCGGCTCGACGGGAGCCAGCCACTCGGCAAGGCGAGGGTCGCCTGGCAGCTGAGCTACGCGCGCCAGTCCGACTGGCACCGCAACCCCAACGACTATTCGGCGGATTACTATCTCGCCGACGTCGCGGTCGATTTTGGAGGCCCCCGGATCGGCGTCGGGTACGAGATACTCGGCGCCGGCGATGGCAGGGCGCTCGCCAGCTTCCAGACGCCGCTCGCCACGGCATTCAAATTTCAAGGCTGGGCCGACAAATTCCTCACCACACCGCCCGACGGCGTGCGCGACCTCTATGCAAGCGCGGCGTGGAGTTGGAAAGCCGTCGGCGCATTTCAGGCGGTGACGCTGCAAGCGATCTATCACGATTATCGCAGCGATCGCGCCTCGCGCTCTTACGGCGACGAGCTCAATCTTCTCGCGAGCGCGAAGCTCGGCAAATTCACAGGCTCGGCGCGCTTCGCGCGCTACCGCGCCGACACCCTCGCCACCGACACCGATAAATATTGGCTACAACTGGATTGGACGCTTTGATGGAACATTGCCCGCTCAAACCCGAGGGCGACACGCGCGACCATCTCGTCGTGATCGGCAACGGCATGGCCGGTTGCCGCGCGGTCGAGGAGCTGCTGGCGCGCGATCCGGCACGTTACCGTGTGACAATCTTTGGCGCCGAACCGCGGGTCAATTACAACCGCATCATGCTCTCCCCCGTGCTCGCGGGCGAAAAATGCTTCGACGATATCGTGATCAACGACGCGGACTGGTATGCGGCGAACGGCATCGCGCTCGTCGCCGGCGACCCGGTAGTCGCGATAGACCGCGCCGCAAAAACGGTGACGACGCGCGGGGGCGTAACCGAAGGCTATGACCGGCTGCTGATCGCAACCGGCTCCGATCCCTTCATCATTCCGGTCCCCGGCAAGGACCTGCCCGGCGTGATCGCATTTCGCGATATGGACGATGTCGACACGATGCTCGCGGCGGCCGACGCCGGCGGTGACGCGGTGGTGATCGGCGGCGGGCTGCTCGGGCTCGAGGCGGCGCACGGCCTTTCGCTCCGCGGCATGAAGGTCACCGTTATCCACCTGATGCCCACGCTGATGGAGCGCCAGCTCGACGAGGCAGCGGGCTGGCTGCTCAAGCAGGCATTGGAAGGCCGCGGCCAGACGATCCTGACCGGCGCCGACACCGCCGAAATCGTCGGCAACGGCAAGGTCGAGGGTGTGAAGCTCAAGGACGGAACGCTGATCCCCGCCAGCCTCGTCGTGATGGCGGTCGGTATCCGCCCCTCGGTCGCGCTTGCCCGCGACGCCGGGCTCGTGGTCGGGCGCGGCATCCAGGTAGACGACCATATGGTCACCAGCGACCCCGCGGTGCTCGCGGTCGGCGAATGCGTCGAGCATGACGGGCAGGTCTACGGCCTTGTTGCGCCGCTGTGGGACATGTGCCGCAGCCTTGCCGACGGGCTCGTCGAACAGCCGACAGGATATCGCGGCTCGGTCACCTCGACCAAGCTCAAGGTGTCGGGGATCGATGTGTTTTCGGCGGGCGATTTTTCGGGCGGAGACGGGTGCGAGGATATCGTGCTGCGCGACGCGAGCCGCGGCGTCTATAAGCGGGTGATCGTCCGAGACGACCGCATCGTCGGCGCGGTGCTCTATGGCGATACCGCGGATGGCAACTGGTATTTCGATCTGCTCAAGAAGCAGGAAGACGTGTCGCAACTGCGCGACCTGCTGATCTTCGGCCAGGCCTTCGCCGCGGGAGGCGGCGCGGCGGACCCTAAGGCGGCCGTTGCGGCGCTTTCCGACGATGCGGAAATCTGCGGCTGCAACGGCGTCACCAAGGGCCAGGTCGTCTCGTGCATCGTCAAGGGCGCACGCAGCCTCGACGCGGTGCGCGGCACGTGCAAGGCGTCGGCGAGTTGTGGGAGCTGTACCGGCGTCGTCGAAAATCTGCTCGCGCTGACACTTGGCGACGATGTCCAGTCGGGCCCGAAGACGATGTGCAAATGCACGAGCTTCGGCCATGACGACGTCCGCCGCGAAATTGTCGCGCAGGCCATGCGCTCTATTCCCGAAGTAATGCAGAAGCTGCACTGGACGACCCCCGACGGCTGCTCGTCGTGTCGCCCGGCGCTCAATTATTATCTGCTCTGCGCGCTGCCCGGCGACTATGTCGACGACCAGCAGAGCCGCTTCGTCAACGAGCGGATGCACGCCAATATCCAGAAGGACGGCACTTACTCTGTCGTCCCCCGCATGTGGGGCGGGCTCACCAACCCGACCGAGCTGCGCGCGATCGCCGATGTCGTCGAGAAGTTCAATGCGCCGATGGTCAAGGTCACCGGCGGCCAGCGGCTCGACATCTTCGGTATCAAGAAGGAGGATTTGCCTGCGGTCTGGGCCGACCTCAATGCCGCCGGGATGGTGTCGGGGCACGCCTATGGCAAGTCGCTGCGCACGGTGAAGACCTGCGTCGGGTCCGAATGGTGCCGCTTCGGCACGCAGGATTCAACGGGTCTGGGCGTCAAGGTCGAGCGGATGAGCTGGGGCAGCTGGATGCCGCACAAGTTCAAGATCGCCGTGTCGGGCTGCCCGCGCAACTGCGCCGAGGCGACGATCAAGGATTTCGGCATCGTCTGCGTCGACAGCGGGTACGAACTCCACGTCGGCGGTAACGGCGGCATCCATGTGCGCGCCACCGACCTGCTCTGCAAGGTCGCGACCGAGCAGGAGGCGATGGATACTTGCGCCGCCTTCATCCAGCTCTACCGCGAGGAGGCGCGCTATCTGGAACGCACCGCGCCGTGGATCGAGCGCGTCGGGGTCGAATATGTGAAGAGGCGGATCGTCGACGACGCAGCGGGCCGCGAGGCGCTCCGCGCACGCTTCCTCTATTCGCAAAGCTTCAGCCAGGACGATCCCTGGGCGCAGCGCGCCGATGGCGCCGAGGCCGAACATCACGCACCGATGGCGCGCTTCATCCCGCAGGAACGTGCATTTTTGGAGGAGATGGGGGCATGACGACCGCTGAATGGCTCGACATTGGCTGGGTTGATCAGATCCCGGTGCGCGGCAGCCGTACCGTGCAGGTCGAAGGCGGCGACGATATCGCGGTGTTCCGCACCGCCGAGGGCAAGGTCTTTGCCCTCCTGGACCGCTGTCCACACAAGCATGGGCGCCTGAGCCAAGGCATCGTTCATGGCGGCGCGGTCGCCTGCCCGCTCCACAACTGGCGGATCAGCCTGTCGACCGGCGAAGCGCTCGGCGAGGACAAGGGCTGCACCCCCACCGTCCCGGTCAAGATCGACGGCGGCCGTGTCCTCATCTGCCGCGCGAGCACGCTGAAGGCGGCCGCCTGATGGCGGACTCGGTCCGCACCACTTGCGCCTATTGCGGCGTCGGCTGCGGCATCCTCGCGACAGTGACAGGTTATCGGGCGGTAGAGATCGCGGGCGATCCCGATCATCCCGCGAACCGCGGAAGGCTGTGCTCGAAGGGCACGCATCTGGGCGAAACCGTCGGTCTCGAAGGCCGCCTGCTGCACCCGATGATCGGCAACAGGCGCGCGAGCTGGGACAAGGCACTAGACCTCGTGGCCAAGCGCTTCAAGGAGACGATCGCGCGTCACGGCCCGAACAGCGTCGCCTTCTATGTTTCGGGCCAGCTACTCACCGAGGATTATTACGTCGCGAACAAGCTGATGAAGGGCTTCATTGGCACCGCGAACATCGACACCAACTCGCGGCTCTGCATGTCGAGCGCCGTCGCGGGGCACACCCGCGCGTTCGGCGAGGATGTCGTTCCCGCGACCTATGACGATCTCGAAGCCGCTGACCTGTTCGTCCTCGTCGGATCGAACACCGCTTGGTGTCATCCGATCGTCTATCAGCACATCCGCGCGCGCTGCGAGGCGGGCGCGAAGCTGGTCGTCATCGACCCGCGGCGGACCGAGACCGCCGAGGAAGCCGATATCCACCTCGCGATCCGCCCCGGCAGCGACGTCGCGCTCATGAACGGCCTGCTTGAGCACTGCCGCGACGCCGGCGTGGTCGACGAGGCCTATCTCGCCGCGCATGTCGCGGTTCCGCAGAATTTCTGGAACGAGCTTGGAGAGGGGAACGACCTGTGGTCGGTGGCACGGACATGTGAAGTGCCGGCTGCCGACCTCAGGCGTTTCTATGAGCTGTTCGCTGCCACGCTGCGCACCGTCACGCTGTTCAGTCAGGGCGTCAATCAGGCGACCGCCGGCACCGATCAGGTCAATGCGATCCTAAACGTCCATCTCGCGACGGGGCGCATCGGCAAGACCGGCGCCGCGCCCTTCTCAATCACCGGCCAGCCCAATGCCATGGGCGGCCGCGAGGTCGGCGGACTCGCCTCGACCCTCGCCGCGCATATGGATTTCGCGCCCGACAACCGCGATCGCGTCCAGCGTTTCTGGGCGTCGCCGACGATGGCGGAGAAACCAGGCCTCAAGGCCGTCGACCTGTTCCGTGGCGTCGGCGAAGGCCGGATCAAGGCCTTGTGGGTGATGGCGACCAACCCCGCCGTATCTATGCCCGACGGCAATGCGGTGCGCGAGGCGCTGAAGTCCTGCCCCTTCGTCGTCGTCAGCGACGTGATCGAAAAGACTGACACCGGCGCCTTCGCGCATGTCCGGCTGCCCGCCGCAGCCTGGGGCGAGAAGGATGGTACCGTGACCAATAGCGATCGCACGATCAGCCGCCAGCGCGCACTCTTCCCTCTCCCCGGCGAGGCGATGCCCGACTGGTGGATCGTCAAGGAGATCGGGCGGCGGATGGGGTGGAAAACCGCCTTCGCCTACGACCGCCCCGCTGACATCTGGCGCGAGCATTGCCGGCTTTCGAATTACGATAACGACGGTGCCCGACTGTTCGCGCTGCCGGGCGCAGCGCTGGGCGGCAACGGCGCCTATGACGCGATGGAGCCGTTTCGCTGGGGCGGCGACCATCCTTTCGCCGACGGGCGTTTTTCGACCGAGGACCACCGCGCGCGCCTCGTCTCCGTCGTGCAAAAGGTCCTTCCCGAACCGCTCGCCAAATGGCCGCTGACGCTCAACACGGGGCGCTACCGCGACCAATGGCACACGATGACGCGCACCGGCTTGGCCCCCAAGCTCGCGCGCCACCGCGAGGAGCCGCTCGTCGAGATCCACCCTGATGATGGCGCGCGTCTGGGACTCGCCGACGGCGACCTCGCACGCGTCGAAACCCCGCAGGGCGACAGCCTCTACCGCGTCGCCTTCCACGCCGGCCAGCGCCCCGGCGAGCTATTCGTACCGATACACTGGTCCGACCGCACGTCGAGCGGCGGGCGAACCGGGCGGCTTCCGCGCCCGCTCGTCGACCCCGTGTCGGGCCAGCCGGGCTTCAAGCGCACCCC
Source organism: Sphingopyxis macrogoltabida (assembly GCF_001307295.1). Lineage (NCBI taxonomy): Bacteria > Pseudomonadati > Pseudomonadota > Alphaproteobacteria > Sphingomonadales > Sphingopyxidaceae > Sphingopyxis > Sphingopyxis macrogoltabida. The sequence goes on along the minus strand of NZ_CP012700.1, from coordinate 1,426,594 downwards.
GGCGTCGATCGCCGCCGTCACCCCCAAATGGCGCGGCTTCCTGCTCCTGGCCAGCGAGCTTGCCGACACGCCGCGCTGTCTATGGGCGACGCGCGTCGCGGTGCCGTCCGGGGTCCTTTGGGAGCTCGCGGGCAATGGCGACCTCAAAGCCATCGAAGCCCTGCTCCCCAAGGGCGAGCGCATCGAGGCGCAGGATGCGGCCCGGGGCACGCGCCGCGTCGCCATCGTCGCGAACGATCGCCTCACGGGCGCACTCTTCGTCACCGAAAGCGGCGAACTGCCACCGCGCGACTGGCTGATCGCGCAACTGGCTGCACCGACGGTCGCGCCGACGCTGCTCGCAGGCCGAGCGCCCGGCATACAGGCCGACCGCGGCCCGGTCATCTGCGTCTGCTTCGACGTCGGCCTGAAATCGATCACCGCCGCGATCCGCGACCAGAAGCTAGCCGACGTCGCGGCTATCGGCGCGGCGCTGGGCGCAGGTACCAACTGCGGCTCATGCCGCCCTGCGCTCGGGCGGATTCTCAGCGAGGAGACCAGCAATGCAGCCTGACGATTTTGCCCCCGGCACGGTGTGGCTGGTCGGCGCCGGCCCCGGCGATCCCGAACTGCTGGCGATGAAAGCTGTAAGATTGATCGAGCGGGCCGACATCGTCCTTTATGATGCACTGGTCGGCGATGGCGTGCTCGCGCTGATCCCGCCCGGCGTGCAGCGCCAGAGCGTCGGCAAACGCTCGGGCCGCCACTCCAAGGATCAGACGACCATCAACGCGCTGCTCGTCGCCGCCGCGCGCGCGGGCAAGCGCGTCGTGCGCCTCAAGGGCGGCGACCCGGTCCTCTTCGGCCGGGCGACCGAGGAAATCAAGGCCCTGCACGATGCAGGCTTTTCCGTCCGCATCTGCCCAGGCATCACTGCCGCGAGCGCTGCCGCCGCGTCGGCCGGCATGTCGCTCTCACTTCGCGGCGTCGCGCGCGACGTCCGATTTGTGACGGCGCACAGCAAGCGCGGCGCAGCGCTCGACGTCGACTGGACATCGCTCGCGCAGGACGGCTCGACGCTCGCCTTCTACATGGGGCGCGAGGCAGCGGGCGAGATTATGCGCGGCCTTATGCGGGCCGGAATGTCCGGCGACATGCCGGTGATGATCGCGTGCCACGTCAGCGCCCCCGAGGAACGACGACTGGCGACGCGGCTCGATCTGCTCGACCTTGCCGTCAAATCCTTCGCCGCCGATGCGCCGACGCTGATCCTCATTGGCGCGGCCGTTGGCTTGGCGGAGCTCACGCCTGCAGGTGTCGAGAATATGGCGCGGACGGAGCATGACTAAACTCGGCACCCTGACCGATGCCACCGAATGCGCCGCCTCGATCAGCTACGACACGGCGTTGGCGATTCTGGCGGCCCTTGCCACGCCGCTCGATGCGATCAGCCTTTCGCTAACCGATGCGGGCGGATGCTATCTTGCCAAGCCCGTCCATGCCCGTCTCGATTCCCCCCGCTTCGATTGCGCGGCAATGGACGGCTACGCGGTTCGCGCCAGCGATCTCGAAAATGGATCCTCGACGCTGACTCAAGTCGGTACCAGCTACGCCGGCAGCAGCGACGCCGGCGAGATCGGCCCCGGTCAAACGATGCGCGTGATGACCGGCGCTCCGCTCCCCCACGGTGCCGACCGCGTCGTCATGATCGAATATTGCCGCCAGATGGGTTCCGAGGTGACGATCGCCGCCCCGCCACGCGGAAAACCGCACATAAGGCGACGGGGCTCGGACTTTGCGCGGGGACAACAGCTCCTGCCGCCCTGCACGAAAATCACGCCCGCAACGGTGTTAGTTGCGGCCGCAGGCGATCATGGCCAGCTCAGCGTCACGCGGCGCCCACGCATTCAGCTTCTCGCGACGGGAGACGAGATTTTCGTCCCCGGCTCAGCGGCCGCGGCGGCATTTCCTATCCCGGACAGCCCGACCGCCGCGATTGATCTCATGTGTCGATCGGCGGGCGCAGAGGTCGTTTCGAAGGCCAGACTTTCCGACGATCCTAAAGCTATCGCGAGCGCCAAACAGGCCGCGGAAGCCGATATCATTGTCGTCGTCGGCGGCGCGTCGCGCGGCGATCGCGATTTCGGCCGGGGCGCCTTCGCTCCGCTCGGGCTCAAAATCGCATTTGCCGACGTCGATATGAAACCCGGAAAACCGGTGTGGTATGGAACGGCCGGAGCTGCCCATATTCTCGGGCTGCCAGGAAATCCGGCAGCGGCGCTGACGATTGCGCGCCTCTTCCTCGTGCCGCTCATCACGCGGCTCATGGGCGGCGACCTCGCCGACGCACTGCCTTGGCAGCTTATCCCCGCCACTGCACCGATCGAGGCGAACGGCGCTCGCGAGGCTTTCCTATGCGCGGCGACCTCCTTTCACGGCGTCGCCGTCGGTGACCGGCAGGACGCATCGGGCCAAGCGCGGCTGGCGCATAGCAACGCACTGGTGCGGCGCCGCGCCCACGCCGCGCCCGTCCTTCCCGGCATGCTCGTACCAACGTTGCCGCTATGCTGCTAGCTTTGCTCGCGCGCAGATTTGCGCACCCCCTTACTCGGATCTCGGCGCAAGTAACCGCCGACCCTGACAGTCCCCGCACCTCAGAGACGGTCCTACGCGACATCGCACAGAGGATTTCTGCGGGCGGCGCGGACAAGATGAGTAATACGGACATCCTGATATGGAACACGGCAGTCGTGGTAGGTTTCATGACCGGAGATCGCAGGATCGCGGTGCCCACCGACGCGAGGGTCCTGAACTGGGGTGCCGCTCGGGCCGGGTTTCGCGAGATGGGGCTACCGGATCTTGCAGAGTTTGTCCGGTTGTTCGTCGGCGCCGCGCCCACGCCGCGCCCGTCCTTCCCGGCATGCTCGTACCAACGTTGCCGCTATGCTGCTAGCTTTGCTCGCGCGCAGATTTGCGCACCCCCTTACTCGGATCTCGGCGCAAGTAACCGCCGACCCTGACAGTCCCCGCACCTCAGAGACGGTCCTACGCGACATCGCACAGAGGATTTCTGCGGGCGGCGCGGACAAGATGAGTAATACGGACATCCTGATATGGAACACGGCAGTCGTGGTAGGTTTCATGACCGGAGATCGCAGGATCGCGGTGCCCACCGACGCGAGGGTCCTGAACTGGGGTGCCGCTCGGGCCGGGTTTCGCGAGATGGGGCTACCGGATCTTGCAGAGTTTGTCCGGTTGTTCGTCCTCGAACTTGCCTATCGCGCGGACCTCGACGGGCGAGACGGGGAAGCAAACTCAGCTTCGCTCCTCAGGATCGCAGAACTCAAGAAGAGATTTCAGGCAGTCGAGGCTGAAGTCGACTTCCCCCTTGAGCTAAGCAGGATGATCGAGCGTCGGCGCGGTACTTAGGAAGCCATCGCTCGCATGATCCGAGTTTGGCCGTTGCACGAACCGCTCCGCGGATTGGCGCTAGCCTCGATGTAAAGCGGTCCCGCGAGCGCCGCGCCTGATTGAACGCCGGCGGCCACAGGCAGACCCTTTCGACTCCTTTACCTGAGGAGTCGAACGATGAACGAGCTTATCCAGATTGGCCCGATCAGCCCGCTACGCCAGCGGCTGATCGACGATATGACCATGCGCCGCTTCTCGAAGGAGACGCAGCGTAACTATCTGCGCGACGTCGGGCGGTTCGCGACCTGGCTCGGACGCTCGCCCCACACTGCGAGCGCCGAGGATATCCGGCAGTTCCAGATCGAGCAGCAGCAGGCAGGCGTCCCCGCGCCAACGATGAACAGCATCGTGGGCGCATTGCGGTTCTTCTTCACCCACACGCTCGATCGCCCCGATCTCGCGCGCAAGCTGGTCCGCACCAGGCAGGTGCGCAAGATCCCGGTGGTGCTGACGATGGCCGAGGTGAAGCGGCTGCTCGATGCCACGCGCTCGCTCAAGCACCAGGCCGCGCTGTCGGTCGCCTATGGCGCGGGCTTGCGCGTTGCCGAGGTGTCGGCGCTGAAGGTGACCGATATCGACAGCAAGCGGATGCTGCTGCGGATCGAGCGCGGCAAGGGCGGCCGATACCGCAATGCCATGCTGCCCGAAGGCCTGCTCCTGCTCCTGCGCGACTGGTGGCGCGCTGGACGACAACAGGGCATCCTCGTTCCCGATGGCTGGCTTTTCCCCGGACAGAGCGCCGCGGCGCCGATCAGCACGCGCCAGCTCTACCGTGTCGTCGTCGAAGCCGCGGAGGCCGCCGATATCGACAAGCGCGTCGGACCGCATACGCTGCGCCACAGCTTCGCCACCCATCTGCTCGAGGACGGCGTCGATATCCGCGTCATCCAGGCGCTGCTCGGCCATGCCAAGCTAAACACCACCGCCTTCTATACGCAGGTCGCAACGAAGACCGTTCGGTCGATCGTCAGCCCGCTCGACAGGCTCGCGCTCGCATCGCCGAGCGGGGAGGTTCCTGACGGCTAAGGTCCGTGCGCGCCTCACTCGAGGTTGCCGACATCTTCCGTGCCGCAGGGCCTGCCTATCGCACCGGCCATGCCGGCCACCTCAGCCTGCATCAGCTCAAGATCATGTCAGCGATCGAGCATTGCCGCACCGCCGCGCTCGGCGGACATGTCGAAGCCTGTACCGACTGCGGCCACTGGCGGATCGCGTACAACAGCTGCCGCAACCGGCACTGCCCGAGGTGCCAGGGCGCCGCCGCCCGCACATGGCTCGAAGCGCGCGAGGCCGATCTCCTCCCGGTCGGCTATTTCCACGTCGTGTTCACCCTGCCTGCCGAGGTCGCCGCTATCGCCTATTACAACAAGGCGCTGGTCTATGACCTGCTGTTCAAGGCCGCGGCCGATACGATGCTGACCATCGCCGCTGATCCCAAGCACCTCGGCGCCCGGATCGGCATCACCGCTGTACTTCACACATGGGGCTCGGCGCTCACCCATCATCCGCACATCCACATGATCGTGCCGGGCGGCGGCATCTCGCGCGATGGAACGCGCTGGATATCCGCACGCCCCGCCTTCCTGCTGCCGGTCCGCGTCCTTGGGGCCCTGTTCCGACGCCTGTTCCTCACCCGGCTGCGCGCGCTGCACGACGCCGGCAAGCTCGCCTTCTTTGGCAGCCTCACGCATCTCGCCGAACGACGCGCTTTCCTGCGGCACCTCTCGCCCGTCGGGAAGAAGCGCTGGGTCGTTTATGCCAAGCCGCCGTTCGCCGGGCCCGAGGCCGTGCTCGCTTACCTCGCGCGCTACACCCACCGGGTCGCCATATCGAGCAGCCGGCTCCTTCGGTTCGACGAGGCCGGGGTCACCTTCCGCTACAAGGATTACCGCAAGGCCGGCGCCGGACGGCAGCAGGTCATGACGCTCGGCGCCGACGAGTTCATCCGCCGCTTTCTTCTCCACGCCCTGCCGCGCGGGTTCCACCGCATCCGCCACTATGGCCTCCTCGCCAGCGCACACCGCAAGGATCATCTCGAACGCGCCCGCCGCCTGCTCGATGTCGCACCTCCACCGACCGACGAGCCCGCCGACGATGCAGAGCCCCGACCGACCTGCCCGTGCTGCGGTGGTACCATGATCATCATCGAGGTCTTCGAGCGCCGCTACCAGTCCCGCGCGCCGCCACCGCCATCCCTCGCACCCGGGACACCTGCGCCGTGACCCGGCACGGCCCGTCGCCTTCCTCGTCCTGGGCAGACCCGCGCCCGGAAGCGGACCAGCTCGCCACGGCGCTGCCCAAAAGCAGACGTCGCACCACCAAAATCGGTCCGTCCGCTTTTTGGCGTCCGCTTTTGCGATCTAAATCCAGACGGTCCGCTATCGCGCACGTCCGCTTTTCGGCAGCTCCTAGCTACCCCACGATCTCCGCAAAACAGCTTTCCCCATAGCTCACTCCATGACCACCGCGGTTCGGGCATCGAAGACTTTCCGACGCCTCGCGGCGTCCGAAACTCTCAACGGTTGGAGACTGTCCGCTTTCGGGAGCCAAACAGAGAGAGCGGACGTTCTGAGGCGATCCAGAGCGCTCGCTCTCTAGGATATCTGAGGATCAGCGTGCAATAGGCACCCCCTTCGTGGGGTGATCGGCGTGCAAAAAGGACCCCTTCATCCCGGGGATTTAGTCGGCCGACTGGTTTTGATCAGTTGGCGAGAACGGGATGTTGATCGTGGAGACAGTGGTTCGGATTCGGCGTGAGCATGCAGCGGGTAAGGCGATCAAGGCGATCGCTCGTGACCTTCGTTTGTCGCGGAAGGTCGTCCGCAAAGCGATCCGGTCGCCGGAGGCGGCGTTCAACTATCAGCGCAAAGTCCAGCCGCTGCCGCGGATCGGTCCTTATCAGGATCGTCTCGATGCGCTGCTTGAGGAGAACGAAGGTCGCGGCCGCCGCGATCGGCTACGGATGACGCGTATCCATGACCTGCTGGTGCGCGAGGGGTTCGATGGATCCTATGATGCGGTGCGCCGCTATGCGGCGCGCTGGCGTGCTGCGCGGCGGAAGGATGCTGGCGAAGGCGCACCGGCGTTCATCCCGATGACCTTCCAGCCGGGTGAGGCCTACCAGTTCGACTGGAGCCACGAGGATGTGGAGATCGCCGGCAAGCCGATGCGGGTGAAGGTGGCGCATATGCGTCTCTGCGACTCGCGCGCACCCTATGTCCGGGCCTATCCGCGCGAGGGCCAGGAGATGCTGTTCGATGCCCATGCCCGGGCGTTCGCGTTCTTCGGCGGTGTGCCGCGACGCGGTATCTACGATAATATGAAGACGGCGGTGACGGCCGTGTTCACCGGCAAGGAGCGTGTGTTCAACCGCCGCTTCCTGATCATGACCGATCATTACATGGTCGAGCCGACCGCCTGCTCGCCGGCGGCGGGATGGGAGAAGGGCCAGGTCGAGCAGCAGGTCCAGACGATCCGAGGCCGCTTCTTCCAGCCGCGACTCCGGTTCGCCAGCCTGGCCGAGCTCAACGGGTGGCTGGAGGCCGAGTGCCGGCGCTGGGCCGAGCATCATGCCCATCCCGAACGCGGGGATATTACCGTCGCCGAGGCGCTGGATATGGAGCGACCGGCCCTGCAGCCGATCCTGGCACCGTTCGACGGCTTCCATGAGAGCGAGCATGCCGTCACCGGCACCTGCCTCATCAGCTTCGATCGCAACCGCTACTCGGTCATGTCGACGGCCGCACGCCGGACCGTTCAGGTGCGCTCCTATGCCGATCGCATCGTCATACGCTGCGGCGATGCGATCGTCGGGGAGCATGAGCGCCACTTCGGTCGGAACCGCACGATATACGATCCCTGGCATTATCTGCCGGTCCTCGCGCACAAGCCCGGCGCGCTGCGTAACGGCGCACCGTTCCAGGACTGGGATCTGCCGCCCGCCCTGCACCGATTACGGCGAAGGCTCGGCACCGGGGACGAGGCCGATCGCAGGTTCGTGCGGGTCCTCTCGGCGGTGCTCACCGATGGCCTGGAGCCGGTAGAGGCTGCCGTGCGCGAAGCGTTGGCGAACGGAACGGCCAGCGACGAGCTGATCCTCAACATCCTCTCCCGGCGCCGCGAGCCGGCGACACCCCACAGCATCGTCACTTCGGAAGACCGGATGCTGCAGCATCCTCCGCTCGCCGACTGTGCCCGCTATGATCTGCTGCGAGGCTATGATGCAGCGGCATGATATGATCGACACGATGCGCGGCCTCGGACTCAAGGGCATGGCGGCGGCGTTCGACGAGGCGGTCACCACCGGCCTCCAGCGCAAGCGCACCACCATGGAGATACTGACCGACCTGCTCCGTGCTGAGGCGACCCACCGGGATGCAGCCTCCATCCGCTATCGGATGACGGCTGCGAGGCTGCCCGTGGTGAAGGACCTGGAGCGGTTCAGCTTCGAGGGCACACCGATCAATGAGGAGATGATCCGCTCCCTTCACGATGGCTCCTTCCTCCCGCCTCGCCGCAATATCGTGCTGGTCGGCGGCACGGGGACAGGCAAGACCCACCTCGCCATCGCGATCACCGCCAATGTCGTGCGAAGGGGCGCTCGCGCCCGCTACTTCAACACCGTCGATCTGGTGACACGCCTCGAAGAGGAGACCCGGATCGGCAAAGGCGGGACCCTGGCGGCGCAGCTGTCGCGGCTCGACCTGATCGTGCTCGACGAGCTCGGTTATCTGCCGTTCGCCCGCTCGGGAGGGCAGTTGCTGTTCCACCTCATCAGCAAGCTTTATGAGCGGACCAGCGTCATCATCACCACGAACCTCGCCTTCGGCGAATGGCCGACCGTGTTCGGCGATCCCAAGATGACCACGGCGCTGCTCGACCGCGTCACCCACCACTGCGATATCGTCGAGACGGGCAACGACAGCTGGCGCTTCAAAAACCGCAGCTGACAGCCACCTTCGGCGCCTTCAAAAATCTATCTTGCGCTGCGCGCGCCTCCGGTCGGGCTACGCCCGCCCTCCGCCGCACGCAGCGCAAGGCCATCTTCAACAAACCAGCATCATATTATCCGAAAAGGGGGTCCCTCTTCGACGCCGATCGGGGGTCCCTTTTGAACGCCGTTTGACATCCAAGGCTTGGTGATTTCGCGAATTTGCTCAAGGAGCGCCACCGATTGGCGGGATAGTGGCACGTGATGCGGCTTCCGCATCTTCATCTTCTCGGCGGGAATGGTCCAGACTCGCGCATCAAGGTCAAATTCTTCCCACTGAGCCGTGCGAAGTTCCCCCGGGCGGACGAAGACGTGCGGTGCCAACTTCAAAGCCCAGTCGGTCATTCCCTGGCTCTTGTAAACATCGATGGCACGCAGGAGCGGCCCGACCTGGCTTGCATCGGTAATCGCGCCATAATGAGTGACGGTCGGATTGATGAGCGCGCCGCGCAAGTCACGCGTCGGATCGGATCGCAAGCGCGCCGTCGCGACGGCGTAGCGGAAGACCGAACCCGCCAATTGCATTGTGCGGCGCGCACTTTCGAGTTTGCCCTGCGCCTCGATCTTCCTGACAGCGGCCAAGACATCGATCGGCTCAATCTCCTGGATGGGCATCTTCCCAATGCTGTTGTCTAGAAGGCTGAGCAGATACTCGCATCGCTTCGCAGTCGATGGGGCCCAGGCCTTGTCGCCATCGCGGCGGCGCTTGTCGCAATATTCGCGCGATATGCCCGAGAAGGTATTTTCAACGTTAACGTGGGCACGCAGCTTGTTGCGCTTCTTCTCGTAGGATGGATCGGTGCCCTTGATAATCATGTTGCGCGCCTCGTCGCGCTGAACGCGGGCATCGCGAAGGGAGACGCGAGGATATGGTCCGAAGCTCAGCTTCTTCTCAAGCCCATCGAATCGGTACTTCATTTTCCAACGCTTGCTGCCGTTCGGCATGATGTGGATATAAAGACCTTCGCTGTCGGCCATCTTGTAAGGCTTGTCCCGCGGCTGAGCATGGCGAACGGCAGAATCGGTTAGCGGCATCACGATCTCTCCATTTGGCCGGCTCCAAACTGGAGCGAGCGATCGGCAAAAATCGCCCCGATAGGGGCCCCATTTTCGAGGCGCTGCCATGAGATACCATGACACGCAACGAGCCGATAAATGGCAGATTACCGCCATTTCCTTGCATTTGTAAATGATGTGATACGCCCTGAAACAGGCTTCTGGAGCGGGTAGCGGGAATCGAACCCGCCTAGCTAGCTTGGAAGGCTAGAGCATTACCACTATGCTATACCCGCATTTCCAAGGTCGGCGGCGATTGCCATTTTGCCCGCCCCCCGTCAAGCGCGCGCATCGCATATCGTTTGAGAACATTTTGGCAACATGTTAGGATCCGTCGGTGGAAGACGGCGAAGACCAGCCTGCCGGCGACGGCGCGGACGTTCCGGTTCGCAAGATCATCCATGTCGATATGGATGCTTTCTATGCATCGGTCGAGCAGCGCGACGATCCTGCGCTGCGCGGCAAACCTGTCGCGGTCGGGGGCTCGTCGCGGCGCGGCGTCGTCGCGGCGGCGAGCTATGAGGCGCGAAAATTCGGTGTCCGGTCGGCGATGCCCAGTATCACCGCGAAGCGCCAGTGCCCCGAGCTGATTTTCGTGCCGCCGCGCTTCGAGGTCTATCGCGACATCTCGCACCAGATCCGCGCCATATTTCGCGACTATGCCGACGAGGTCGAACCGCTCTCGCTCGACGAAGCCTATCTCGACGTCAGCCGCGACAAGGCGGAACTCGGCAGCGCAACCGCCACCGCGCGGCTGATCCGCCGGCGGATTCGCGAAGAGACCGGGCTCAGCGCATCGGCGGGTGTTTCGTACAACAAGTTCATCGCCAAACTCGCGTCGGACCAGAACAAGCCCGACGGTCTCACCGTCATCCCGCCGGGACGCGGCGCTGATTTCGTCCAGACGCTGTCGATCCGCCGCTTCCACGGCATCGGCCCGGTAACCGCGGCAAAGATGGAAGGGCTCGGCATCTTCTCCGGCGCCGACCTTGCCGCGAAGGATATGGAATGGCTCGCGGCGCATTTCGGCAACAGCGCCGACTGGCTCCACCGCCTTGCGCGCGGGATCGACCATCGCCGCGTCAAGTCGAACCGGCCTTTGAAGTCGCTCGGCGGCGAGCGCACCTTCTTCAACGACCTGATCACCGACACCGAAATTCACGAAGCTCTCGCGCATGTCTGCACCGTCGTCTGGGACCGCGCGGCGAAGAAGGGCGCGCGCGGACGGACGGTGACGCTGAAGCTGCGCTACGCCGATTTCCGGACGATCACGCGGGCAAGATCGGTCCCCTCGCCGATCCTCGACGGTGCGGGCCTGCTGGCCGCGGGCGAAGCGATCCTCGCGCCGATGCTGCCCACCGAACAGGGCATCCGCCTGCTCGGCGTCACGCTCAGCAAGTTCGAGGGTGAAACCGACGACGAAGAGGACGCCGCCGCGGCGCCCGCCGATCTGCTCAGTCTTATTTAACGACGGCGGGCGCGAAACGCTGCATCGCAGCCTTCATCTTCGGCGACAGCGAAGCCAAGCTGCAGCGGATCAGCGTCTCGTCGGTCTCCTGGATTTCGTCGCGGAACGGCGCGCCGACGCGATAGAGCGCCCGGTCGGTTCCGGCCGGCTTGATCCGGAAATAGCCCGCGCCGTCATAGCCCCCGAACTGCATCTGGGTGAACCCGTCGGCCACTGGGCGCGCCTGCGTGATCGGCTCCAGTTCGGCCGCGGGCCCCATGGTGCCGCCCGGCCCGTAATAATAGAGCGCGCCCCAGCGCGAACCATCGAAGACATAGCCGTGATGGACGCTCGCGCATTTTTCGGTGTCGTTGGTCCAGAAGCCCGGGACGATCGGCAACTCGATCGTCGCTGCCGCCGCCACACCCGGCATAGTGCCTGCCATCGCGGCAAGCGCCAAAATCCATCCGCGCATCGATATCCCCACCCTTGCCGAAACCGGCGTCATGGTGGCGAAATCAGGCGCGGCAATCAACCCGCGTCGGCGAAAACGCGTTCCTTGGTCGCGGTGAAGCGGATCGCCGGGTGGCGCTGCGTCACATAGCCGACCTCCCACGCATCCTTCGCCATGAACACCGGCGCGCCATCGCGGTCGGTGGCGCTGGCGCCGCGATGGTCGGCCTGAAACGCCTTCAACGCCGCGGCATCGTCGCTGGCGATCCAGCGCGCGGTGTCCCACGGCGACTGCTCGAGCTTCGCCTCGACCTTATATTCGGCGTCGAGGCGGCTGATCAGCACTTCGAGCTGAAGCTGGCCGACGACGCCGACGATCATGTTCGAGCCGATCTCGGGATAGAAAACCTGGATGATCCCCTCCTCCGCCATGTCGTCGAGCGCCTTGCGGAGCTGTTTGGTCTTCGTCGGATCGACGAGCGCAACGCGGCGCAGGATTTCGGGGGCGAAGTTCGGCAAGCCGGTGATCGTGATGTCGGTGCGCTCGGACAGCGTGTCGCCGACGCGCAGCGTGCCGTGGTTCGGGATACCGATGATGTCGCCGGGATAAGCCTCTTCGGCCATTTCGCGGTCCTGTGCGAGGAACAGCATCGGGCGGCTGATCGCGATCGCCTTGCCCGTGCCGCCCTGCATCAACCGCATGCCGCGCTCGAACTTGCCCGAGCAGAGGCGCATGAAGGCGATGCGGTCGCGGTGCGCCGGATTCATGTTCGCCTGGACCTTGAAGATAAAGCCGGTCACCGCGTCGTCGTCCGGACGCACCGGTGCGGGTTCGGCGGGCTGCGGCTGCGGCCCCGGCGCGTGGTTGGCGAGCGCCGAAAGCAGATCGACGACGCCGAATTCCTTGAGCGCCGATCCAAAATAGACCGGCGTCAGGTCGCCGTTGCGGTAGGCGGCGGCATCGAAGGGCGCGTAACAGGCCGACGCCAGCTCGGTTTCTTCCTTGAGATGCGCGAGCCCGCCCGCGCTGAGTTCGGCCGCCAGCGCCGGGTCGTCGAGCCCGGCAACCTTCGCGCGATGCCCTTCGTACATCCTCGACGCATCGCCGCCCGGCTTCATGATCGCGGGATCGACAAGGTCGTAAATTCCTTCGAACTGTCCGCCCATGCCCGCGGGCCAGTTCATCGGGCAGACGTCGAGCGCCAGCCGGTCGGCGACCTCGTCGAGCAGTTCGAACGGCGGCAGGCCTTCCCGGTCGACCTTGTTGACGAAGGTGATGATCGGCACCGAGCGGAGGCGGCAGACCTCGAACAGCTTCAGCGTCTGCGGCTCGATGCCCTTCGCGGCGTCGATCACCATCACCGCGCTGTCGACGGCGGTCAGCGTGCGATAGGTATCCTCGCTGAAGTCCTCGTGCCCCGGCGTATCGAGCAGGTTGAAGACGAGCCCCTGATGCTCGAAGGTCATCACCGACGAGGTGACCGAAATGCCGCGCTGCTGTTCGATCTTCATCCAGTCGGAGCGCGCGCGGCGGGCCGCACCGCGGGCCTTGACCTCGCCCGCGATATGGATCGCGCCGCCCGCGACGAGCAGTTTCTCGGTCAGCGTCGTCTTGCCCGCGTCGGGGTGCGAGATGATGGCGAAGGTGCGGCGGTCGGGGTGTTTGGACATGGCGCGGGCGCCTAGCAGGTGGCGTGAGATGTGGAAAGGGCTGGCATCCCTGCGCCAACGACCGCATGATCGCCACCATGCGCACCCTGCTCCTCGCCGCCGCCCTGATCGCCGCGCCCGCCGCGGCGCAGGATTCGCCGTTCGTCGGCGAATACAGCCCCGCCGAAGGCCCCGACGTCGGCGGCGGACTACTCATCCGGAACGATGGCCGCTTCCAATATATCCTCGCCGCAGGCGCGCTCGACGAGCGGGCCGAGGGGCGGTGGGAAGCGCGCGGCGACGCCATCTGCCTGTTCACCGAGCCGAAGCCGGTGCCGCCCGCTTTCGAAAAGGCCGAACCGGTCGAAGTCGACGGTACGATCCCGACGCTGTTCGTCAGTTGGCCGAACGGCAGGGGCATCGCGGGTGTCGATTTCACCATCGGCTTCGATAGCGGCGATCCGGTCGAGGACTATACGCAGGATTATGGCTGGACGCTGCCCGAAGACGAAAAGCGCATCCCGCGTTGGATCGAGGTTCGCGAGCCGATCTATGACGTTACTGCCCCGCGCTACGAGCTGACCGATGCTGACGGCGGCAAGCTGCACGTCAACCTGATCCCCAATGATATGGGCGTCGTTGCCTTTGACGGCGCGTGCCTGAAAGCTGGCGAAGATGGCCGCACGGTCCTCCACCGGACCGACGGCAAACTGCGCTTTCGGAAGCTGGGGGCCGAATAGCGCGCTTAAAGCCTCAAAAGCCCCGCACGCATGCATCGAAACTGTGCCCTTTGTGGCTTTAAGGCGACAATGGATACGCATAGGCGTGTCGAAACTGTCTCCTTTGTCGCTTCAAGCTCGGTTCACGGACAGCCGACGATATCAAAGAATCGCCCCGAGGCTGGCACGGCATGGCATTATAGGACAGCGATTTTCACGGGTAGCCGAGGGCCGCTTTGAGGTGAAAGTGGACGTTAGGCTTTTGCAGGTAAGCGCCTTTGTCATCCAAGAAGGACACCAACTACGCCGGTTTTGGAATAGAGATGATTATTGACGAGATTCGAGAAAAACTCGCCTCTGCCACACGCCCTCAGCTTATGGAGAGCGTCGCGGCCGCCATTCAAGCTTTCACTGTGATGGCTCGTGATACTGATCAGGATGAACATCGAACAAAGATAAACAACTGCATCCACTATCTTGCCGGGCGGATGATCGGATTGTCAATCCCAGCAAACTAGCCACCGATCATGACCTCGAGGACATTGCGACCCAATTCTCATTTTTATATCCGACGCTGCGTCAAAGCGTGATTGCACACCTCTCCCGGTAGCGCCCGCAATCGGTCGCAACCGCCCTCTCCGGCCACCACCCTCACGCCATGCGCGCGGCCGGTTACGACCTCTCAAGGCGCTTTTCCAGCTCGCTTAGGGCATCCGCATAGCGATCCTCTGCTCCGAGAAAATGAGAACACGGCGGTAGCGTAAGAATAATCTCCTCGGACTCTCTCTCGCCTAGGCGCGCGGCAATTCTGCGTTCCTGCGCACCGTAGCGCCGTTTCAGCACCCGCACGGCATCGTGCCGAGCGATATCCTTGCAAATAAGTTCCTGAATGGCCGCCTGCTGAAACCCCATGCTCCAAAGCTGCTCATTTGAAAGCGAAGCGATCGGGGCATGGCGAGGTCGCACCTGTTCGGCGACCCGACAACCCGTTACCGACAGCGCAGCCACCAAGATCGACAGCAGCTTCAATTCTTTCCACCTGCAAACTCGCTTCCGGTGCGCTAGGCCAGATTGATTAAAGGACCCTTGGCGAAGGCTGTGAAGCAGCGCCTCTTTTGCGATGCGGTCGGTCGACGTCGGCCAATACCCTCCCCATCCCTCTTGCGCTTGTCCGGCAAATCGGTCACAACTTTACGTGAACGTAAAGGTAAAGATCAAAGCAGAGCCGAGAGGATTTCTTCCCAATGACCACCCCGACCTTCGAAACGATCAAGCTCGACGTCGCAGACCATGTCGCGACGCTCACGCTCAACCGCCCCGAGCGCCTCAATTCGATGCCCCCCGCAATGGCCGACGAAATCCGCGAGGCGCTCGACCATCTGCCGGTGCTGGGCGCGCGTGCATTGTTGATCACCGGCGAAGGCCGCGGCTTCTGCTCGGGCGCCGACCTTGGCGGCGACCGCACGGCGTCGGCGGTCGGCGGCGGCGCGAACAGCCGCAAGGCGCTGCGCAACCATTACAACCCGATGCTGCTTGCGCTCGCCAATCTCGACATTCCCGTCGTCACCGCGGTGAACGGTCCGGCGGCCGGCGTCGGCTGCAGCTTTGCGCTCTCGGGCGATTTCACCCTCGTCGGCAAGAGCGGCTATTTCCTCCAGGCCTTCGTCAACATCGGCCTCGTCCCCGACGGCGGCTCGTCGTGGCTGCTGCCGCGCCTCGTCGGCGTGCCGCGCGCGCTGCAGATGATGATGCTCGGCGAAAAGATTTCGGGCGACCAGGCCGCCGACTGGGGCATGGTCTACAAATGCGTCGATGACGCCGACCTGCTCACCGAAGCGAAGGCGCTTGCTGCGCGCCTCGCATCCGGCCCGACGGTCTCGCTCGGCACGATGCGCAAAGTCCTCCGTGCGGGGCTGTCGCAGAGCTTCTCCGAAACGCTCGACGCCGAGGCGATGGGCCAGTTTGTCGCCGGCAACAGCGAAGACGCCGTCGAAGGCGTGCTGGCCTTCCAGGAAAAGCGCAAGACCGCGTTCAAGGGGAAGTAGCCCTTCCCATTCCCGTTCGTGTCGAGCGAAGTCGAGACACCCCGAAGGCTTACGCCAAGCCGAGGGGCATCTCGACTTCGCTCGATGCGAACGGGTTTGTTGAGCCTATTCTACTCGGCCGCTTCCTCGACCATCACCTTCTTGTAGATGCTCGCCTTGGGGTAGGAACAGAGCCGCTTCACCATCGGTTCGAAAAATTCCAGCGGCTCGCTGTCGTAATCGGGATCGAACGCCGGCGCGTCATATTTTTCGCAGAATTCGGCGCACGCGCCATAATAGGGATGATCGCGGAACTGATCGCGCATGTCGCGGTCGAGCCCCAGATAGTGGAAGAAATAATGGCCCTGGAAAATCCCGTGGTGCTGGACGATCCACAGATTTTCCTCTGACAGGAAAGGTTTGAGGATCGCTGCCGCGACGTCGGGGTGGTTAAACGCGCCGAGCGTGTCGCCGATGTCGTGGAGCAGCGCCATCACAACATATTCCTCGTCGCGGCCATCCCTATGGGCACGCGTCGCAGTCTGCAGGCAATGCTCGAGCCGGTCGACCGGAAAGCCGCCATAATCGCCGCCGAGCAGTTTCAGATGCTCAAGGATGCGCGCGCCGTTGTTCGGCGCGAATTCCTTTTGCTCGCGCGCGATGATGTCCCAGTCCTGCTGCGTTCCGTCGATCATCGAGCGGAATTTGGCGTGGTCGTGCGTCATCTCGTTCATGGCAGCCTCTCCTGTTATGGCCGCCAGCCTACGTCATTCGTTTCTGAATGCAACCTTGTCCGCATTCCCGCTCATTCGGGTGCGTAGGTGACGCCATATTTCAGGGCTTCGTCGAGCGTCAGGCAGCGGCGGGTCGATTTGTCTTCGGCGGTCGCGACCGCTTGCTGCTGATACATGACGTCGGTCAGCAATTTTCGCGAGACGCCCATCTTGATCAGGAAATCATTGTCCTCGCTCGCCAGCAGGGCCGAATCCTGTTCGATGCCGCCGATCAGTTCGCGCGTCGCGTCGGTTCCCATCGCGACGCTCATGTCGATCGTCGACCGGTCGCCGGTGCGGGTGAACATATGCACCATGAAAACGCCGCCCGGATCGATGACCCTCGGCAGACCGCCCATGAACACGAAATTGCACGCGCTGAAACAGGTCCAGCCGGTCGGCACCCGGGTCAATATGCCCGGATTGCTGCGGATGATGCGGCCGGCCGTATTTCCGGCGCGCGCATCGCCGCCCGGCGAACGCAGCCAGATTTCCTCGACGTCGGGATTCGCCTTCAACGCGGCGGAGAGCCGGTCGGGGAGCCCGGAATCGATCCGCCCTTCGGCGAGCATCACCTTCATGCGGCCGCGCTTTTCCACCTTCAGCGTCATGGTCGGATTCGCCGACCAGTTCGGATTGAGCGGACAGGTCGGATTCGCGGGATCGACATCGCTCGCGGCGGTCAATCCGACCAGCGCGAAGGCGGACAGCGCCAGCCGGAAGAGTTTAGGCCGCAAGGACATAGCGTGTATCACCCGGCCCCTTGCACATGCGTTTCGAGACCTGCGTCTCCTCGCCATCGACGATGATGAAGTCGTTGACGTTCATGCATTTGCGCCCGCCGCTTTCGGTGTTGATCGACGCGACGGTGGACGAACCGCTGACTTCGGGGCGGGTTTCGCTGGTCCAACTCGCGGTGGCGCCGACCTTTTCGCCGCGCGTCACTTCCTCGGTCGCCGCGGCGGCCTGCACCTGCTCGCCGGGATCGAGCCGGCAGGCGATCGCATCGGTGAGCGTCCCGCTGACTTCGGCAATCGGCACATAGCTGTAGACGCCGGCCTTGCTCGCGACATCGCCGACGGCATCGTTCAGGACATTGCCGAGGATATTCCGGCCGATGCCGCTGCCCTTCTTGCCCTTGGGGCAACCGCCATTATCGTCTTCGCTCGGCTTCGGCGCCGGCGTCGTCACCTTGCGGAGCAATCCGCCGAACTGTGCCTGCGCGGGTGCGACCGCGAGCATGCATGCTGCCAGAACTGCCGGAACTGCCAATATTTTGCGTGTCATCCGCTTCACCCCAAATCGCTGCCCTGATCGGGCGACAGGCGGCCCTCTTATTCCGCCCTGATGCCACCCGCTGTGATTTTCATCAACTCTTGCCGAAATCTCATCCAGACAGGTTGAATTAAAGCTGAATATGTCACAGTACCACGGTCATGCTGTCGCAGAAGACCCGCTATACGATCCGTGCCTTTCAGCATCTTGCCGACCATTGGGGCAAGGGGCAGGTCCAGCTTGCGGATATTGCGGAGGCGCAGAATATCCCGCCGAAATTCCTGACGGTGATCCTGTCCGAAATGGCGCGCGAAGGGCTGCTGATTTCGCAGCGCGGCCGCGACGGCGGCTATCAGCTCGCCTTGCCGCCGATCGATATCAGCTATGGCGACCTCGTGCGGCTCACCCGCGGATCGCTCGCGCTTGTTCCGTGCGCCGCGCGCAACGCGCACGAACATTGCAAGAACTGCCTCCCCGAGGCGGAATGCCGCCTGCGCAGCTTGATGCTGAGGGTGCGCGACGACACAGCGTCGATCCTCGACCGGATCTCGCTGGCGGACCCTATCAAGCTCGAGCCGCTTTTCGAAACCGAAGAGGCGGCGCAGTAACCACGCCGCCGCTGCGGATCGCTACCTGATCTTCGCTGTCAGGGGCTGACGGGATCGTTCTTCTTGTTGTCGTCGACAACGAAGCCGATCACGATGATACCGGCGATCAGACCGGCCAGGCCGATCAGCCAGCTCGACTTGCCGCCGAATTCGTTCTGGCCGTCCACGGCCGACGTGGCGCGCGCGTTGTCGAATGCGGTGGTAGCCGACGCGGCCACCGGTGCCGCCATCATCGAAATTGCCGCGACAGAAATCGCGGCCTTGCCGAGCAGGTTCATATATCCTCCATGGGAAATGGTCCGTGAAGAACAGCAACGAACGCCATCGCCAATCGATCCCGCCCGGCCGCCCGATGGGCAACGATTCAGCGTCCAATTCGAACGGCTTGGGCGAATATGACGGCAGTACGCCGCGATCGACCGCCCTTTCCGGCGCACGATGCAATGAAGGGCCGCCCTTCCGGACGACCCTTCCATTGTTTTGCCTGACGCGGTCAGCTTAGCTCAGCCGGGCCCCCGCAAGGAAGGCCATGCTCGTATTTCCTGCCGCACCGGGCATCGGACAATGAGACATTCGACCACCTCCTTTCGCTTGTTGACGATAGAAGTAACGTGGGCAGTGCGCGCGCGTTGCGCAAGAGGGAAATGTGGGTCGGCGGGCCAGTGAGGCAACGGCCGGATTATTATGGGAGAAACGGCGCTCCGGCGCCGATATCCAAAATGGTGGAGCCTAGCGGGATCGAACCGCTGACCTCTACAATGCCATTGTAGCGCTCTCCCAGCTGAGCTAAGGCCCCGTGCCATTTTGCGGGTCGCCCTGGGTGGTGCGACCGGGACGCCGCCTTTACCAGCGCACGTCCGTTATGCAAGGGGCCAAATGCATCCTGTGATGCTTTTTTGGCCCCTCACCAAAAAATCAGCTTTCGTCGTCCTCGTCGTCGCCAGTGGCGACGCCCAGATCGTCGTCGCCGCCAAGGTCGACGTCATTGTCCGGCGAATCGCTGTCCTCGTCGACATCGACATCCAGATCCAGATCCTCGTCGACGCCTTCTTCCTTGGCGACCTTGCCGGGCTTTTCGACTTCTTCGAACGGCATCGGCTGCTTCGACTTCAAGACCGATTCCGGGATCCAAGCATAGCCGCAGTTGATGCAGCTTACCGGATCATCCTTGGTCAAATCATAGAATCGCGTGGCGCATTTCGGGCAGCTACGCTTCGTGCCCCATTCAGCCTTCACCATAAACGCCTCATAACCTTCTGGAAACTGGATATAAATATCGGAAAAGCGACGTCAGCTGAATAGCTATCCGTCAAATCGGCGTGCGCCTTGCCAGATTGCAAGGCCGCTGTCAAAAGCCGCTCGTCATGACCGATCACCCCGCCTCGCCGCGCAGCTTTTCCGCCTCCCGTCCGCTCAAAGGTAGGATCGCGATTCCCGGCGACAAGAGCATTTCGCACCGCGCGCTGATGTTGTCGGCGCTGGCCGTCGGCGAAAGCCGCGTCACCGGACTGCTGGAGGGGCATGATGTCCTCGCCACCGCCGCCGCGATGCGCGCGATGGGGGCGGGCATCGAGCGCCGCGACGATGGCGAATGGCGTATACACGGCGTCGGCGTCGGCGGGTTGCTCCAGCCGCGCGAGGCGCTCGACATGGGCAACAGCGGCACCTCGACGCGGCTGCTGATGGGGCTCGTCGCGAGCCATCCCATCACCGTAACCTTTGTCGGCGATGCCAGCCTGTCGGGCCGCCCGATGGGCCGCGTCATCGAGCCGCTCTCGCAGATGGGCGCCGACATCGGCGCCTCGCCGGGCGCTAATGGAACCAAGACTCTGCCGCTGATGGTGCGCGGCCTCGCGCCTGCCATTCCCCTCGCCTACCGCCTGCCGATGGCGTCGGCGCAGGTGAAGAGCGCGGTGCTGCTCGCCGGGCTCAACACCCCCGGCATCACCGAGGTGATCGAGCCGGTGCCGACGCGCGACCATAGCGAGCGCATGCTGCGCGGCTTCGGCGCCGACCTTCAAGTCGAAACCGATGCCGATGGCACGCGCCATATCCGCATCCGTGGCGAGGCCGAACTGAAGCCGCAGACGATCGTCGTCCCCGGCGATCCCTCGTCCGCAGCGTTCTTCATCGTCGCAGCGCTGATCGTGCCCGGTTCGGATATCATCGTCGCCAATGTCGGCCTCAACCCCA
This sequence comes from Sphingopyxis macrogoltabida, assembly GCF_001307295.1. Lineage (NCBI taxonomy): Bacteria > Pseudomonadati > Pseudomonadota > Alphaproteobacteria > Sphingomonadales > Sphingopyxidaceae > Sphingopyxis > Sphingopyxis macrogoltabida. The sequence goes on along the minus strand of NZ_CP012700.1, from coordinate 1,405,956 downwards.
CGCGCGCCGGGCTGATCGAGATTCTGAAGCAGATGGGCGGCGACATCGAACTGCTCGACGCCCGCGACGTCGGCGGCGAACCCGTCGCCGACCTTCGCGTCCGGCACAGCGCGCTCAAGGGCATCGACGTCGATCCCGCGGTCGCGCCGAGCATGATCGACGAATTCCCGATCCTGTTCGTCGCCGCCGCCCTCGCCGAAGGGCGCACCGTCACGACCGGCCTCGACGAATTGCGCGTCAAGGAAAGCGACCGGCTGTCGGTGATGGCGACGGGTCTCAAGGCGATCGGCGCGCGCGTCGAGGAAAGCGAGGACGGGCTGATCATCGACGGCACCGGCGGCGACCCGCTGCCCGGCGGCGCAACCATCGCCGGTCATCTCGATCACCGTATTTGCATGAGCTTTGCTATCGCAGGCCTGGTCAGCACCGCACCGGTAATGGTCGACGACATGGCCCCTGTCGCAACCAGCTTTCCCGATTTCGAGGTACTGCTCGCAGGATTGCAAGGGGCCGCAGGCGCACCATGAGCGCCGGCTCCGCACAAAATCTCGCGTGTGATCAATGTCATCGACACTGTCACCATGACGAGGCAAGCTGCGGCCGGATACAACGACCAAGGAACCCGATGCGATGAAGATCATGCCCGCCGCCCTCACCCTCGCGCTGTTCGCCAGTGCTTTTGCGAGTTCCGCGCATGCCAGCGAACGCATCGCCGATCCGTTCGATCGCGCCGACGCGAGCTTCTCGCGCTATCCGCTCAGCCTGCCGAGCACGCCGCAGGCGATCGGCCGCCTCACCAACGGCGATTCCTGCGACGATGACGGCCTCGCCTGCGAGTGGGAAGACCCCGACGGCGTCGTCCATATCTTCGCCGGCGACATCCTTGCGATCAAGATTGTCGATGCGAAGACGCTGGGCGCCCGCGACATTCCGGCGCTCGGGATCGGCCCCGCCCGCACCCGCAGCGCGGTGCTGGCGAAGGTGCGCGCCTTTCTGCCCGAGATTCCGGTCGACTGCCTCGAACCCGGCAAGGCGGGGCAAGGCAACGGCATCGCCTCGTGCGAAGGCTCGTTCGCCAATGGCGGCTGGTTCAAATTGCTGTTCGGCCCGGACAGCAGACTGATGAGCGCGCGCATCGACGCGTTCCAGATCGACTGATGATCATTGCCGTCGACGGCCCGACCGCATCGGGAAAAGGCACGATCGCCAAGGCGCTCGCCGAGCATTTCGGCGTGCCCGTGCTCGACACCGGATTGCTCTATCGGGCCGTCGGCTATCAGACGCAGCTCGATCATGGCGACGCCGACGATGCCGCCGACGCGCTCGCCGCCTGCGATTTTCCCGACAGCCTGCTGGGCGATCCGGCGCTGCGTTATGAAACGACCGGCGGGCTCGCCAGCCGGGTGTCGGTGCACCCGGCGGTGCGCGCCGCGCTGTTCCAGCGCCAGGTCGATTTCGCGAACCAGCCCGGCGGCGCCGTGCTCGACGGACGCGATATCGGCACCGTCATCGCGCCGCACGCCGACGCCAAGCTGTTCGTTACCGCGAGCCCCGAAGTTCGCGCGCAGCGCCGCTTCGCCGAGATGCAGAAGCGCGGCGTCAATGTGACCTATGACGCCGTGCTCGCCGACATCCATGCGCGCGACGCCCGCGACACCGGGCGCGCCGATGCGCCGCTGCTGCGTGCTGCCGATGCGGACTTGCTCGATACGGGTGATTTGACTATAGGCGACGCCGTCCAACGGGCGATAACGCTGGTTGAGGCACGGACAGGCCGCCGCTCCACCTGAGCGTCGGGCGTGACGGGGTTCACCCGTCGCGCCCTTTTTGCTTTGCCCATGCCCTTCCCTGTCGTCGCTTTGCGGATGTCCTGCATCGCATCCGGCGGGCAGGACGGATCGGCCACAAGACCAGCGGACCCAACCGCTTGGCCGGAACAATGAAGTAAGGAAGAACAACCATGGCCACTACGGCTTTCCCGACGCGCGACGATTTCGCCGCGATGCTCGATGAATCGCTTGGTGGTGCCGACGGCGGCTTTGAAGGCCGCGTCGTCAAGGGCACCGTGACCGCGATCGAAAACGACCTGGCAGTGATCGACATCGGCCTGAAGAGCGAAGGCCGCGTGCCGCTTCGCGAATTCGCGATGCCGGGCCAGAAGGCCGACCTCAACGTCGGTGACGAAGTCGAAGTCTATGTCGACCGCGTCGAAAACGCCAATGGCGAAACCATGCTGTCGCGCGACCGTGCTCGCCGCGAAGCCGCCTGGGACCGCCTGGAAGAAGAATTCAACAAGGAAGCCCGCGTCGAAGGCGTCATCTTCGGCCGCGTCAAGGGCGGCTTCACCGTCGACCTCGGCGGCGCCGTGGCGTTCCTGCCCGGTTCGCAGGTCGATATCCGCCCCGTGCGCGACGTCGGCCCGCTGATGGACCTGCCGCAGCCCTTCCAGATCCTCAAGATGGATCGCCGCCGCGGCAACATCGTCGTGTCGCGCCGCGCCATCCTCGAGGAAACGCGCGCCGAACAGCGTTCGGGCCTGATCCAGAACCTGGAAGAAGGCCAGATCATCGAAGGCGCGGTCAAGAACATCACCGATTACGGTGCGTTCGTCGACCTCGGCGGCATCGACGGCCTGCTCCATGTCACCGACATGAGCTACAAGCGCGTCAACCACCCGAGCGAAGTCATCAACATCGGTGACACCGTCCGCGTCCAGATCATCCGCATCAACCGCGACACGCAGCGCATCAGCCTCGGCATGAAGCAGCTCGAAAGCGATCCGTGGGAAGGCGTCGCCGCCAAATACCCCGTCGGTGCGAAGCTGTCCGGCACCGTTACGAACATCACCGACTACGGTGCGTTCGTCGAACTCGAACCCGGCATCGAAGGCCTGGTCCACGTCAGCGAAATGTCGTGGGTCAAGAAGAACGTCCACCCCGGCAAGATCGTTTCGACCAGCCAGGAAGTCGACGTCATCGTCCTCGAAGTCGACAGCGACAAGCGCCGCATCTCGCTCGGCCTCAAGCAGGCCCAGTCGAACCCCTGGGGCGCGTTCGCCGAAGAACATCCGGTGGGCTCGGTCGTCGAAGGCGAAGTCAAGAACGCGACCGAATTCGGCCTGTTCATCGGCCTGCCCGGCGACGTCGACGGCATGGTCCACATGTCGGACATCGCGTGGGGCATCTCGGGCGAAGAAGCGCTGCACCTCCACCGCAAGGGCGAGAATGTGCAGGTCGTCATTCTCGACGTCGACGTCGAGAAGGAACGCATCAGCCTCGGCATCAAGCAGCTTGAAAAGGGCGCCCCGGCCGTTGGCGGCGGCGTTGCCGCAGCCGGTTCACTGAAGAAGAACGACATCGTCACCGTCTCGGTCCTCGAAGTCCGCGACAACGGCCTCGAAGTTCAGGCCGGCGAAGATGGCGCCACGGGCTTCATCAAGCGCGCCGACCTTGGCCGCGACCGCGACGAACAGCGCGCCGAGCGTTATCAGGTCGGCCAGAAGTTCGATGCGATGGTCATCGGCTTCGACCGCTCGAAAAAGCCGAACTTCTCGGTCAAGGCGATGCAGATCGCCGAAGAGAAGGAAGCCGTTGCACAGTACGGTTCGTCGGACTCGGGTGCGTCGCTTGGCGACATCCTCGGCGAGGCGCTGAAGGCCGGCAAGAAGGACTGATCCTCCTGCTGCCGTCAGGCGAAACAAAAGGCCCGCAGAGTGTCCCTCTGCGGGCCTTTTTGCTGCCGCGATATATTTTGACCGGATAATGATTCATGATACTCTCCGCACCGCGTTGGGAGGGGTCTCACGCAAGCAAGCCGGCAACGACCGGATAGCCTGCATCCGCGGGGTGCGTGATAATTAGGGGAAGCTCATGATCCGGTCGGAACTGGTTCAAAAGATCGCAAGCGAAAACAGCGACCTGCGCCTTGAGGAGGTCGAGCGCATCGTCGATGCCTTTTTCGACTCGATCGTCGATCAACTCGCCTCCGGGGGCCGCGTCGAACTGCGCGGATTCGGGGCATTTTCGACCCGCAGCCGCGAATCACGCACCGGCCGCAACCCGCGCACGGGCGCACCCGTCGCGGTGAAGGCCAAGGCGGTGCCCTATTTCAAGCCCGGCAAGGAAATGCGCGAGCGGCTGAACGACTGAGGTCGTCTTTTTATCGTCACCCCGGCGAAGGCCGGGGTCTCGTGCTCTCATCTGGACGCACCGGCGAGATCTCGGCCTCCGCCGGGATGACGGCTCATTAATTCTTCAAGCGGTATCCCGTCCGGAACATCCAGAAGATTACCGCGAGGCACAGCGCGAGGAACAGCGAAACCGCGCCCATGCTGACGCCGATCCCGACATCGCCCTGCCCGAAGAAGGTCCAGCGAAACCCGCTGATCAGATAGACCACGGGATTGAACAGCGTGATCGTCCGCCACGCCGCCGGCAGCATGTCGAGCGAATAGAAAGCGCCGCCCAAAAAGGTCAGCGGGTAGATGACCAGCATCGGGATCACCTGAAGCTGCTCGAAGCTCTGCGCCCAGATGCCGATGATGAAGCCGAACAGGCAGAAGGTGACCGCCATCAGGACCATGAACGCCGCCATCAGCAGCGGGTGCGCGATCTGGACATCGACGAAGAGATGCGCGGTCGCGAAGATGATCGCGCCGATGATCACCGATTTCGTCGCCGCGGCGCCGACATAGGCGACCAGCAGTTCGAGCGGCGACATCGGGGCCGACAGCATCTCATAGATCGTCCCGGTCCATTTCGGCATGTAAATGCCGAAGCTGGCGTTGCTGATGCTTTCGGTGAACATCGTGAGCATCATGAGGCCCGGCACGATGAACGCGCCATAGGGCACATTGCTGACCTCGGTCATCCGGCTGCCGATCGCCGATCCGAAAACGACGAAATAGAGCGCGGTGGTGATCACCGGCAGCATCAGGCTGGTCCAGAAGGTACGGCCGAAACGCGCCATTTCGAACTGGTAGATCGCGCGGATGCCGCGAAAATTGGAAATCATGCCGCTTGCTCCGCTTTGGTCTCGTGCACCAGCCCGACGAAAATATCCTCGAGCGAGCTTTGCTTCGTATTGAGATCCTTGAACTGGATACCAAGGTCGCTCATCCGCCGCAGCAGCGAGGGAACCCCCGTCGCCTCGGCCTGGCTGTCGAATTCATAGACGAGCTCATGCCCCTCCCCCGCGAGCGCGAGGTTCCACTGTGCGAGGTCGGCGGGAACCGCATCCAGCGGCTCGGCGAGGTTGAGCGTCAGCGTCTTGCGGCCGAGCTTCTTGATCAGCGCATTCTTCTCCTCGACGAGGATCAGCCGCCCCTTGCTGATCACCCCGACGCGGTCGGCCATTTCCTCGGCCTCCTCGATATAATGGGTGGTCAGGATGATCGTGACACCGCGCTCGCGCAGCCCGCGCACCATATTCCACATGTCACGGCGCAGTTCGACGTCGACGCCCGCGGTCGGCTCGTCGAGGAACAGGATTTCGGGTTCGTGGCTGAGCGCCTTGGCGATCATCACGCGGCGCTTCATCCCGCCCGACAGCTCCATGATCTTCGACCCGCGCTTGTCCCACAGCGACAGGTCGCGCAGCAACTGCTCGATGAAAGCGGGGTCGCGCGGCTTGCCGAACAGCCCGCGCGAGAAAGTCACCGTCGCCATCACCGTCTCGAACGCGTCGGTGTGCAATTCCTGCGGCACCAGCCCGATCATCGTCCGCGCGGCGCGATAGTCGCGGGCGTGGTCGTGCCCGGCGACGGTCACCGTTCCGGCGCTGGGCGTGACGATCCCGCAAACGATGCTGATCAGCGTCGTCTTGCCCGCCCCGTTCGGGCCGAGCAGCGCGAAAATCTCTCCCTTCGCGATATCGAGATCGACGCCCGCGAGCGCCTGATGACCGCTCTTATAGGTCTTTCCGAGGCCGGAAATGCTGAGAACTGTTTCCATGGCGCCGGTGTCTAACCGACAGAAGCGACGCGGTGAAGCCCGCAATCAATGGACCTGTATCCAGGCCCGTTTCACGCCTTGCTCAGGACCTCGACCGGACGGCCTTCCGGTGCAGCGCGCTCCTCGATCCGCTTCGGAAGAAGCCCGAACGGCTGGAACATTTCGAACAGGAAGCCGCCGCTGTGCCCCTCCACTCCCGTCGGGTCGCGAAACGGCACCGGCGAAGACCGCCAAGTCCCGTGCAGCCGGTCCCAAAGAGTGAAGACGGTGGCGAAATTCTTTCCCGCCATCGCCTCGTCGCGCGCATGATGCCAGCGGTGCGCGGAGGGCGAGATGAAGAGCTTGCCCGCCGGACCGAGCGTCCAGCGCACATCGGCGTGAATGAAATAGCCCCAACTCGTACGCACCAGTCCGTTCAGCGCGACGGCCCAGAGCGGGAAACCGGCGAGTCCAAGCAGAGTAAGATCGATCGTGACCGTTGTCAGCCGGTTTACGGGATGCATCCTGTTCAACGAGAACCAATTCATTTCGCGATCCGAATGATGCGTTGCGTGAAAGCGCCACAAGAGCGGGTGATGCTCGAGCCGGTGACGCCAATAGCCGATATAGTCCCCGACAACGATCGCCGCGATGCCGGTCAGCAGCCATGGGGCCTGTGCCCAGAAGCCGGTCAGTACTGCCGGGGCTCCCAGTTGCGCGCCGATCCAGACGCTCGGCAACGCGACAAATGGCAGGACGATGAGGGTGTCGAACAGGAAGATCAGCAGGTTGGTGCGCCATTCCCCGGCCGCGCGCCGCGCATCGGCGACCACGCCCGCGCTTCGCTTCGTAAGAAGCGCCAGCGCACAAAAGAACAGCGCGAATGGAATTACCGCTTCCCAGGCGTTCACGCTGTTATGGAGCCATTGCATCATCGGATCTTCGCAAAAAGGGACACGCCCGGCGGCGGGCGATCCACCAAAACCACAAACTGGTGAAAATCTGATTGCCGACTTGGCAAGAACTATCGCCAACGGGGGCGGCAGCCGCAAACACCGCTTGACCTCTCTCCGGCCATCCGCTTGACGGACGATGGTATGCGGACGTGGCGAAATCGGTAGACGCAGCAGACTTAAAATCTGCCGGCCTAGTGTCATGCGGGTTCAAGTCCCGCCGTCCGCACCATCGCCTCACGACAAGGAACCGCCCGCACCCGGGATAGAAAGCTGTTAAATCCCGGTGCCATATTGCTTCATGGCCTTTCCCCGGAACAGTCCGCCTCGATAGGCTTTCTAAAGCTGAGGCCGGAAATTTCTGCCGCTTGTCTAAGCCCTATATTCAAATGATACAGACTGATCGCGATCTTCAGGAGCTCCGATGCTCGCTGGCGCGGCCAATTGCACCAAAGCGGCAGGAGAGTAGGCATGAATCGGAGAGAGGCGCTCTTTTCTTCTCTGGGCATTGCAACGGCAATGTCGGCTTCGACCGCCTTCGCCAATCAGCCATCCCGCCGGTCCGCCACTTTGCAAGATGCGAGGCGGCTCCAGGATTCGACGCTGCTGGTCGATCAACTCGACGGATCGGCGATGACCGACGAATATCTGGACATGCTCGAATCGGCAGGGGTCGATATCTGGCAAGGTCACGGCATGTCCAGCTTCAGCAACGCGACCACGATGCTGAACTTCTTCGACAAACATGCAAAGCGGCTTGTCCTGGTAAAGAGCGTGCGCGACATCCGGCAGGCGCATCAGGACAGCAAGATCGGCTATCTCGTCGGGTGGCAATCGGCCACCTACCTGACCAACGAAACCGATGAGTGGGGCCTCCCCCCGATCGAGAATTTGCGGACCTTTTGGGAGCTCGGTCTTCGGATCTGCGGGCTGATCTACAACAACACCACCGTCTTCGGCGGCGGATCGCTCGATCCCACGCTCGGGCTCAGCCGTGCCGGCCGGCGGCTGGTGGAACAGATTCACAAGCAGCGGATCGTCCTCGACGTCGGCGGACACACCGGAGACCAGACATCCTATGATGCGATTGCCATGTCGAAAGGGGTGCCGGTCATCTGTTCGCACACCAACTTGCGGGCGATCGCCGACAACCCGCGCAACATGCCCGACAAGATGATCGAACAAATCGCCGCCAGCGGGGGCGTCATCGGCGTGACCGCCGTCAACGATTTCCACGCGCGGAGCCGGAAGGACGAGAAAATCCGGCTCACGCCGCAGGTCGGCCTGGACAAGCATCTCGATCAATATGATTATCTGAAGCGCCTGGTCGGCGTCGATCACATCGGGCTGGGATGTGACTTTATGTACGGGCGGGCGGATCTGACCCGGACCAACCCGCTGCTCTGGCCGCCCGACGCGTACAGCGCCGTGCCGCCGGCCGAAATGTTCATGGTCAAGGGCTATGAGAAGATCACCGAGCTGCCGAACGTGACACAGGGGCTGATGCAACGCGGCTGGACCGACGACGAAATCCGCAAGGTGCTGGGCGGCAACTGGCTGCGGGTTTACGAGCAGGTGTGGGGCGCCTGACAGGCCCCCGCCCCTTCTAGCCGGTCTATCCGTCGACGTAGCGGACCGGCATCCGGTCGGAGAGCGCCATCATCACTTCGAGCGGCGAAACGCCGGTCCATTTGGCCCAGTCGTCGAGCGTAACACTGGCGTCACCCGCCGTACCGATGATCAGCGCGGCATCGAACGGTTCGGCCGACGCGGCATCGCTGGCGTCGACCATCAGATATTCCAGCGTGAAGCCCCGGACCGGAACACGGCGTCCGCCGATGATCACCTCGGCTTCACCATGCTTAGCCTTCGCGATGCCGTCAGCGAGCCCGATGCCGAGCGTTGCGGCCAGGCCGTTGCCGCCTGCCCCATAGCCGCCGCCTTCGACCCCCGAACCGCCGACCTGCAGGATTGGCGCCGACAGCGACCGGATCAGCGGCCGGAGTTCGGAATGCACGCCTACCCCTGCCTCCAGCGGGCTGAGCCCGAAGAGCGCATGGCCGACGCAGACGGCGCTCGATGCATCAGGAAGGCCCGCGAGGACGCCCGAACTGCCCCAAAGCTGCGTCGTCGGAATCGCGACGCCGCGCGCGCCGAGCTCGTCGATCACGGCATTGAACCGCGCGCTCCGTTCGCGCGCCCAGTTCGCACCGTCGGCCGAACCGAAGGGGAGATGCGAATAGACGCCGCGCAGGTCGATGCCGTCCCGGAGCGCGACCTGCTCGACGAAGTCCGCGGCCCCGCCGAGCGCGACGCCGAAGCGACCGAGCCCTGCGTCGACCTTGACCCAGACCGGTACCCGGCGCCCGGCCGCCATCCCTGCCTCCGCCAGCATGTCCAGCCCCACCTCGTCGAAGATCGTCGGCTGGAAGTCATGGCGCAGCACGTCGGCGACCTGTTGCGGCTCGATGCCGCCGAAAAGCAGGATTTCCGCGTCGATCCCGGCGTCGCGCAGCGCAATCGCTTCGTCGACATTGCCGGTCCACAGCTTGCGCACCCCGGCATCGACCAGCGCGCGGCTCACGCCCACGGCGCCGAAGCCATAGGCATTGGCCTTGATCGAGGCGATCACTTCGCGGTCCCCGGAAAGTTCGCGCACCACGGCGAGGTTGTGACGAAGCGCCGAAAGGTCGACGTCCATCGCCACCGAGCGGACGGATTCCGTCATAGTCCTGCCTTTCCAGAATGTTGCGGACAAAGGCATTGCCTTCGGCCTTGGCCGTACCAGCTTTGTCGCTAGGATGCAGAATCACATCTTCTTCGCCTTACCCTCCGCATCTCTCAGGCAAGGAACGCAATGCCGATTTTCCAAAGTTCCGGACGTCCGCGCCGCACCATTGCGGGCGAATGGCTTTGCGGCTTGCTGCTCGCCGCTTCCGCGATCGCAACCCCGGCTGTGGCAGGCGAAGCCGAATGCGGCGCGGGCGTGTATCGGCTGGCGGACGGCGGCATTATCGACATCGCGGCGGCGAACGAAGGCGCGCTGCGCTGGCGCAACATCGACGGCAGCAGCGGCGAATTGAAGCGCGACGGCGACCGCTGGACGAGCACCACCGGCTGGACCGGCCGGCCCGACGGGTTACAGGTTCGCTTCGATTGCGCGGCCAACCGCATGGCGTTCGGTGAACAGGATGCGCAGCGCATTACGCTCGAAACGCGCGAAACCAGCTTCACCAGCCACGACACGCGCCTTGTCGGGCGGCTTATCCTGCCGCCCGGCGACGGTCCGGTGCCGATCGTCGTCCTGCTTCACGGCGCCGAATTCACCTCCGCGCGCGACACGAATCCGCTGCAGCGGATGCTGCCCGCCGCCGGAGTCGGCGCCTTCGTTTACGACAAGCGCGGCACCGGGGCGTCGGGCGACAAATATACGCAGGTCTTTTCGACGCTCGCCGACGATGCAGTGGCGGCGCTCGCCGAGGCGCGGCGCATGGCGCGCACCCGCGGCGCGCGCTTCGGTTTTCAGGGGCCGAGCCAGGGCGGCTGGATCGCGCCGCTCGCGGCGACGCGCACCGATGTCGATTTCCTGATCGTCAGCTTCGGGCTGGCGGTATCGGTCGCCGACGAGGACCGCGAGGCGATCGCCTTCCAGATGGGGCTGAAGGGTTATGGCCCCGACGTGATCGCGAAAGCGCAGGAAATCGGCGCCGCGACGACGCGCATTTTCGCCAGCGGCATGCGCGACGGGATCGAGGAACTCGACGCCGTCCGGGCCCGCTACCGGAACGAGCCGTGGTACAAGGATGTCTACGGCAATTTCACCCATATCATCCTTGGCATGACCGCCGAGGAGATCCGGACCAAGGGGCAAGCCTATCGCTTCGGAACGCCGCTCCATTACGACCCGATGCCGACGCTTCGCAAGGTCACCGTGCCGCAGCTCTGGGCGATCGGCGGCATGGACATCGACGCCCCGGCCGGCGAAACCGCGCAGCGGATCAAGGCGCTGATCGCCGACGGCCGGCCGATCACCCTCGCCGTCTTTCCGAAGGCCGAACATGGCATGACCGAATTCGAGAGCGCGCCCGACGGATCGCGCGTGTCGACCCGCTATACCCCGGGCTATTTTCGCCTGCTGATCGATTATGCCAAGGGGGAGAGGCTCGCCGCGACCTATGGCGATGCCGACATCACGCGTCCGGCCGCCCCGCAATAGCGCGGATTAAAGATGCCGGATTTCGGCGGGCGGGTTCCACCAATTGTCGTCAAGCCCGTCGCAATAGGTCACCGGCGCCGCGAGTAATTCCTCGACCGGCAGGTCGTCGAGCGCCGCGATGCGCACCCCGACATAATCGCCGCCCATCGCGTCGATGCGGCCATGGCCGTGCGTCGCGGTGCCGCAATGGCGGCAAAAGCGATGATGCGTTTCGAACCCCTCGCCGCTCCGCGCATAGTCGCCCAGATCTTCCTCGCCCTTCAGCAGGCGAAACTGGTCAGGCTTCATCGTCGCGACGTTCCAGTTGCGCTGTTTCCAGCAATAGGTGCAATTGCACTTGCTGCTGCCTTCGAAATCCATGTCGGCCTCGAAGGCGACGCGGCCGCAGTGGCAGCTTCCGTGATAGGTCTTCATCGGCGATCCTTTGCTGGCGAAAAGCGAATGGCGGTTCGATCGTTAGACGTCGCGGTGGACGATATTCCTTGAGCGGCCGCGATGTCCCTTCCGGTTTTGCCGCTTATCATTATGATGGCGCCGATGCCGCCGGAAAGAGACAGTCACCCCATCGCAGCAACGATCGCACGACGTCGCGGCCGCCTGACCGCTGCCGCGACCCTGTTCGCTCTCACGCTGACCAGTTGCGGCCTGTTCGGCGATCGCGGCCCGGTGAAAATCGCCGCGATCGGACCGCTGAGCGCTGCCGCCAATCCGGTGAACGGCGAATTGTCCGCCGGCAATGCCGCGCTGCTCGATGCGACATCGCAGGGCCTCGTCAGCTATGACGGCGAAGGGCAGATCGATACCGGTCTTGCCGATCGCTGGACGGTCACCGGCGACGGGCGCAGCTATATCTTCCGCCTCCGCGAAGCCAAATGGGCCGACGGCCGCAAGGTTGCCGCCGAAGAGGTTGCGGCCATCCTGCGTTCCTATCTCGCGGCGCGCAGCCGCCACATGCTCAAGGACGATTTCCCGGAGATCGAGACGATCCGGGCGATGACCGACACGGTCATCGAAATCCGGCTGAAGGTACCCCAGCCGGCGATGCTCGAACTGCTGGCCCAGCCGTCGATGGCGATCGTCAGCAAGGGCAAGGGCTGGGGTCCGATGCGGCCGCACCGGATCGGCCGGGCGGTCCTGCTTTCGCCAGTTCCCGACCCGCTCGCCGAAGATCCGGAGGAAGCGGAAGCTGCCGCCAACGATCCCGCCGCGTCGATCGAACTCGTCGGCACCTCGCCCGAGGGCGCGCTCGCGCGGTTCAAGAACGGCTATGCCGACGGCGTCGTCGGCGGCCGCTTTTCGACCCTTCCCTATTTCGTCGCCTCGAACATCGGGCGCTCGCGTCTCGTCGTCGACCCCGTGCCCGGGCTTTTCGGCCTGACCTTCCTCCACGCCGACGGCTTCCTGACCACCGACGTCAACCGCGAAGCGCTGTCGCGCGCGATCCGCCGCGACCGTCTGGTGGAAGCGTTCGGCCTCGCCGAATGGCAACCGCAGGTGACGCTGCGCCCCGCGCTCTACGCGCGCGATGGCGGGCCGGCGCCGATTGTTCCCGGCTGGAACGACTATGACGATGCCTCGCGCCTCATCCAGGCGAAGCGAGTCGTCGATGCGTGGCGCGGGACGGGACGCGAAATTGCGCCGCTGCGCATCGCGCTGCCCGATTCGCCCGGCGGACGCATCCTCTTTGCCTATATCGCCGCCGATTTTGCGCGGCTGGGGATCGAAAGCCGCCGCGTCGGTCTCGATGCGACCGCCGATCTCAAGCTGATCGACGAAGTGATGCCCAACGACGATGCGCTGTGGGGCCTCCGCCGCCTGTCGTGCCGCCGCGACACGCTATGCAACCGCGAAGCGCAGGACCTGATCGATCAGGCGACGGCGAACATCGATTTCGGCCAGCGCGCGCAGCAGGTGGCCGAGGCCGAGGCCGTGCTTGCCCGCTATACGCCGTTCATTCCGCTTGCGACGCCGCTACGCTGGTCGGTCGCGTCGCAGCGGCTGACCGGCCTGCGCGCCAACGGCCGCGCACAGCACCCATTGAATCATCTGATCGCAAAACCCAATTAATTGCATGGCGCATAGTTTCGTGCGCTTCCTGAAAGGACCCCTATGGCCCCTTCGACCCCCAATCCCGACGCGATCTTCGATGCCCTGATCCAGAACCGCAACGATCCCGCGGCGCTCCGCAAGCGCGTCGAGACGCTGGAATTGCTGCTCGAACGCAGCTTCGTCATCCCCGGCATCAACCGCCCGGTCGGGCTCGACGCGATCGTCGGCCTCGTCCCCGTCGTCGGCGATGTGATCACGGCGATGATGGGCGCCTATCTGATCTGGGAAGCGCGCAACCTCGGCATGTCGAAATGGCAGATCTGGCGCATGGCGGGCAATCTCGGCATCGACACGGCGCTGGGCGCGATCCCGCTCGTCGGCGATGCCTTCGACTTCCTGTTCCGTTCGAACACGCGCAACCTCAAGATCATCAAGCGCCACCTCGACAAGCACCATCCGGGTACGATCGTCATCGACCAGTAAGTCCCGGATCGCGCAACCCTTCCCTTCCCCTGCATCGCGGTGCTAGCACGCGGAGACAGGTCGGCGGATGCCGGTAACAGGGAGATGACGATGATCCGCGCCGCGCTTGCCGGGCTGGCCCTTTGCTGTTCGTTTTCGGCAATCGCCGCCGCGCAGGACGACGAGGAAGAGGCACCGAAGGTCGCCGCGCCCGAGCCCGCCGATTCCTATCGCTGGCTCGAGGATATCGAGGGTAGGAAATCGCTCGACTGGGTGCGCAAACAGAATGAGGCGACCGACACGCTGATCCGGTCGCGCCCTGGCTTCGAGGCCGATCGTCAGCGCGCCCGCGCCATTCTCGACGACGACCGGCAGATCGCAATGCCCGGCGAGGTGATGGGCGACACGATCACCAATTTCTGGCGCGATGCCGCCAATCCGCGCGGGCTGTGGCGGCAAAGCCCGCTCGACGCCTATCTCGCCGGCAAGCCGGTATGGACGACGCTGATCGATGTCGATGCGCTCGGCAAGGCCGAGAAGCAGAGCTGGGTCTGGCACGGCGCCGACTGTCTCGCCCCTGCCTATACACGCTGCCTCGTCTCGCTGAGCCCCGGCGGCACCGACGCCGATATCGTTCGCGAATGGGATCGCACGACGGGCAAATTCGTCAAGGACGGCTTCAGCCTGCCGCTCGCCAAGAGCAGCGTGACGTGGGAAGACGCCGACAATCTGCTCGTCGCGACCGATTTCGGCGACGGCAGCATGACCACTTCGGGCTATCCGCGGATCGTCAAGCGCTGGCAGCGCGGTACGCCGCTTTCCGCGGCGCAAACGGTGGTCGAAGGAGACGTCGCCGATGTCGGGATGACCGTGGGCGCGGAGATGGACGGCGACAAGCGCTGGCCGATCATCAGCCGGGCGAAAAGCTTTTACACGACTGAATTTTATATCCCCAAGCCCTATGAGGGCGGCGAATATATCGACACGATCATCCCCGAAACCGCGGAGCTGCGCGCGGTGATCGACGGACAGGCGATCATCTTCCTCAACGACAAGGAATTCGACTATCCGGCGGGCTCACTCCTCGCGCTGCCGCTCGACGAGATGTCGCGCGGCGACCAGGTGCCTTTCATCCCCGTCATGCAACCGACCGCGTCGCAGGCAATCGAGGATGTCGCGGCGGGCGATGATGTGCTGTGGGTGAAAGCGCTCGACGACGTCGAGGGCAAGCTTTTCGCGCTGCGCCGCGACCAGCCCTATGGCCGCTGGAGCCAGAAGGAAGTGCCGCTCGCTGACAAGGCGACGGTGCAGATCACGGGCACCGTCGGCAAACGCAACCTCGCCCTCGCCACCGCCGAGACGATGCTCCAGCCGCCGACACTCTATGCCGTCGGCGAAACCGGCGCGCCGCAAACCATCCAGAGCCTGCCCGCCCAGTTCGACGCCGCCGGAATGGCAGTCGAAAAGCGCTTCGCGACGTCGAAGGACGGCACCAAAATCCCCTATTTCCTCGTCCGCAAAAAGGGCAGCGAAGGCGCCCCCGTCCCGGCGCTGATCCACGCCTATGGCGGCTTCAAGGCCGCGCAGACCCCCGGTTATCTGACCGGCCAGCCCTATCGCGCCGGCCCGCTCGGGCTGTTCTGGGTCGAGGACGGCAACGCCTATGTCCTCGCCAACATCCGTGGCGGCGGCGAATATGGTCCGCTGTGGCATCAGGCGGCGCTCTACGAGAAGCGCCAGAACAGCTTCGACGACCTGCACGCAGTCGCCGAGGATCTCGTCGCAACCGGGGTGAGCACGAAGGGCAAGATCGCGATATCGGGCCGCTCGAACGGCGGCGTCCTCGTCGGCGCGGCGATGGAGCAGCGTCCCGACCTGTATGGCGCGGTGATTTCGGGATCGCCGCTGAAAGACATGCGCCGCTTCAACAAGCTGCTCGCCGGGGCGTCATGGATGGACGAATATGGCGATCCCGACGATGCCGCCGACTGGGCGTTCATCTCCAAATATTCGCCGTACCAGAATATCCGCAAGGGCATGAAATATCCGCCGATCTTCCTCTATCTCTCAACCAAGGACGACCGCGTCCACCCCGGCCATGCGCGCAAATTTGCCGCGCAACTCATGGAATATGGCAACCCGGTCTATTACCACGAATATACCGAGGGCGGCCATTCGGTCGGCGCCGATCACGCCGAGGACGCTGTGCGCGCGGCGATGCTGCACGGATTTTTGTTGAAGGAACTGGTGGAGAAGGAATAGGGGCCGGTTTCGGCAGGAAGCGGATATTTCTTTATCGTCACCCCGGGCTTGACCCGGGGCCTGCCTTGTCTTTCCAGCGCGCCAAGGAAGGCGGGTCCCGGGTCAAGCCCGGGATGACGACAGTGACGGGGGCAACGTCCGCTCCTACCCCGAAGCGCTCAGAAACTCAGCACCACCTTCGTCCCCGGTGCGGCGTCGCCGATCTCCATCGTGCCCTTGTGCAGCGCGACGATCGCCGCGACGAGCGCGAGGCCCAGCCCGGTTCCCGGTTGCGCCGCCGTGTCGGGCACATGGAAAAAGCGTTCTTTCACCCGCTCGCGATATTCGGGCGCGATGCCGGGCCCGGTGTCGCCGATTTCGATCCGCACCATGCCGTCGCGCTTCTCGGCTCGCACCCTGATCGTCCCGCCGGTGCCGCCATATTTGCTCGCATTGTCGAGCAGGTTCGACACCGCCTGGAACAGGAGGTTGCGGTCGGCCGCCATCGCCAGCCCCGGCGCGATACTGCTTTCGATTCGCTGGCCGCGCTCTTCTGCATCGGGCAAGTGAAATTCGACCGCGTCGGTCAGCAACGTCGTCAGGTCGACCGGCTTCACCCCCGCAAGATGCCGCCCGCTCTCGATCCGCGCGATGCGCAGCAGGGCGTCGAAGATCGCCTGCAGCCGCCCGGCTTCGGTCAGCGCCTGTCCTGCCAGCCGCTGCCTTTCCTCATCGCTGCCCGCCGTACGCAGTTCGTCGAGATCGGCGTGGAGCCGCGCCAAGGGCGTCCGCAATTCATGCGCAACATTGTCCGACACGCGGCGCACCGACTCCACCGATTCCTCGATCCGCCCGAGCATCAGGTTGAGCGTTTCGGACAATTCGTCGAAATCGTCGCCGGTGCCGCGCAGCGGGATGCGTTCGGTCAGGCTGCCCGCCATCACGCGCCGCGCGGTACGCGTCACCATATCGATGCGCCGCCCGACCGCGGCGCTCATCGCGAGGCTGCCGGCGATCGCGAGGAAAGCGGCGATGACGATCAGCCACGCCGATCCGATCGTGAACAGCTCGTCGCGGTCGTCGATATCCTCGACGTCGCGCCCGACGATCAGCCGTGCACCGTCGTCGAGCCGCTGTTCGACCACCAACGCTTCATAATCCCGCTCCTGCCCGCCCCGATAGGCATCGGCTTCGAGCAGCGCCCAGCCCTCGACCGGTTCGTCGGGCCAGCTCGGCAAATTGGCCATCAATATCTTGCCGTCGGGCGCGATCAGCGCGTCGAACGCCCGCCGCGGTCCCGACGCACGCCGGGCATGGAGCGCGCGCAGCAGCGCATCGCGCCCGCCCGCCCGGTCAACGGCGGCAAGACTGCCCGCCTCGGCGCGCACCGAGCCCGTTTCCTGAAGCAGCGGCTGATACACGCCGATCCAGTAGGCCGCCGCAAACATCAGCGCGGTGGAAGTCAGGAACAAGGCGACGTAGATCAGCCCCAGCCGCAAAGTCAGGCTGCGCCAGACGCGGCTGGGCCGCCGCGGGGTCATGGTGCGGCCCGCATGATGTAGCCGGTGCCGCGCACCGTATGGATCAGCGGGCGCTCGAATCCACGATCGACCTTTTGCCGCAACCGGCTGACGTGCTGGTCGATGATGTTGGTCTGTGGGTCGAAATGATAATCCCAAACATGTTCGAGCAGCATCGAGCGGGTGACGACGCGCCCCTCGTTGCGCGCCAGATAGGCGAGGATGCGAAATTCGCGCGACGTCAGGTCGACCGGTTTGCCGCCGCGCCGTACCGCCTGCCCGAGCAGGTCGATCTCGAGGTCGCCGATGACCAGTTTCGTCTCGGCGACGATTGCGGGGCCACGACGGCTCAGCACGTCGATGCGCGCGAGCAGTTCGGACATGGCGAAGGGCTTGGTCAGATAATCGTCGCCGCCGGCACGCAGGCCAGCGACGCGCTCGTCGACCTCGGCGAGCGCGCTCAGGATCAGCACCGGTGTCGTATCGCCGGTGGCGCGGATCGTCTGGACGATCGTCAGCCCGTCGACATGCGGCAGCATGCGGTCGACGACGATCAGGTCATAGGTTTCGGCCGCCGCGCGCAGCAGCCCCGCCCGCCCGTCGCCCTCGCTGTCGACGAGATGGCCGGCCGCCTTTAGACCCTTGCCGATATGTTCGGCGACGCGCGCGTCATCCTCG
Source organism: Sphingopyxis macrogoltabida (assembly GCF_001307295.1). Taxonomy (NCBI): domain Bacteria; kingdom Pseudomonadati; phylum Pseudomonadota; class Alphaproteobacteria; order Sphingomonadales; family Sphingopyxidaceae; genus Sphingopyxis; species Sphingopyxis macrogoltabida. Next base: position 1,387,907 of record NZ_CP012700.1, on the reverse strand, counting down.
ATCACCAATATATGCATCGCCCGACCGATACCGCCTGAACGCGTGCACCGCCATCTCTTCGAGCGCGGCCATCCCAACATGTCGAAAATCAAATCTTTCGGCCATCGGCGGGGAAGGTGCCGCTGCCACTGTCGCCGCCGCAGAAAAGGAGCGGGTCGTGGCACAGCTACAAAGAAAGCGCGTCGTCGCGCAGGCGGCGCTGCCGCAACGCGCGCTGCTGTCGGTGTTCGACCTCGACCGGACGCTGTCGATCCTGCCGACCTATACGCCGTTCCTGTTCTTCGCCGCCCGCATGCGCGCACCCTGGCGCCTGCTACTCGTGCCGCTGCTGCTCCCCGTCGCGCTTCTCTATGCGCTGAAGCTCGTCCCGCGCCGGACGATGAAGCAGTCGATGCACTGGATCGCGCTCGGCGGCGCCCTGCCCGAACGCGACGCGGCGCGGATCGCCGACCGCTTTGCCCGCCATCTGGTCGAGCGCGGCCTTTATGCCGAAGGCTTGGCGCTGATCGAGGCCGAGCGTCGGGCCGGACGCCGCGTCGTCCTCGCGACCGCTGCGCCGCATTTCTACACCGCCGCGCTCGCGCGCCGGCTCGGCATCGCCGACGTCATCGCGAGCACGTCGAGCTGGCAGGACGGCTGCCTCGTCCCCGCGATCGACGGTGCCAATTGTTACGGCGCCGACAAGCGGCAGCGGCTCGAGGCATTCATGGAGAGCGCCGGGATCGCGCGCGACGCGGCACATATCCGTTTCTGGTCCGATCATGTCTCCGACCTGCCGCTCTTCGAACTGTGCGACGAGCCGTGCGCGGTCAATCCGTCGCCGAAGCTGCGCGCCGTTGCCGCCGAACGCGGCTGGCCGATCCTCGACTGGGGGAAAGGCTGATCCGGTGCGCATCGGTTTCCTTTTCAACCATCATGGTGGCCATCAGGTCGCGCACGCGCTGCCCGTCGCCTTCGAGCTGCAACGACAGAACTCGGAGGCCGAGGTCAGCATCCTCGTATCCGCGGGCTGCGAGGCCGAAGTCCGGCGCCTTGCCGCGGTGCAGGCGGTCAGAAATGCCATTCCCGAAATCATCCGCCTTCGCCCGCCGTCGGCGCTCGCCAGCGCCGCCAACAAGGCGACCGGGCGCGCGATTCCCGCCGACATCGTCTCGGTGCTCCACCGCAATCTCGACCGCTTCCGCGCGCTCGACGCGCTCGTCGTTCCCGAAAAGACGTCGCTGCTGCTGAAATCGCTGTTCGGGCTCAAGTCGCTGCGCCTCGTCCACACGCGCCACGGCGCAGGCGACCGCGCGATCGGCTTCGACAAGGCGAGCGGCAAGTTCGACCTGGTCCTGCTGTCGGGCGAGAAGATCCGCGACCGGCTCGCACAGGCCGAACTGCTCAAGGAGGACGGCCACGCGATCGTCGGCTATCCGAAATTCGACCTGCCGCCGCGCTCCGCCGGCCCGCGCCTGTTCCCCAAGGACCGCCCGACGGTGGTCTATAACCCGCACCCCTCGCCGGCGCTTTCCTCCTGGTATGCCATGGGCCCGCAAATCCTCGACTGGTTTGTCAAGGATGACCGCTACAATCTTATTTTCGCGCCGCATATCATGCTGTTCAAGAAACGGCTGACCGCCTCGCTGTCACCCTTTGCGCTCGGCTGGAACTATGGCCCGCGTCCGGACCATTACGAGCATGACCATGTGCTGATCGACACCGGCAGCGCCGCCAGCCTCGACATGACCTATACCGACGCCGCCGACATCTATATCGGCGATGCGAGCAGCCAGGTTTACGAGTTCATTCGCCGGCCGCGACCCTGCATCTTCCTCAATCCGCGCCGCATTGCTTGGCAGGGAAATCCCGACTTCGCGCACTGGCGCGCGGGCACGGTGGTCGAAACGATGGACGAACTCGCCGCCGCGCTCGCCGAGGTGCCGCGGCTGTCGGCAGCGATGCACGACCGGCAGGAGGATATGTTCCGCTACAGCTTCGACCTCCAGGAACGCCCGTCCTCCGAACGCGCCGCCGAGGCGATCCTTGCCTATATGGCGCGCCAGTGACCGCCATGCCGTACAGCCAGTCGGCCCCCTCGCGCATCGGCGCCTTTTTCGACTATGGCGTGAAAAAGACGCTCCACAAATGGCTCGCGCGTGGCCTTTCGGCGCTGCCGCTGCCACGCCCCGACGACGTCGTGACGTCACGCTATGGCGTCCGCATGCGCGCCAACTGGCAGGATCGCACCTTTCAATATTGCCGTTATGCGACCTATGGCCATGTCCTTTCGGACTATCTCGCCGCGCAGGACGCACCTTTTGCCTTCGTCGACATCGGCGCCAATCAGGGTCTCTACAGCCTGCTGGCCGCGCAGAACCCGCATTGCGCGGCCGCGCTCGCGTTCGAGCCGGTCGCTGCAACCTGCGCGCTGCTTCAAGACAATATCGCCCTCAACGACGCGAAAGCGCGAATCAGGCCCGTCCACGCGGCGGTCTCGCTCCACTCGGGAATAGCGACGATCGCCACCAACAGCACGCACAGCGGCATCGCCAGCCTGCGCGATGCAGGTGCTTGCACCGGCCCCGGGACCGAAGATATTCGTATCCTCGGCATTACCGGGGTCGACACGCTGCTTCCCACCGATTTGCCGCTAATCGTCAAGATTGACGTCGAAGGGCATGAGGAAACGGTGGTCGAGGCGCTGGCAGCGTCGGCACATCGCGACCGCCTGAGCGCCATCTTCTATGAAATCGACGAGCGCTGGACCGATGCGGCGGCCATCGAGGCGCGGCTGCGAGCCATCGGCTTCACCCGCTTCGACCGCTTTGGCATCGGCCGCCATTACGACGTCCTCGGCCGGCGCTGAGAACGGAACCCTCCCCTCCTTCGGGGCGTATTGGCAGCGTGGGGGCCTATGCGAGGAGACAGGGCCTTGTCCCGTGGTAAAGCGGCCGTTGCGATAGCAATCGCCCTGCTGTTCAGCGGCTGCGACGACTTCCCCCGCGACCCCGCGAACAGTCTCGACCATATCCGCGCCAGCGGCACCATCCGCGTCGGCACCGAACAGGATTTGCCGCCCGAAGCACGGACGCTTTTGGAACAGGTCGAAACGGCGACGGGGGCAAAGGCCGAACTGCGGCGCGGCGCGCTCGAGCCGTTACTGGACAAGCTCGAAACCGGCGAAATCGACCTCGTCGTCGCGCCGTTCACGAAGAAGACGCCGTGGGCGGGCTTGAGTGCGCTTTCACCGCCCGTGCGCACCGAGGGACAAGGTGAGCAAACCGTCGAATGGCGCGCCGCGATGCGCAGCGGCGAGAACCGCTGGATCATGCTTGTCGAGACCAGCGCGCGAAAGGTTGCGCGCGCCAAGGCGACCCCATGAGCATCCATCCCGGCACCCACGCCGACGACCTCCCGCTTCATCTGCGCGAAACGTTGAAACGCGCCGAGCGGCTGGAATATTGGAACATCTTCTGGACGATCACCATCGTCATCGTCATGGGGCTCGTCCTCGGCCAGAGCCAGACGATGAAGACCGCGTGGATCGAGGACACGCTCGGCCTCGTGCCGCCGATCGCTTTCCTCGTCGCGGCGCGGATGGAGCGCAAGGGCAAGCGGTCGCGCAAATTTCCCTTCGGCTTCGAGCGGGTCAACGGCCTCGGCTTTTTCCTTGCCGCGGTCGCGCTCGCGGCAACCGGCGCGCTGCTCCTGTGGGATTCGACGATGACGCTGATCAAGGCCGAGCATGCCTCGGTCGGATCGATCGAGCTGTTCGGCCGCGATATCTGGCTCGGCTGGCTGATGATCGGCGCGCAGGTCTATGCGATGATCCCGCCGATGATCATCGGGCGCAAGGAATTGCCGCTCGCCGAGGAACTCGCCGACAAATTGCTCCATACCGACGCGCTGATGAACAAGGCGAACTGGATGACGGGTGCCGCCGGCGTCGCGGGGATCGTCGGGCTGGGTCTCGGCTGGTGGTGGGCGGACTCGGTCGCGGCGGCGATCATCTCGTTCGACATCCTCCACGACGGCATGAAGGCGATCCGCTCGTCGACGGCCGAACTGGTCGACGGCACCCCGCGCGCGCTGGCGAGCGCCGAGATATCGAAGGAAGCCGAGGCGCTCGAAGCGGCGCTCAAACAGCGCTACCCCGGCGCGACGATCCGGCTGCGCGAGACGGGGCGGCTGATCCGCGCCGAAGTGCACGGCTGCCTGCCCGACGAGCCTTTCGACGTGAACGGCCACTGGCCGGGGAAGACCGAACGCAACTGGCGCCTTGCGCAGATCAGCTTCGTTCCGGCATCGGCAACCGATGCCGGCGACGTTTAACCCTTGTCCGCTACCGCGAGATCGGCCCAGCGGTCGAGCAGCGCGACGCCGAAGCCCGTCGCCCCGGGGCCGCACCGCGAACTACGCCGCGACGCCCAGCCGGTGCCGGCAATGTCGAGATGCGCCCAGCGGCGGCCTTCGGCGAACTTCTCGATGAATTTGGCGCCCGCGACCGGCGAGCCGCCGCCGACGCCGAACCAGCCCGGCGCGCCGAGGTTCGAGACGTCGGCCACCGGCGATTCGACCAGATAGGCCATCGAGGCGACCAGCGGCAGCCGCCAGAGCAATTCGCGCGTCGCGGCACCCGCCCCGGTCAGGCTGGCAGCCAACGCATCGTCGCTGGTGAACAGCCCAGCAAAATCTTCGTGCAGCACACCCATGATCGCGCCGGTCAGCGTCGCGACATCGACGATCACCCCGGGGTCATATTCGCGGATGGCATAGGTCACCCCGTCGGCGAGCACGATGCGCCCCTCGGCATCGGTGTCCTGGACGTCGATCGTCAGGCCCGCCAGCGAGGTGATGACATCGCCGGGGCGATAGGATTTGCCGTCGATATTATTCTCGCACATCGGGACCACGGCGACGATATTGACCGGCGCCTTGCGCAAGGCCAGCCGCTAGATCGCGCCGAGCACCGCCGCGCCGCCCGCCATGTCGAACTTCATCTTGGCGATGCCGGGCCGGGCCTTGAGGTTGAGACCGCCGGCGTCGAAGGTCAGCCCCTTGCCGACGAAAGCCGCATCCCAGCCCTCGCGGTCGGGCGCCCCGCGCCATTCGGCGATCGTCAGGCGCGGCTCGTTGGAGCTCCCCGCCGCGACCGCAAGAATGCCACCGGCCCCGAGCGCTTCGAGCTCGGCAAGACCGAGCTGACGGACCCGGACACCGAGCGGCGCAAGCACGGCTTCGGCCTCGTCGGCAAACACCGCAGGCGTCAGCCTGTTCGCGGGCTGCTCGACCCATGCCCGGACGCGGTTGACCGGATCGGCACGCAACCGCGCCTGCTCGGCGAGCGGGGCATCGTCCTGCGCAATCGACAGCGTCGATGCGAATTGCCCGGGCACCGGATTGCTGCGTCCCTGATCGAGGCGGAAACCGTGCAGCAGCACGCCCTCGATGAGATCGGCAAACGCTTCCCCGATCCCGAGGTCCGCCGCCGACGGTAGCCGCGCCGCGACGAGCGCCAAGGCGCGGATCACCTCGACGGCATGGCCGCCGGCATTGCGCCAGCGATCTTCGCTGTCGTCCGCGCCCGCCGCGATGACGACGATCCGGCTGCCCGCGTCACCCTCGCCGACGATATCGAGCCAGCGGCCGGGCTTGGCATCGAAGCCGGTCGCTTTGACGACGGCGCGGATGCGATCGTGCACGGCGGCGGGCGCATATAGTGCTTCTCCTGCCGCGAAGGCCAGCATCGGCGCATCGCCGCCGCCGGGTTTGATTTCGATGCTGGTCCAGCTTGTCATGGCAAAATCCTGATCCGGGTTGAGGGTTGGAGAAATGCGTTCAGCAGCCGGGCTTCGACCGGAATTGCGAGAGATGGTCGACATCGGCGGCGGTGATATCGGCGATCCGCGTCCGCCCCATCAATCCCATGTCGCGTTCGATCTCGCTGCGGAATATCGACAATATACGCGCGACCCCGGCCTCGCCGCCCGCCGCGAGCCCGTAAAGATAGGGCCGCCCGATTGAGCAGCCGTTGGCGCCGAGCGCGATCGCCTTCAGCACATCGGTGCCGCGGCGCACCCCGCCATCGACGATCAGTTCGGCCCTGTCGCCGATCCGGTCGCGGATCGCTGGCAGATAGTCGAGGGGCGCGCCCGCGGTGTCGAGCTGACGGCCGCCGTGGTTCGACACCATGACCGCATCGACGCCGCAGTCGACGGCTTCCAGACAATCGCCGGGCATGATCGCGCCCTTAATCACCAGCTTGCCGGACCATAGGCCGCGCAGCCATTCGACATCTTTCCATGTCGCGGTCCGGTCGAACTGCGCGTTGACATAATCGATGACGCTGGTGCCCGCGCTGCCGATATCGCCGACATGGTCGACGACATTGGCGAGCTGGAACGACCGGTTCTTGAGCGCGCCGAGCGACCAGCGCGGATGCCCGGCGAAGCTCAGCAAACTGCCGAGCGTGAAGCGCGGCGGCATGATCATCCCGCTCTTGAGGTCGCGCTCGCGGTTCCCCGCCATCGCCGTGTCGACGGTCAGGCACAGCGCGCCATAGCCATGCGCCGCGGCGCGTTCGAGGAGCGCGCGGGTAAGCTCGCGATCGCGGAACAGATAGAGCTGGAAATAGCGGTTCGCGCCCGTCGCCGCGATCGTCTCGATCGACGTCGTCGCCATCGTCGACAGGCCATAGGGCACGCCCGCCGCTGCCGCCGCGCGCGCGACCGCCGTTTCGCCCGACGCGTGGAAGAGCTGCGACATGCCGGTTGGCGACAGCATCAACGGCATCGCAGCCCGGAAGCCGAGCATGTCGGTACCCGGATCGATGACGCTGACATCAACAAGCGTCCGCTGCGCCAGCACCCAATCGCCGAACGCCGCGCGATTGCGCGCCAGCGTCCATTCGTCGTCGGCGCCGCCCTCCAGATAGTCGCGGATTGGCCGCGGCAGGGCGCGGCCGGCCAGCGCCCGGACATCGGCGACGTTAAAGGCTTTCGAAAGACCCGCCATGCCGATCAGCGCTCCCCGCCCGAATGGCAACGACGCGCCGGTTCACCGGCTATTTGGCGGCCGCGGCCATATCGTTGCCCTGCGGATCGACAACCCGCATCGACCGGCGGTCCGCCGTACCGGCGGCGAGCGGTTCCATTCGCGGGCAAAGGATAGCGAGCAAGCGGCACGGACTGCTGCCGACCCGAACATGCGCATGCTTCATCTCGGCGTCGAAATAGATGCTCGACCCTGCGGTGAGGCGAACCGGCGCGTAGATTTCCGTGTGGAACTCCATCTCGCCTTCGAGGACATAGTTGAACTCCTCGCCGCTGTGCTGGGTGAAGGGGCCATAGTCGGCGACATCCTCGATCAGCAATTCGGCGACCACCGGCTGGAAACGCTTCTGCAGCATGTCCGAGGCGTGGAACCATTCGAGATAGGTCCCGGCGTCGACCATCGTCCCGTCCTCGGGCCGCGTGATGCTGCGCCGCATGCCATAGGCCGGCGACTGCGACATAAAAATCGCCCTCGGCGCCGCGGTCCCGAGAAATTCGGCGAAATCCGCCTGCAACGCGCGACTGATGCTGTCGAGCCGTTCGAAGCTGGTCGAAATCTTGCCATTCTCGATCTTCGACATGGTCGAAAGCGCGACACCGATCCGCTCGGCGAGTTCGGCCAGCGACAGGCCCGCCGCCTGCCGTCGTTCGCGGATCGCCGCCCCGACCCGCAACCGGCTGCTCGCCAACTCCGCCTTGCGGCCCGTCTTCTCGCGCATAGTCCCTCGAAAATCCTTTCCGTGCGCGCATCGTCCCGCGATGCGGCGACCCGACATGGCCAAGGACGGCCTCTTTGTGCAAGCAGAAAGGGCGGTCTGCCACCTCGCTGACGATACCCAAAGACACGGACGCGCGCCTTCGATCAATATTTGAACATGACGGCGACACCCATTGTCCGCGGGCGCTGGACGATGATCTCGTTGATCCCGTTCGCGCCGCTGCCGCTGAGCTGAGCGCGCTTGTCGGTCAGGTTGCGGACGAACAGGCTGATGTCGACCCGATCGCTTTCGACGCCGGCACGGATGTCGAACAGCGCATAACCGGGCATCAGGTAAAAGGGATTGATGAGGCTCGACCGCAGGGAAGTATAGCGTTTGCCGACGAATTTCGCGGTGCCGCCGACCACCGCCTGCCAGTCGCCACCGATCGGCGTGCGATAATCAAGCGTCAGCGAGCCGCTCCATTTCGCGCTGTTCGGCAACGGATCGCCCACCCCCAGCGAAGCCGCCGCAAGCGGATCGACGCTGGTGATCTTGCCGTCGTTGTAAGCAATCGTTGCCGCCAGCGTCAGCCCATCGACGGGACGGAGCGAAAGCAATCCTTCAACCCCGTAGACGCGCGCATTACCGCCATTGGCATAGGCGTTGAGGCCGCCGCTGCTGACCTGGATGAGAATATCCTTCCAGCGCATGTAGAAGGCCGACAGGTCGATCGTGCCCTTGCCGTCCCAGAATTTGGTTTTCAGACCGCCTTCGAAATTCTCGGTCGAGTCCGACTTGAAGCTCGGCGGCAGGCCGGGGACCGCGAAGTTCGGGCCGCCCGGGCGGAAACCCGTCGCATAGCGGGCATAGACCATTCCGTCGGGCGAGAAATGATAACGCGCGGTGAGCAGGTAGGTCTTGACCGTTTCCGACCCGCGCGTCGTTCCGGTATCGGCGGGAACGGGATCGAGGCCCAGGAAGCCGAGGAAGTTGTTGAACGCGGCCGCGTCGCTGCCGTAAAATGTCTGGTTATAGGCTTGGCTGATCCGGCCGATCCGAAGGCCACCGGTCAGGTCGAAGGCCTCGCCAAACTTGTAGGTCAGGTTACCGAAGCCGGCGATTTCCTTATAGGTGTCGTTGACGCCAAAGCCGATCGCCGGCGCCAGCGTCGGCACCTCCTGGAAGTCCGGATCGAAGCCGACGACGTTGGTCGAGGTCCGCGCCTTTTCATAGGTATAGAAGGCGCCGAGAACATATTGCAGCGGACCGTCATCGGACGAGGCGAGACGCAGTTCCTGCGAGAATTTCTTGACCGGCCCTTTGGCGTCGGCGCCCGCGGCCGTACCGGCGGGAACCGGAACACCTCCGAACGCGGTGAAAACGGGTAGCTGCGCGTTGAAGGTCAGCGCGTTGAGGACGATGTAGGTATCGATCTTCTGATAGCTGCTGACCGATGTCAGGTTGGCGAACCCCAGATCATAATCGACCGTGCCGATGAGAACGTCGGAGTTTTTGCGATATTTGCTATAAAGTTGCTGGTCATAGTGAAGGTCGGTGACCGGCTTCCGGTCGGCACCATAGACGACATAATCCTGTCCGAGCTGGTTCACCTGCTGGTGAAAGCCGACGATGTTGATGCTGAGTTCGGGGGTCGGTTCGAAACGCAGCGACCCGTTGATTCCCCAGTTGCGCTGGCGGTTGAAGTTGTTGATCCCCGCCACGCTGTTGTCGATGAAGCCCGACGGGCGGTCGATATAGCCCGATACCCGCAGGCCCAGCATATCCTGAACGATCGGCGCGCTCGCCGCGGCGCGGAACGAATGGCTGGTGCCGCCATGCTGGGTGCCGCTGAGTTCGCCGCGGGCGATTGCGGTAACCCGGTCGAGATTCGGCCGGGCGAAGGTGTAGGACACAAGCCCGCCCAGGGTGTTCGCGCCGTAAAGCGTGCCCTGCGGGCCCTTCAGCACTTCGACGCGCTCAAGGTCGATCGGATCGAGGTCGGTCGAATTGGCGCCGCCGAGATTGAAGGATGAACTGGGACCGACCGGGGCACCGTCGACGACGATCCCGACGATCGCGCCCAGATTGGTGCCCGTGGTCAAGCCGCGGATGACCGGCGCGCCGCCGCCACCCGTCTGGCTGACCTGCACGCCGGGGGTCAGCGCCAGATAATCCTTGAGACTGGTGTAGCCGCTGTCGAGCAGGTCGCTGCCACGGAAAGCGGTGATCGCGCTCGGCACGTCGAGCTGACGTTCGGGCCGCTTGTTCGCGGTAACGATAATGTCGCCGCTTTGATCGCTCGCGCTGTCGGCGGGAGCCGCTTCCTGCGCCCAGACGCTCGCCGGCATCGCCGCCGCCACAAGCAACATTGCCATCATCCGGTTGTTCATAATCCGTCCCCATCTCGGCGCCGCCGCTCGAAGATTTCCCAATTTCCTAAATGGAAACTCATTTTCTCAAATCTGTCAATCCATCTTTTTCAGAGCGCACTTCAAAACGACGAAGGACAATCTACATCCCAGCCTCGGGCAGCTTCACTCCCTTAAATCATGGGACCTATTGGCTGCCTTCGACAAATTGCTTGACCGAGGCGACTTTCCATACTTTCCTAATATGAAATATCACAAACAGTCGGCGAAGGGTTTTCGAGTCGCAATCGCGGCGGGGGACAGGCCGGAGCAAACCTGGAGAGACAGGATGGCAGCATATCGTTTCGGCACGGCAAGCGTCGCCGAAGCAGGCTTTTCGGCAAGCGTGCTCGCCGAACTCGATGCCTATTTCGATACGATGGTCGCAAACGGCGAATTACCGGGACAGGTGATGCTGCTCGCGCGCGGCGACACGATCGTCCACGCCCATGTCGCCGGGTTCGCCGATTGCCGCGACCGTCGCCCGCTGCACACCGATTCGATCTTCACGCTCTTTTCGATGAGCAAGCCGCTGGCGGCCGTCGCGATGCTGCTTCTTTACGAGGAGGGCAAGTGGCAGTTCGACGACAGCGTCGCCGATTATCTTCCCGAATTTGCCGGCATCGCGGCGCTTCCCGGTAGCAACGCCACGCGCCCGCCGACGATCCGCGAACTGTTTACGCACAGCGCCGGTTTCAGCCTCGGCAAGACCGTCGAGGAGATGCAGGAAAAGCTGGCGAAGCTGAGATGGCACGACGCCCGCTCGCTTACCGAGCAAATCGGCCGCTATGCGTCATTGCCGCTCGGATACGAGCCCGGCACCGCATGGGAATATAGCGTCGCCACCGACCTTCAGGCCGAGATCGTCGAACGGCTGAGCGGCGAGCGGTACGACCTGTTCCTGAAGAAGCGCGTCTTTGACCCGCTCGGCATGGAGGATACCGGCTTCACGCTCGATTACGACCAGACGCGCCGGCTGGTGTGTGGGCATGTCTTCGACCCCGAAACCGGCCGGCTGCGTACCGCCACCTCCGAAGAGCGGATGGAATCGATCTTTCCGATGGGCGGCACGTCGTTCAAATCGACCGCCGGCGACTATGCCCGCTTCGCCCGCATGCTGCTCCAGCGCGGCAGTCTGGGCGAGGTGAAAATCCTGAAACCCGAGAGCATCGAGCTGATGCTGTCGAACCACCTGCCGGAAGACCTGCTCCAAAATCGCTATCCGATCCTTCATTATGTGATCGGTCAGGGCAATGGCCACGGCCTTAACGGCATGGTCTGCGTCGATCCGGCCCGCGCCGGCCGGCCGGTCGGCAAGGGCACCTATGAGTGGGGCGGCGCGTTCGGTACCTGGTTCTGGATCGATCCTGCCAACGACATCCTGTGCATCGGTATGACGCATCGCCAGCGGATCGCGACCGACATGCGCCCGCCCGAAGTGGTCGCGCAGGAATTCGTCTATCGCGCGCTGCGCGAAGCCTGACCGACTTTCGTCCCGAAACCATCAACCCCAGCAAAAAGGCAATCAGCGATGAGCTTCTCCATTCAGGCCCCGATCGACCAATTCGACCTGCCGCACCCCGGCGGCACCGGCACCTTCAAGATCAGCGTGTCGCGAGTCGCCAATCCGCCGGCTGACGGCAAGGTGCCGGTGCTGTTCGTCCTCGACGCCGACATCGGCTTCGCGCTCGCGGCCGAGATTGCCCGGCTTCGCGGGACCGTCGGCACGCTGCCGACCGCGATGATCGTCGGCGTCGGCTATGGTGCCGAATATACCGAATTCGCCAAGCTGCGCACCGCCGACCTGACGCCGCCACTGAGCGAGGCGGGCCGCGCCGCGCTGGGCGGCATGACGGGCATGATCGGCGACAAGGACGGCGGCGCCGAGGCGTTCCTGACCTTCCTCGTCGACACGCTCGCACCCGAAATCGAGCGTCGCTATCCCGAAGCGTCGGCGACCGACCGCATCCTCTACGGCCATTCGCTCGGCGGCCTGTTCGCCGCTTATGCCCTGCTCACCCGCCCCGACGCATTCGCAACCTTCCTTGCCGGCAGTCCGTCGCTGTGGTGGGACGGCTTTGCGGTGCTGGGCCACCTTCCCGACTTCGCCGGGCGGCTGGCCGGGGTCGAGCGCCAGCCGCGCGTTCTGGTCAGCGTCGGCGGGCAGGAGCAGGAAGCACCGGCGAAGGTCCCCGCCGGGCTGGAAATGACGATCGAACAGATGCAGGCGATGGTGGCGGCCTGCCGGATGGTCGATGCGGTCCCCGAATTCGTCGCGGCGCTGCGCAAGGCCGGCCTTGCCGAAGCCGACAGCCATATTTTCGACGGCGAGGACCATGGCAGCGTGATCCCCGCCGCGATGATGCGCGGCCTGCGCTTCGCGGTTCCCGATCCCGCCTGAGCAACGACAAAGCCAGCGTGGGTCAGGCCGGAACGTAAGCCAGCCTGATCACGTCGCCGCCGATCCGCTCCTGCGTCACGAGGCGGAGCGGCGGCCGGGGCCCCGCGAAATAGGGGCGGCCCTGCCCCAGCACGACCGGGTGCAGATAGATCCGGTATTCGTCGATGAGACTGAGTTCGGTAAGGCTCTGTGCGATCCCCGGACCGGCGACTTCGATTTCCCCGTCGCGATCGGCTTTGAGCGCCCGGATCGCCCCCTCCAGATCGTCGCCGATCAGCGTTGCGTTAGGACCGACCTCGGTCAGCGTGCGCGAGGCGACCCATTTGTGCTGCTTGCGCCATGCCGCGGCGAAAGCGTGCTCGTCCGGGCCCCATTCGGGATGCTCATCGTCCCAATAGCGCATGATCTCATACATGGTGCGGCCATAGATGCTGCCTGTCTGCCCGTCGGCTTCCGCGATGAAATGACGGAAGAGCGTCTGATCCGGCGCGAACTCCATATGGTCGACATAACCGTCGAGCGACTGGTTCATTCCGAACACGATCCTGGCCATATCCGCATCCTTTCGACAGGCCGGCCATGTTCGCGAAACCGGCGGCGAGGCGCAATCGGCTTTCGGCATGGTGACGATTTGAAGGGAATGGCGCACCCGGAACGATTCGAACGTCCGACCCTCAGATTCGTAGTCTGATGCTCTATCCAGCTGAGCTACGGGTGCGTGGAGAGGCGCCTTTAAGACCCGATGCGCGGGGGCGCAACCCCCTATTTCTTATTTGTGACCGTGGCGCACGACGACTCGCGCCGCGCCGCGTCGAGCCCGCCGATTTCCTCGGGATCCTTGAGCAGCAGGCGGATCAGCGCGATGCCGCGGTCGTGGTCGGTGCGCACGACCTCCGCCCCCGCGGGCACCGCCTGCCCCGCACGCGCAACGATGATTCGATAGGGCTTGCCTCCCGCCTCGACATCGTTGCGGACGAAGATCACGTCGGTCGCCGCGTCGAAGACGCTGAGCGAACTATACCGTCCCGCCACCGGCGCCACGTCAATCGCCACCGCCCCGCCGACAGGTCATAGGGACAGCTCGAATAGGCAAGGTCGGGGCTGGGTCGCACCACCGGCTGGCGCTCGGGGGTCGCGAGATTGCCATAGGACATCTTGTTGACGCCGCCCTGCCCCAGCCGCTCCATCGCGACGTTCATCAGTCCATAGGGGACATAGAGCACCGCCGCCCATGCGGTCGCGGCGGCGACGATCAGGCCGAACAGGATCGGACCGAGCCAGCCGCGCATCTCAGCAGCCCTCCTTCACGAGCCGCGGCAGCACCGCCTTTTCGGGATCGGCCCGGAACGCCTTGCCGGGGTTGTACATGCGCAAGGTTAGCTGAAAAGGCCGCCCCTTGATCCCCGGCAACCACGCCGCGCTGGCGGGCTTCTCAGGGGAAATCGTAACGCGCCACTCGCCCTTCGCGTCGAGCGCGACATTCGCGCCGTTGACCGACCAGGTGCGCGCCGGATTATCCACCAGATAGCCTTTGTCGTCATAGACGGTAACGCTCCACCAGCGCGCGTCGAGCGGCGTTCCCGACAGGCTGTAGCGGCAATTGCCGTCGAGCGGCGCGCCCGCCGCATCGACCTTTGCCATCCAGTAGACGGTTTCCTTCGCGGGCAGCGCCAGCAGGCCCGAACGCGCGACCATTGCGCGCGTCAACGGGTCCGTCGCCTTGGTTCCGTAACCGAGCGAGGTCGTCCACGGGCCGTTGCGGATTCCGCCGTCGCCGAGCCCGCCGTTGGTCAGCGCCCACGCCGCGCCGAGCCCGACCGCCAATCCGCCCACCAGAGTGATCGCATAGCGGTGCCAGCTCTTCATGCGCGCCCTCTCCGGCTATTTGCCCTTTTTCAGCGCCGCCTGTGCTGCCGCCAGACGCGCGATGGGCACACGATAAGGCGAGGCGCTGACATAGTCGAGGCCGGTCTTTTCGCAGAAATGGATGCTCGGCGCGTCGCCACCATGCTCGCCGCAGATGCCGAGCTTGACGTCCGGCCGCGTCGCGCGGCCGCGGTCGGCAGCAATCTCGATGAGCTGGCCGACGCCCTCGACGTCGAGGCTGACGAACGGGTCGGTCAGGAAGATGCCCTTGTCGACATATTGCGTCAGGAAACGGCCCGCGTCGTCGCGGCTGATGCCGATCGTCGTCTGGGTGAGATCGTTCGTGCCGAAGCTGAAGAACTCCGCCGTCTCGGCGATCTCGCCCGCCATCAGCGCGGCGCGCGGCAGTTCGATCATCGTGCCGACGAGATAGGCGATCTCGCGGCCTTTTTCGGCGAACACCGCCTTGGCCTGCGCGTCGACGACCGCCTTCATCAGGTCGAACTCGCGGCGCGTCGCGACGAGCGGGATCATCACCTCGGGGATCGGCGCGGCGCCGGTTTCGGCGGCGACGTCGCACGCCGCCTCGAAAATCGCGCGTGCCTGCATTTCGTAGATCTCGGGGTAAGTGACGCCGAGACGGCAGCCGCGATGACCAAGCATCGGGTTGAACTCGTGCAGCTCGTTCGCGCGGGCCTTGAGCGCCTCGATCCCGACGCCCGCAGCCTCTGCCACGACGGCGAAATCCTCCTCGCGCGTCGGCAGGAACTCGTGGAGCGGCGGGTCGAGCAGGCGGATGGTAACCGGCAGGCCCGCCATCACGCCGAAGATCGCCGCAAAGTCGCCGCGCTGTTCGGGGAGCAGCTTGGCGAGCGCGGCGCGGCGGCCGTCCTCGCTTTCGGCGAGGATCATCTCGCGCACCGCGGTGATCCGCGCCGCGTCGAAGAACATATGTTCGGTACGGCAGAGGCCGATGCCCTCGGCACCGAAATCGCGTGCGACCTGTGCATCGGCCGGGGTTTCGGCGTTGGTGCGCACCTTCATCCGGCGCACCTTGTCGGCCCATTCCATCAGCGTGCCGAAATCACCGACGAGCTCGGGGAGCAAGGTCGGAACCTCGCCCGCCATCACTTCGCCGGTCGAACCGTCGAGCGTCAGGATATCGCCCTCGCGCAGTTCGCGCCCGCCGACGCGCAGCACGCGGGCATTGCCGTCGATGCTGAGCCCGCCGGCGCCCGAAACGCAGGGTCGGCCCATGCCGCGCGCAACGACCGCCGCGTGGCTGGTCATCCCGCCGCGCGCAGTCAGGATGCCCTTGGCGGCGTGCATGCCGTGAATATCCTCGGGCGACGTCTCGACGCGGACAAGGATCACCGCCTCGCCCATGCCCGCCGCCTTTTCGGCGCTGTCGGCGTCGAACATGATCTTGCCCGACGCGGCGCCGGGGCTCGCGGGAAGCCCCTTGGTCAGCACATCGCGCGGCGCCTTGGGATCGAGCGTCGGGTGGAGCAGCTGGTCGAGCGCGCCCGGATCGACGCGGCCGACGGCCTCTTCCTCGGTGATCAGCCCCTCGGCCGCCATGTCGACCGCGATCTTGAGCGCAGCCTTCGCAGTACGCTTGCCCGAGCGCGTCTGGAGCATCCACAAAGTGCCGCGTTCGACGGTGAACTCGATGTCCTGCATGTCGCGGTAGTGCGTTTCGAGCGTGTCGAAGACGCGGCCGAGCTCCGTGAAGGTCTCGGGCATCGCCTCTTCCATCGACAGCGGCTTGGCGCCCGCCTTTTCGCGTGCGATCTTGGTCAGATATTGCGGCGTGCGGATGCCCGCGACGACGTCCTCGCCCTGCGCATTGATCAGCCATTCGCCGTACCAGGCGCGCTCGCCGGTCGCGGGGTCGCGGGTGAAGGCGACGCCCGTCGCCGACGTGTCGCCCATATTGCCGAACACCATCGCCTGCACATTGACCGCGGTGCCCCATTCGCCGGGAATCGAGTTCAGGCGGCGATAGACCTTCGCGCGGTCGCTTTCCCAGCTCGCAAAGACGGCGCCGACGGCGCCCCAAAGCTGGTCGTTGGGTTCCTGCGGGAAAGGCGCGCCGGTCTCGCGCTCGACGATCGCCTGATATTCCTTGACCAACGCCTGCCAGTCTTCAGCCGACATCTCCGTGTCGAGGTAGAAGCCCTTGTCTTCCTTGGCCACTTCCAGTGCTTCTTCGAATTCGGCATGGTCGAGCCCCATGACGACGTCGGCGTACATCTGGACGAAGCGGCGATAGCTGTCCCACGCGAAACGCGGGTCGCCCGACGCTTCGGACAGGCCGACGACGGTGCGGTCGTTGAGCCCGAGGTTGAGGACGGTATCCATCATGCCGGGCATCGACACGCGGGCGCCCGAACGGACCGAGACGAGCAAAGGATCGGCCGCGTCGCCGAACTTCTTGCCGGTGATGCCCTCGATATGCGCGATACCCGCGGCGACATCCTCGACCAGTCCGGCCGGGAATTGTTCGCCATTGGCATAATAAGCGGTGCAGACGTCGGTGGTGATCGTAAAGCCCGGCGGGACCGGGAGGCCGATCGAGGCCATTTCGGCAAGGTTCGACCCTTTACCGCCGAGCAATTCCTTCGAGCGTTCGGCCGTTGTGGCCGAACCGCCGAACAAATGCACCATCTTCGTCATGTCATGCTCCTGCTGCCCCGGGGAGGAGGTTGCGGCTGGGTAGGTATGCAAAGCCAATTGGTCGATTCAGAATTACTTCGTTCGTTATAAGCTGCGGCACATAACGACCGCGTCAGCCCTCGATCTTCGAGAAATCCGCGACGCCATGCACCGCGCCGGTAAATCGCGCGAGCAGGCCGAGGCGATACGCACGCACCGCCTCGTCGGGATCATTGACCATCACGCCCTCGAAAAAGGCGTCGATCGGCGCGCGCAGGCTGGCGAGCGCGGCCATGGCGTCGGTGAAGCGTTCGTCGGCGACTGCGGCGGTAGCGGCGGGTTCGGCGGTGTCGAGCGCGGCGAGCAACGCGGCGTCATGCTCTGTCATGTTCCCCGGCGAAGGCCGGGGTCCAGTGCTGCCATCCACAGACGTCGGCGCTTCTCCGCTCTGGGCCCCGGCCTTCGCCGGGGAACTGCTTTGCCCCGCCTGCTTCAGGATATTCGCCGCGCGCTTGTAGCCCGCGAGCAGGTTACTGCCGTCCTCGGTCGCCATGAATGCCTGCAACGCTTTCACGCGGGCGAGCAAGCGAACGAGATCATCCTCACCGCCGAGCGCAAACACCGCGTCGATCAGGTCGTGGCGGACACCGGCTTCACGCTGCTGGACCTTGAGGCGGTCGGCGAAGAAGTCGAGGATGCCCGCTTGAAACGCACTGTATTCTGAATGCTTGCTATAGAGCCAAATAGCTCTTTCTTCAGCGCTTTCACTTGCCATTCCGTTGGTGGCGAAGTTGTCAAAATACTCGAAAGCGCCGCCGCCTTCAGCAAGAACTGATCGCGCCCAGTCTGCTTCTACACGGCTGAAGTCATAGATGCTGGCTGAAAGCCACGACTGATCCAACCCATTCGCGACGCCGGTTCGGATCTGATTTCTTTGAAGAAGTGCTAACACGCCAAGAGCTGCACGCCTGAGTGCAAAGGGATCTTTCGATCCCGTCGGCTTTTCGTGGATAGCGAAAAAACTGGCGATCGTATCCAGCTTGTCCGCCAAAGCCACGGCCACCGTGACCGGCGCCGTCGGCACATCATCACCCTGCCCGACCGGCTTGTAATGGTCGCGGATCGCGTCGGCGACTGCATCGGGCAGGCCTTGGGCGCGGGCGTAATAGCCGCCCATCAGGCCCTGCAATTCGGGGAATTCGCCGACCATCTCGGTGACGAGATCGGCCTTCGCGAGGCGCGCTGCGAGTTCGGCTTGGTCGGCCAACTCTTCCTTGTACCCCGGCGAAAGCCGGGGTCCAGTTGCACCGTCGCCATGGGCCCCGGCTTTCGCCGGGGAGCACGACGTGACAATCCCCTCTTCCACCAGCCAACGCGCCAGCTTTGCGACGCGCTCGACCTTGTCGGCGACGGTACCCAGCTTTTCGTGGAAGGTGATGTTCGCCAGCTTTTCGGCATGCTGCGCGAGCGTCTTTTTCTGGTCCTGTTCCCAGAAGAAACGTGCGTCCGACAGGCGCGCCGCGAGCACCTTGCGGTTGCCCGCGACGATTTCGGCGCCGCCGTCGATCGCGTCGATGTTCGCGGTGCAGACAAAGCCGTTGGCGAGCTTGCCGTCGGCGCCGTTCACGACGAAATATTTCTGGTTCACGCGCGCGGTGAGTTGGATGACCTCGGGCGGGACTTCGAGGAAGGCTTCGTCGAAGCGGCCGAGCAAGGGCACCGGCCATTCGGTGAGGCCGGCATTCTCGATCACCAGCCCCTCGTCCTCGACCAGCGTCAGCCCGGCGTCGGCCGCGGCCTTGGCGGCGCCGTCGCGGACGATGTTCTGGCGTTCCTCATGGTCGACGATGACGTGGCAAGCGCGCAGCTTTTCGGCATAGTCCGCTGCAGAACCGATCGTGATCTCGCCCGGGCAATGGAAGCGGTGGCCGCGCGTCGCGAAACCCGCCGAAATCCCGCTAACTTCACATGGCACCAGATCTTCGCCGAAGATCGCGACGATGCCCGACAACGGGCGCACCCAGCGCAGGCTTTCGCTGCTCGCGCTTTGCTTGCCCCAGCGCATCGACTTCGGCCAGGAAAAGCTGCGGACGATCGCCGGGATCGCCTCGGCGAGCACCTCGGCCGTCGCGCGGCCGGGCTTGTCGATCACCGCGAAATAGACGCCGTCGCGGTCTTCGAGCTGGTCCTGCGTCAGGCCGGTCTTGCGCAGGAAGCCTTCGAGTGCCTGCGGCGGCGCGCTGCTGCGCGGGCCCTTGAGTTCCTCGCTGACCGCGGCGGTCGCTTGCGGAAGATCGCGCGCGATCAGCGCCAGACGGCGCGGCGTCGACCAGATGGTGAGCGCGCCCGCTTCGAGCCCCGCAGCGCTCAATTGCGCCCGGAACAGCTTCTCAAGTTCGGCGCGCGCGCCGGCCTGCATGCGCGCCGGAATTTCCTCGCTACGCAGTTCGAGAAGAAAGTCGGTCACAACAAATCCTCCGAACCCCAAACCCCGTTCGCATCGAGCGAAGCCGAGATGCCCCGAAGGACAGCGCCATTCCGATGGGTGTCTCGACTTCGCTCGACACGAACGGAAAGAAAGGTTGTCGCAGAGTGGACCATTACAGCGTCCACCCCGGATAGTTTTGGGTCCAGCGTTCGGACTGGCTGTCGATCCACGCCTTGCAGCTTCCCTTTGCGAGATCGCGGACGCGCGCCATATAATTGGCGCGTTCCTGCACGCTGATCACGCCGCGCGCCTGCAGCAGGTTGAACAGGTGGCTCGCCTCGATCGCCTGATCATAGGCGGCGAGCGGGACGTTTGCCGCGATCGCGCGCTTGCACTCTTCCTCGGCGGCCTTGAACCCGGCGAACAAGGTGTCGGTATCGGCGACCTCGAAATTCCATTTCGAGAACTGGCGCTCGTTCTCGAGGAACACGTCGCCATAGCTGACCGCCGCGACATCGCCGACCGCGTCGGAGAAGCGCAGGTCGTACACATTGTCGACATTCTGGATATACATGGCGAGGCGTTCGAGCCCGTAGGTGAGCTCGCCCGCGACGGGCTTGCAGTCGAAGCCGCCCATCTGCTGGAAGTAAGTGAACTGGGTGACTTCCATGCCGTCGCACCAGACTTCCCAGCCCAAGCCCCACGCGCCGAGCGTCGGCGATTCCCAGTCGTCCTCGACGAAGCGGATGTCGTGGAGCAGCGGGTCGATGCCGATCGCGGCGAGCGACCCCAGATATTGTTCCTGCAGGTCGGCGGGCGAAGGCTTCAGGATCACCTGATACTGGTAATAATGCTGCAGACGGTTGGGGTTTTCGCCATAGCGGCCGTCGGTCGGGCGGCGGCTCGGCTGGACATAAGCGACGTTCCACGGCTCGGGGCCGAGGCTGCGCAAGGTCGTCGCGGGGTGAAATGTCCCCGCCCCGACGCGCATGTCATATGGCTGCAATATCGCGCAGCCACGCGCGGCCCAATAGGCGTGCAGCGTCAGGATCATGTCCTGGAAGCTCAGGGATTTCTTTTCCGCCTGGTCGGCCACGAATCCGCTCTTTCGCAGGTGCAACAATTGCCGCCGCCCTTGGCGCAGCGGGGCCGCAGGGTCAAGGCGCGTGACGTTGCCGTTCACCTCGAAAATGCCGCCCGATGTCACGGATACACGGCTTTTTGTCAGGTGTTGTTGACATAGTCAGCGAGTCACGACATATAGTCATGTAAACCTGACACAAAGACAGGTGAACACGACCAACGTTACAGAAAAGGAAATGACCTCATGATTACCCGCGCCGCGATCCTCGCACTTTCGCTCGCCTTGGGCGCTCCCGCAATCGCCGCTCCTGTCAGCTACAGCGCGAGCGAATATGTCCATATCGGCGATCTGGACCTCGCTCTGGCAAGCGACCGGCAAACGCTCGCAGCGCGGATCGCTAGCGCCGCGCGCCGCCTCTGCCGCAGCGATCTGCGCGGCACGGCCGAACTGGCGCTACGCACCGAATGCATCGCGGCCGCGACTAACGGCGCCAGAGCGCAGGCCGAACGGGCGGTTGCCGAGGCCGACCGCGGCATCCGGCTCGCCGCGCGCTGATCGCCGGCGTGGCAGGTTTCGCCCTTTCGCTCCGGCCGGTACTCCCCGGTAACGGCCGGCGACCTGAGCTGGAGCGCCGCTTGCAATGGCGGCGCTCCAGTCTCTTGGCGAAACTTTCCGTTGCACTCCGCCCGATTTTGCCCATGCCGGAACAAACCCGACGCGAAGGCTGGCGAGGCGCCGAATGAACAACAAACTGAAAGTGCTGCGCGCGATGCGGAACTGGAGCCAGGCCGAACTCGCCGACCGGCTCGACGTCTCGCGGCAGGCAGTAAACGCAATCGAAACAGGGAAATACGACCCGTCGTTACCACTTGCTTTCAAGCTGGCACGACTGTTCGCGATGCCGATCGAGGAGATTTTCGACGATGGTTTCGAAGGAAGCAGCCATGACATCTGATCCCGCCGGAAAGCGCAAACGCCCCCGCCTGATCTGGCCGGTCGTCATCGTGTTCGTCACGATATTCCTGATGGGCCTCGCCGCCGGATATCTCGACGCGATGCGCGAGGCCGGCGAGAACGCGCCGCCGGCCGCCGTCGGCGCCGGGCTGGCCTTGCTCGCCGGGATGGCCGCGATGGCCCTTTACCTGCGGCGGGTCGGCAAATTCTGGGAAGGCTGGTCGAAGCGCAAGCGGCTCTACTGGACCTGCCTCGCCATCGCCGCGACGATCGGCGTGTTGTCGGGCATCCTCGATCGCAGCGGGACGAGCAATCCCGGCGATCCGCTGTTCGGTAACGGCGCCTTGTCGCCGGCCGTCGCCATCGGGCTGGCGCTCTTGTGGGCGGGCGGCCTGGCGGTCCTGATCCCGCTCTACGAACGCTCGATCGACGATCATGAGCGGCAAGCCTATTGGCGCGCGGGGCTCGCCGGCTATTACGCCTTCATCATTCCGGCGCCCGCATGGTGGGTGCTGCACCGTGCCGGGCTGGTGCCGCCGGTCGATGCGATGCTGCTGTTCCTCGCGGCGCTGCTGGTCAATGCCGCGGTCTATTTCTGGCTCAAGTTCCGCTGAATATTACACCTTCCCTGCCCGCACGGCCCCGGCCATAACGGCCGAAAATGAAAGGCAATTCCCCATGAAGAAATGGCTGAAGACGCTCGCGATCTCCTGCGCCGTCATCCCCTTCGCGCAATGCGCGCTGGCGCCCGGACACAATGTGGCGCGCGCGGCCGAATCCTCGGCGGCGGTGACCGACGTCGATCCCGCGCTGTGGGTCGTGAAGGACGAAGACACGACCATCTATCTCTTCGGCACCGTCCATGTGCTGAAGCCGGGCCTCGGCTGGTTCGACGATGCAGTGAAGCGCGCCTTCGACAAGTCGGACCAGTTGATGCTCGAAATCGTGCTGCCCGAAGATCCGGGGGAGATGGCACAAAAGATGATTCCGCTCGCCCTCGACCAGAGCGGCAAGACGATTTCGTCGCGCCTCAGCGCCGACGAACTCAAAGCCTATCAGGCGGCGATGACCGGCCTCGGCATTCCGGTGGCGCAGTTCGACAGGTTCGAGCCGTGGTTCGCTGCGATGACGCTGTCGATCGCGCCGCTCGCCCAGCTGGGCTACGATCCCGAACAGGGTGCCGAAAAACAGCTCACCGCCGCTGCGAAGGCTGCAGCCAAGCCGGTGTCGGCGCTCGAGACGGTCGATCAGCAGCTCGGCTTTTTCGACGGCCTGCCCGAAAAGCAGCAGCTCGCTTTCCTCAATTCGGTGGTCAAGGACATCGACAAGCTCGGCCCGACGCTCGACAAGACGGTGGTGCTGTGGGGCAAGGGCGACACCGAAGCGCTGGCAGTGGCGATGAACGAAAGCATGGCCGCGACCCCCGAACTCGCCAAGGTGTTGCTGTTCGACCGTAATCAGCGCTGGGCCGACCAGATCAAGGCGCGAATGGACCAACCCGGCACCGTCTTCGTCGCCGTCGGCGCGGGCCATCTCGCAGGCGAGCATAGCGTGCAGGATTTTCTGAAGGAACGCGGACTGACCGCCGAGCGGATCGAATATTGAGGCCCGACACGCTTACTTTCCGGCCTTGGGGGCGCCGCCTCGCGGCGGCCCTCTTGCCGTGGCTGCTCGCCGGTTGCGGTACCGCTGTACCCGAAACGCCCGCCCGGCCCGCGATGTGGCTGGTCGAGGATGACGATACGCGCATCTATATGCTCGGCACGATGCACGCCCTGCCCGCCGGGACCAAGTGGGACGCCGGCAAGGTCGCCGACGTCGCCGATGCGGCCGACGAGCTGGTGCTCGAACTGTCGCCGCAGGAACTGGCGGCGGCCGGGGAAGTGTTCTGGACGCTGGCGCCGCGATCAGCGCCGCTGCCGATGGACAAGCGGCTGTCGCCGGAAGCGCTGGCGCAGTATCGCGCACTCGAAGCAACGGGCGGCGATTTCGGCGGCGATACGCTCGACGACTGGGCGGTCATGGTCCTGATGGGCCAGCGCGTGACGCAGAATGCCGAATTCGATCCATCGCGCGGAGTAGAATCGCGCCTCACCGCGCAATTCGCAGCGGCGGGCAAGCCGATCGGCGGCCTCGAAACGGCGCACGGGCAATTGAACCTGTTCGAAACGCTCGACCCGCAAACGCAGCGGACGCTGCTCACGCGCGCCGTCAAGGGAACGGACAAGGCCGTCGAGGACGTCCGCGCGCTGACCGCGTCATGGGCGCGCGGCGATCTCGTCGCGCTCGAAAAAGTAATCAACGAGGATGTCGATGCGGTCCCGGCGGCGCGCCAGGCGATCCTGACCGACCGCAACCGGCGCTGGAGCGCGTGGGTGAGAAAGCGGCTGGACCGCCCCGGTACCGTATTGCTGGCGGTCGGCGCCGGCCATCTGGTCGGCACCGACGGCGTTCCCGCGATGCTCGGCGCCGAGGGGCTGGAAGTGAAACGCGTGCAATAGGACCGCGTGCCGCTTGCATTTCCGCCCCTTCCCCGCTAAGCGCCCCGGCTTCCGTCATGGTCATCCCTGGAGGCGTGGCGGAACTGTGTAACTGTTTCTCGGAGAAATATCATGAGCGATCAGCTGACGCTGACGGCCGAGACGCGCGAACGCGGAGGCAAGGGAGCCTCGCGTGACCTGCGTCGTAATGGCCGCGTCCCCGCCGTTGTCTATGGCGGCAAGGAAGAACCCCTGATGATCCACGTCGAAGAAAAGCTGCTGATGAAGCAGCTGATGACGGGTCACTTCATGAACTCGGTCGTGATGATCGACGTGGGCGGCAAGACCATCCGTACCCTGCCCAAGGACGTCGCTTTCCACCCGGTCAAGGATCGCCCGATCCACGCCGACTTCCTGCGCATCGCGAAGGACGCCACGGTCCAGGTTGCGGTGCCCGTCTCGTTCCAGAACGAAGAAGCCTCGCCGGGCCTGAAGCGCGGCGGCGTGCTGAACATCGTTCGCCACGAGCTGGAACTCGTCTGCGACGCGGACAAGATCCCCGACGAGATCGCGATCGACGTGACCGGTTTCGATGTCGGCGACTCGATCCACATCAGCAACGTCACCCTGCCCAAGGGCGTGGCAAGCGCGATCACCGACCGCGACTTCACCATCGCCACCATCGTCGCTCCGTCGGCGCTCAAGTCGAGCGACGGCGACACGACGAAGGATGACGGCGAAGCCGAAGCGGCCGAAGGCGGCGAAGAAGCCTAAGCTTTTCAGGATCGCCCCTCCCCGCGCGGGAGGGGCGTTTCCACCAGACCCGGGAAAGGCACCACCATGCAGCTCTGGGTCGGCCTCGGCAATCCCGGGCCCCAATATGCGATGCACCGTCACAATGTCGGCTTCATGGCCGCCGATGTCATCGCCGATTTCTACGACTTCCCGGCGCCCGCGAAGAAATTCCAGGGTTGGGTCCAGGAAGGTCGTATCGGCTCGCAGCGCATCCTGCTGCTCAAACCGGCTACCTTCATGAACGAAAGCGGCCGCAGCGTGCGCGCCGCGCTCGATTTCTACAAATTGACGCCGCAGGACGTCACGGTCTTTTACGACGAACTCGACCTCGCGCCGATGAAGGTCAAGGTGAAGCGAGGCGGCGGAGCCGCGGGTCATAACGGCATCCGCTCGATGATCCAGCATATCGGCGACGATTTCCGCCGCGTCCGCATCGGCATCGGTCATCCCGGCCACAAGGACCGCGTCACCGGCCATGTGCTTGGCAATTATCACAAGAGCGAGACGGAACCGCTGATCGACCTGCTCGGCGCGATTGCGGCCGAAGCGAAATGGCTTGCCGACGGCGATGACGTGCGCTTTGCCAGCGACCTCGCGCTGCGGCTGCAGGGATGATCGGCGTCCGCGCCGCAACGCCGGGCGATTGCGACGCGGTGGTGGCGGTCTGGGAAGCTTGCGGGCTCACCCGCCCTTGGAATGACCCTGTCGCCGATTTCCGGCGTGCGCTAGGTCATGACGCGGCGACGGTGATCGTCGCCGAAGAGGACCGCCGGATCGTCGGCACGGCGATGACCGGTTTCGACGGGCATCGCGGCTGGATCTATTATCTCGGCGTCGCGCCCGACCGGCAGGGCCGCGGTATGGCGCGGCAATTGCTGGACACGGCGTGCGACTGGCTGCGCCAGCGCGGTTGCCCGAAGGTCGAGCTAATGCTGCGCGAAGGCAACCCGGCGGCGGGCCTGTACGAGCATCTCGGCTGGGAACGGCAGCAGGTGCACGTCTTCGCGCGCTGGCTGGCCTGAGGCGATTTGGAGCGCTCGCGAAAGTAAGGCATGATGGGCCCGAAAGGAACCCGTCATGACCGAGCCTTCCCGCCCCAGCCGCCGCGAGCTGATCGCCGCCGCCGCCGCCCTCACCGCCGCGCCCGCCCTGCTCCATGCCGCTGTCCCCGATGCGCCGTCGCTGAAAGGACGCACCATATTGATTACCGGCGCATCGAGCGGTTTCGGCCGCGTCGGCGCGCTGCTCTATGCGCGGGCGGGTGCCAGGGTGATTGCGACGATGCGCGGCGTCCCGCGTCCGGAGGCCGAGACGCTGGCGGCCGAGGCCGCCAAGGACGGTCTGGACCTGCACATCGTCGAGATCGACGTGACCGACGACGCATCGGTCGCCGCGGGCACCGCGAAGGCGCTCGCCCTCGCCGGCGGGCGCATCGACACGCTGATCAACAATGCCGGGATCGGCATCACCGGCCCCGTCGAGGTGCAGGATATGGAGGCGACGAAGCTGATCTTCGACACCAACGTCCTCGGTATCCAGCGCATGCTTCGCGCGCTCCTGCCGCAGATGCGGGCGGCGAAAAGCGGACAGATCTTCAACATCTCGTCGCAGCTCGGCCGCGTCATCGTGCCCGGCGGCGGCCATTATTCGGCAACCAAGTTCGCGGTCGAGGCTTTGTCCGAACAGCTTGCCTATGAACTCGTCCCGCACGGGATCGAAGTGACGATCATCCAGCCCGGCGGCTATCCGACGCGCGTGTGGCAGAACCGCAATGTCTATACCGGCGCGTTGAAACAGCGCAGCGATGCCGCGCTGCTCGCCGCCTATGAGCCTTTCACCAAGGGCATGGGCGAGGAGGACGGCAGCGGGCGCAGCGCCGATCCCGCCGATGTACCGCGCGCGATCGCCGAGATCATGGCGATGCCGGCGGGCACGCGCCCGCTCCGCCGTGCGGTGCACCCCGGCGCCAAGCCGCAGGAAGCGATCAACAAGATCTCGTCGGACGTGCAACTCGCCTGGCTCGGCGAATCGCCGCTGGGACCGCTGATCAAGGCGGTGCACGACTGAGCGGAGCGGCTCCTGTCACAGGAGCGTCACCGAAGTCGCATCGTCCCGACATGCCGGAGCAATGCTGCTGACACCTGCCTCTGCAATCGGGGGGCTCCACCGGGACCAGTCAGGCCCGGGGCCCACCAAAAACAGGGGATCTGCATGTCACATCTTACCGACGAGGCGCGCGCGCCTTATCGCCGCGAAACCGCCGATCTCGGCGGCAGCGGCAGCCTCGAGGCGATCGTTGCCGAAAATCCGTCGCGCCGTTCGATCCTCCGCCAGGGCCTGTTCGGCCTGTCGGTGATTCCCGCCGCTGTGCTGGCGGGCTGCGACAGTGATGGCAGCGAACCGCCGGTCACCGTCCCGCCGACGCCCACCCCGACGCCGACGCCGACCCCCACCCCGCCGCCGAGCTATACGGTCAGCTTCGCGTCGGTCGCGGCGAACCAGAACGACACCGTCACCGTGCCCGAGGGTTACAGCGTCGACGTCCTCCTGAAAGCCGGCGATTCGATCGAGAGCGGCACCGCTTATGCGGGCAGCTACCCGACCCCGGCGGTTGCCGAGAAATGGGCCGGCGGCAACCACGACGGAATGGAATATTTCGCGCTTTCGGGCGTCGATCCCAACGTCGGCGGCCTGCTGGCGATGAATTACGAATATCCCGACTTCAACATCCTGATGGCGGACGCGTATGACGCCGCCATCGCGACGCCCGAGCAAAAAGCGCTCGCGCTGTCGGCGGTCGGGATCGGCGTCGTCGAGGTCGCCAAGGGCAGCGACGGCAAATGGGCCGTCAAGGCGGGTTCGACCTACAACAAGCGTTACACCGGCAACAGCAGCTATCGCGCCGGCGGCCCCGCCGCGGGCCT
Source organism: Sphingopyxis macrogoltabida (assembly GCF_001307295.1). NCBI lineage: Bacteria > Pseudomonadati > Pseudomonadota > Alphaproteobacteria > Sphingomonadales > Sphingopyxidaceae > Sphingopyxis > Sphingopyxis macrogoltabida. The sequence goes on along the minus strand of NZ_CP012700.1, from coordinate 1,360,174 downwards.
GCTGTCGGGCACGATCAAGGGCATGCTCAACAATTGTTCGAGCGGCCGCACGCCGTGGAACACCTATCTGACCTGCGAAGAAACGATGAACAATTATTTCGATCCGACGCAGCCGGCGACCAACTATGGCTGGGTGGTCGAGATCGATCCGCTGCGCGAACTGGCGCAGCCGACGAAGCGCACCGCGATGGGCCGCTTCAACCACGAGAATGTCGCCTTCATGGCGAACAGCGACCGCCGCGTCGCTTTCTATATGGGCGACGATACGACGCCGGGCTGCATCTATAAGTTCATCCCCGAACGCGCGTACAGCGACGCAAACCGGGCGGCGAACACCGATCTGCTCGACTATGGCACGCTCTATGTCGCGCGCTTCAACGCCGACGGATCGGGCGAATGGCGCGCGCTCGTTGTCGGTGAGAACGGCCTGGTCGCCGGCGCGCCGGACCCCGGCAACGTCAGCCAGAGCACGACGCCGCCGACGCCGGTAACGGTCGATTTCAACAATCAGGCCGACGTGCTGATCAACTGCCAGGCGGCGGCGCGCGTCGCCGGGGGCACCGTAATGGACCGCCCCGAATGGCTGACCGTCGCTCCCGACAACAAGGCGGTGTTCGTGACGCTGACCAACAACAGCGGCCGCAAGGTCACCGACGCCGCCAATCCGCGCGTGACCAACCTCCACGGTCATATCGTCAAGTTCCGCGAGGAAGGCGATTCACCGGTGGCGACGAAGTTCAGCTGGGAAATCTTCCTGCTGGCGGGCGATCCGGCGCTGGCGTCGGGGGGCAGCAACCTGGTCGGCAATATCGACGGCGACACCTTCTCCAGCCCCGACGGGCTGCGGATCGACCCGCAGGGCCGCCTGTGGGTGCAGACCGACCATAGCGTCCCGGGCAATTCGGGCGTCGCGGGCACGACGATCGATCAGGCGTTCGGCCACAATGCGATGTTCTATGTCGACCAGACGACGAAGAAGTCAAAGCGCTTCCTCGTCGGGCCCGTCGGCTGCGAGATCACCGGCCTCGCCTATACCCCCGATCTCACGACCTTCTTCGTGAACATCCAGCATCCGACGGGCGACTGGCCGATCGCAGGCGAAGAGCCGCGTTCGTCGACCGTCGTGGTGCGGCGCACCGACAGCCAGCCGGTCGGCAACTGACCGGACCGGGGCCGGCTTCGTATCAAGGCCGGCCCCGTCCTTCGCTTATTCGGCTTTCGCCGCAGGCCTTCCCGGCGGCGGGGCCGATCCGTCGGGAGTCTGCGACATCAGGGTCACGCACATCGTCCGGTGCACCGGATGCCGGCCGCACGCGATGCCGACATAACGATGCGTCGGCCGGAGCAGGCTGTGACGGTGGCCGCGATCGGGTACCCCGTCGTCGATCAGCAATTGCTGGATCACGCCTTCGGGACTGTGATGGCCATAGGTGATCACCTCGTTGACATAGGGCCCGCCGCCGATTGCCTTCATCCGCTCGCCCGGACCGCGCCCCTTTGTATAATGGCCGACCGCGCCCGACCGCGACTGATCGGCGACATGGCTGGCAGCGGCGCGCGCGAGCAGGTCGCTTTGCGCGAGGCGCGACAAGGGCTTCTGGTGGCGAAGGTCGCGGATCGCCTCGTCGACCGCCGCCACGCCTTCGTTGGTCATGATGTCGATCTCGCCGCCCTCTTCGGCGAGCAATATCTTGCCGTCGAAGCGCGGGCGATAGCTGCGCAGGATGTCGGCATAGCCCGCGGGATCCTCGCGAAAATAATTGAGTTCGGCGAGCACGTCGACCTCGAAGCGGCTGGGTGCGGCCGCAGCGCCGGCCGCGCCGAGCGCCAGCGGCAGCGCTGCGGCGATCCATCGGGACGATCTGATCATGCTATGGCGAATAAAGGCGCGAGGCTGAACGCGCCACAACCATATTGAGCGGAAGGCTGGCGCCGGGGCGCACTTGGCGCTAGGGGCGCTGCAACACCGGCCTCTTGCCGATCTACGGAGTTTTTATGGGTTTCAAATGCGGGATCGTCGGGCTGCCCAATGTCGGCAAGTCCACCCTGTTCAATGCGCTGACCGAAACGGCGGCGGCGCAGGCGGCCAACTATCCTTTCTGCACGATCGAGCCGAATATCGGCAATGTCGCGGTGCCCGACGCGCGCCTCGAAAAACTGGCGGCGATCGCGAGCAGCAAGAAGATCATCGCGACACAGCTCGCCTTCGTCGATATCGCCGGGCTCGTCCGGGGCGCGTCGAAGGGCGAAGGGCTCGGCAACCAGTTCCTCGGCAATATTCGCGAGGTCGATGCGATCGTCCACGTGCTGCGCTGCTTCGAGGATGACGACATCCAGCATGTCGAGAACAAGGTCGACCCGGTCGCCGACGCCGAGACGGTCGAGACCGAGCTGTTGCTCGCCGACCTCGAAAGCCTCGAGAAGCGCGTTCCCGCCTTTGCCAAGAAGGCGGCGCAGGGCGACAAGGAAGCGAAGATCGCCGCCTCAGTGCTCGGTCAGGCGCTCGACCTGCTCCGCGACGGCAAGCCCGCGCGGCTCGTCGAACCGAAGGATGTCGAGGAAGCCCGCGTCCTTCGCACTGCGCAATTGCTGACCTCGAAGCCCGTCCTCTATGTCTGCAACGTCGACGAGGGCAGCGCCGCGAACGGCAACGCCTTTTCCGAAAAGGTGTTCGCTAAGGCGGCCAGCGAGGGTGCGCAGGCGGTCGTCGTTTCGGCCGCGATCGAAAGCGAGCTGGTGACGATGGACATGGCCGACCGGATGGAATTCCTGTCCGAAATGGGGCTCAGCGAAACCGGTCTCGCGCGCGTCATCCGCGCCGGCTACGAACTGCTTCACCTGATCACCTTCTTCACCGTCGGCCCGCAGGAAGCGCGGGCATGGACCGTCCACACCGGCGCCACCGCGCCCGAAGCCGCGGGCGAAATCCACAGCGATTTCCAGAAGGGCTTCATCCGCGCCGAGACGATCGCCTATGACGATTATGTCACGCTGGGCGGCGAAGCGCGCGCCCGCGAAGCCGGCAAGCTACGCGCCGAAGGCAAGGCCTATGTCGTGCATGACGGCGATGTGATGCACTTCCTGCATAGTTGATAAATTCGTCATTGCGAGGAGCGCAGCGACGGCTTTGGGGATGGAGAGCAGCCATCTCCAATCTTCGTCATCCCCGCGAAAGCGGGGACCCAGTGTGGGGTAAGCTGACGCACGCCCTGGGTCCCCGCTTTCGCGGGGATGACGAAGTAAGGAATGGCAACTACCGGCCGGAACCGTCCCTTCGGATGCCCAAATATCACGGCTCGAACGCCGCAAGGATCGGGCACGGCCCCTTCTCGCTCGCCGCGCATTGATCGGCGAGGCGCGCCAGCGCGGCGCGGGTTTCGGTCATCTGCGCGATCTTGGCGTCGAGCGCGTCGATCCGCTGGCGCGCGAGGCTGCGCACGCGAGCGCGGTCGTCGCTCGCTTCGAGCGCCAGCAGTTCGGAAATCTCGTCGAGCGTGAATCCCGAGGCCTGCGCCGCGCGGATGAACTTCAGACGGCGCAGGTCGCCGCCGCTATAGCGGCGAACCCCGCCGCCCCAGCCGTCGCCGCCGCTGCGTACCGGCGTGTCGAGCAGGCCGCGGCGCTGGTAATAGCGGACCGTTTCGACGCCGACATCGCCTGCCTGTGCCAATTTGCCGATCGTAAATTGCATCGCTTGACTCCGTACCATGGTACGGAAGCTATATGGGGTGGATGACGAAACACGCAACACTCTATCGCATGGTCATGCCCGGCCATATCTGCCCCTATGGCTTGAAGTCGAAGCACCTTCTCGAAAGCCAAGGCTTCGCGGTCGACGACCGCTGGCTGACCACCCGCGAAGAGACCGACGCGTTCAAGGCCGAACATGGCGTCAGGACGACGCCGCAGACCTTCATCGACGGGGTGCGCATCGGCGGCCACGACGATTTGCGCCGCCATTTCGGGCTGACGGTGGCCGATCCCGACGCCACCAGCTACACGCCGGTGATCGCATTGTTCGCGATGACGGCACTGATGGCGTCCGCCGCGAGCTTCGCGGTAGAAGGGCATGTCCTGACCATCCGCGCCGCCGAGTGGTTCATCTCGTTCAGCATGGTCGTGCTCGCGCTGCTCAAGCTGCAGGACGTCGACAGGTTTGCGACGATGTTCCTCAATTACGACCTGCTCGCGCGGCGCTGGGTTCCCTATGCGAGTATCTACCCCTTTGCCGAAGGCCTTGCCGGCGTGCTGATGACCGCGCATGCGCTGCCCTGGCTGTCGATCCCGGTCGCGCTCTTCATCGGCGGCATAGGCGCCGTATCGGTGTTCAAGGCGGTCTATATCGACAAGCGCGACATCAAATGCGCGTGCGTCGGCGGCAGCAGCAAGGTGCCGCTGGGTTTCGTGTCGCTGACCGAGAATGTGATGATGATCGCGATGGCGCTGTGGATGCTCGGGAGGATGATGTGAGCATGGTTATCGGCCGGCGATCGCTCCTCGCTGCGGGCGGCGCCGCAGCGCTGGTGCCGTGGCTTCCCGCCTGGGCGCAGCCGATATCGTCGGGCCTCCCGACCGTCGTCGGCAGCGACATCCACCTCAAGATCGCGCACCGCATGCTGACCGTCGACGGCAAGACGAGCCATGCGATCGGGATCAACGGCACGATTCCCGGCCCGCTCGTGCGGCTGAAGGAAGGGACAGAGGCGCGCATCCACGTCACCAACGCGCTGCCGGACGAGGACAGCTCGATCCACTGGCACGGGCTGATCCTGCCCTTTCACATGGACGGCGTCCCCGGCATCAGCTTCCCCGGCATCGCACCGGGCGCGACCTTCACTTACGAATTCCCGGTCAAACAGTCGGGCACCTACTGGTACCACAGCCATTCGGGGTTGCAGGAACAGATGGGCCATTACGGCCCGCTGGTCATCGATCCCGCAGGTACCGACCCGGTCGCTTACGACCGCGAGCATGTCATCGTCCTGTCGGATCACAGCCCGCTTCATCCGCACGTCATCTTCAAGAAGCTCAAGCAGATGGGCGGTTATTTCAACCATCAGAAGCAGACGCTGGCAGGGCTGCTCGCGGGCAAGGACCAGCCGCTGAAGGACCGCATGGCGTGGGGTGCGATGCGGATGGACCCGACCGACATCAGCGACGTCACCGGCGCCGCCTACACCTATCTGGTCAACGGCCTCGGCCCCGATGACAACTGGACCGGATTGTTCCGGCCGGGCGAACGGGTGCGGCTGCGGATCATCAACGCTTCGGCGATGACGACCTTCAACGTCCGTATCCGGGGGCTGAAGATGGAGGTGGTGCAGGCCGATGGGCTCAATGTACGGCCGGTCGAGGTCGGCGAGTTCCAGATCGCGGTCGCCGAAACCTATGATGTCGTCGTCACGCCGGGCGACGGGGCGTATTCGCTGATCGCCGAAAGCTCCGACCGCTCAGGCATGGCGCGCGCGACCTTGGCGCCGCGCGCCGGGATGACCGCGCCGGTTCCGCCGCTGCGCCGGCGCCCGCTCGCGACGATGCAGGATATGGGGATGGGCGGCATGGATCATGGCGCGATGGACCATGGCGGGGAAACCATGAAGCACAGCATGCGCGACATGAGCCTTGCCCCCGCGGTCAAGGACACGCCGACCGTGCAGAGCATCTCGCCGATGCCCGTCGATCGCACCGGCGATCCCGGACAGGGCCTGGACGGCGAACCCGGTGTGCTGACCTACCGCGACCTCGTCGCGCTCGACCGCAATCCCGACACGCGCACGCCGTCGCGGCAGCTGCAGATCCACCTCACCGGCAATATGGAACGCTATATGTGGGCGTTCGACGGGGTGAAGATGAACGAGGTCAAGGCGCCGATCCCCTTTACCGAGGGCGAACGGGTGCGGGTGACGCTGGTCAACGACACCATGATGACGCACCCCATCCACCTGCACGGCCATTTCTTCGAACTGGTGACCGGCAAGGGCGACCATGCGCCGCGCAAGCACACCGTCAACGTCCAGCCGGGCGGCAAGGTGACGTTCGACCTCACCGCCGATGCGCCGGGCGACTGGGCGTTCCACTGTCACCTGCTCTATCACATGCACGCCGGGATGATGCAGGTGGTGACGGTCCGGCCGGCGGGGGAAGCCGCATGAGCCTGCTCGCCCTCCTCCTCCTTGCCGCGCAGCACCAGCATCACGAGATGCCCGCTCCCGCGCCCGCCTGTTCGCCCGAACACGCCGCGATGGGGCATTGCACGACGCCGGTGCCTGCCCCGCCGCCCCCGCCCGCCTGCACCGCGGAACATGCCGCGATGGGTCATTGCACGCTCCCCGAAACACCTCCCACCCCCGGCGCGGGCAACGCCGCTCCCCCGCCCGCGCCGCGCGTGGGCGCCGCAGATGCAATCTTCGGCGCCGATGCGATGGCGGCCGCGCGCGCGCGGCTCTATGCCGAACATGGCGGCGGCACGATCTCGCAGGTCATGGTCGACATGGCCGAAGCGCGCATCGGCAAGGGCGGTGACAGCTATGCTTGGGATGCCGAAGCGCGTTTCGGCGGCGATATCGACAAGCTGGCGATCAAGTCCGAAGGCGAAGGCGATTTCGGCGGCCGGCTGGAAGGCGCCGAGGTTCAGGCACTGTGGAGCCATGCGGTCGGGCCCTATTTCGACGTGCAGGCCGGGGTGAGGCAGGATTTCGGCCCCGGCCCGTCGCCGACGCACGCCGTGCTCGGCTTCGAAGGTCTCGCACCCTATTGGTTCGACGTCGAAGGCGCGCTGTTCCTGTCCGACAAGGGCGACGTCACCGCGCGCCTCGCGGGCAGCTATGACCAGCGCATTACCCAGCGGCTGATCGTGCAACCGATGACTGAAGTCGAGGCGGCGTTTCAGGATGTCGCCGAGCGCGGCATCGGCGGCGGCTTTTCGAATATCGAGTTCGGTGTCCGCCTGCGCTACGAAATCGCCCGCGAATTTGCGCCCTATGTCGGCTTCGCGTGGGAGCGCAAGCTCGGCAAGACGGCGCGGCTGGCGCGCGCGGCTGGTGACGACATATCGCGCCCGGCCTTCGTCGCGGGCATTCGTTTCTGGTTCTGACGACGCATTGATGTAACTTTCGGCTCGTCTAGCGAAAGCCATCGATTCGCATCTCCACGGAGCCGCCATGGTCAGCCGCCGCCACTTCCTTGCCTCTGCGACGCTCGTGGGGCTTGCCGCCCCCGCGATCCTTCGTGCCGAAGGCGGGCTGTTCCGCGAGTTCCCGTTCAGCCTCGGCGTCGCGGCGGGCGATCCGGTGAGCGATGGTTTCGTCATCTGGACCCGCCTCGCGCCCGAGCCGATGGCGCCGCACGGCGGCATGCCGCTGGCGCCGGTGCCCGTCGACTGGGAGGTTGCAAACGACAGCGGCTTTCGCGAGATCGTCGCGAAGGGCATCGAACTGGCGCGACCCGAACTCGGTCACAGCGTCCATGTCGAGGTCGCCGGGCTGCAACCCGACCGTCCCTATTATTACCGCTTCACCGCCGGCGGCGAACGCAGCCTGCGCGGCCGTGCGCGCACCCTGCCGCGTGTCGGCGCACCCGTCGAGGCGCTCAAATTCGGCGTCTGCGGCTGTCAGCATTTCGAAAGCGGCTTTTTCGGCGCCTACCGCCACCTCGCGCGCGAGGAGCTCGCCTTCGTCTATCATTATGGCGACTTCATTTACGAATATAGCCAGGACTATCTGTTCAACGACGGCCTGCCGAGCCGTCCGGTGCGCAAGCATGCGTTCCGCAATCTTGTCGACCTTGGCGACTACCGCCTCGCCTATGCGCAGCAGCTCGGCGACATGGACCTGCAGGCGGCGCGCTGCACCCACGCCTTTCTGTCGAGCTTCGACGACCATGAAATCCGCAACGACTGGGTTTCGGACATCGACAACTGGAAGCTCGGCCTCGCCACCAACGACCCCGACGCGCCGCCGCCCGAAGTTTTCATGCTGAAGAAGCAGGCGGCGATTCAGGCGTGGTACGAACATATGCCGGTACGCCGCGCGCTGTTGCCGCGCGGCGGCATGGTCGCACTCAACCGCGAGCTTCGGTACGGCGACCTGATGGCGATGCAATTGCTCGACACGCGGCAATATCGCAGCGACCAGCCGTGCGACGACGGGTTCAAACCCGCCTGCCCCGGCGTCTATGACAAAAATGCCGCGGTGCTCGGCAAGGCACAGGAAGACTGGCTGAACCGCAACCTCGGCGCGGGCGGCGCGACGTGGAATGCGCTGGCGCAGCAGGTGACGATGATGTCGCTCGACCGCCGCCGCGACCCGGCCGAGCCCGCGAAGATCCTGAACCTCGATAGCTGGGCGGGTTACGAGGCGCCGCGCGAGCGGATGCTGGCGCGCATGGGCGGACTAAAGAATGTCGTCGTGCTGACCGGCGACGAGCATCAGAATTTCTGCGGCGACCTGATTCACAGGGACAAGGTCGTCGGCGGCGAATTCGTCGGCACCTCGATTTCGAGCGGCGGCGACGGCAGTGACAAGCGCAAGGGCAGCGACGAATGGCTCGCGCTGAACCCCGAACTCAAATTCGCCAACGACCAGCGCGGCTATATGGTCTGCGACGTCGGCCGCGCGGCGTGGCAGACGCACTTCATGGTCGTCGACAAGGTGACGACCCCGGTCAACACGCTGTCGAAGCGCGCGACGGGGGTGGTCGAGAATGGCCGCGCCGGGATCACGATGGCGTGACCCCGGCGTGATCCGGCGGCGTCAGGCGCCGCAGGCCCATTCGCCGTCGAAGCTCTGCTCGCCGCCATAGGTCCGGCTGGCGACCAGCTTGGCCGGATAGACGGTCTGCTCGTTCCCGGTCTTCTTCGACATTTCCGACGTCCGCTCGACCGCCAGCTTCAGGCCGGGGCCCGACAATTCCATGCCTTTTTCGAGCGCGCCGAAACCGCCCGAGCCCGCGACGCGCTGGACGCGATCGCCGATCTTCACCGCACCCTCGGTCAGGGCGTCGGCGCCGACGTCGGCCTTGGCGACCAGCGCCGCGCCATCCTGTCCCTTGACGGTGAAGCTGCAACCGAGTTCACCCTTGAGCGCGAGCAGTTCGCCCTTGCCGATGGCCTTAAGCTCGATCGGCGTATCGCCGCCGGTGTCGGGCAGCTTCTTCTCGGCGGTTTCGGTCTTGGCGGGGGGTGTCTTGGCTTCGGACTGGGGTTCGCCCGAACAGCCGGCAAGCAGAAGCAAGGCGCACAGCGGCGCCGCAAGAGGGGATTTCATCGACTTTTTTCTCCTTTGGTCGGGGGACTGGCGAGCAAGGGGAGCCCGTTCGTTTCGACGACGCTGAGCTTACTAACGATCGAGGTTAAGGGGTGCAATACCGTGAAAGCGGCGGTGCGGTGTACGTGGGCTTTCGGCCGGTTTTTGCCGTTTGGGCCAACCTTACCCGTTCGCATCGAGCGAAGTCGAGATGCCCCTCAGGCTGGGCGTAAGGCCGACGGGTGTCTCGACTTCGCTCGACACGAACGGAAATAGAGGACGGTCAGGAATCCACCCCGAAACGGCCGTTCCTCATTTGCGCCCGAACAGCTTCTCCACATCGTCCATCGCCAGCTTCACCCAGGTCGGACGGCCATGGTTGCACTGGCCCGAATGCGGGGTGATTTCCATCTGGCGGAGCAGCGCATTCATCTCGGCAACGTTGAGCGTCCGGCCGGCGCGCACCGATCCGTGACAGGCCATCGTGGCGGCGACGAGTTCGAGCTTTTCATTGAGGCCGAGCGCCGCGTCATAGCCGGCGAGATCGTCGGCGATGTCGGTGACCAGCTTCTGGCAATCGACGGCGCCGAGCATCGCCGGGGTTGCGCGAACCATGACCGCCGCGGGGCCAAAGCGTTCGACCTCGACGCCCAGCGCAGCGAGTTCGGCCGTCGCCGCCTCGACCCGGTCGCACGCCGGTTCGTCGAGTTCGACGACCTCGGGCAGCAGCAGCCCCTGCGACGGCACGCGCTGGCCGCTCATCCCGCGGCGCAATTGTTCGAGCACCAGCCGTTCGTGCGCCGCATGTTGGTCGACGATGACGAGTCCGTCCTCCGCCTCGGCGACGATATAGGTGCGCGCGATCTGGCCGCGCGCGATGCCGAGCGGATGCTCGGCGGCGTGCGGCACCGGCGCGGTTGCGGCTTCGGCGCGTCCCATCGGCAGCGTGTCAGGTGCCGCTTCGCGCGGCGCCGAAAAATCGACGACGCGGTCGCGGAGCAGCGCAAGCGTCGCGGTGTCGCCGTCGGCCCCAAACAGGTGCGTCGCGGGCGCGTGCGGATACGGCAGATGTGCCGCGAACAGAGTCGGCACCGGCGCCACCGGTTCCTGCTGCCATGCGACCGCCGCAACTTCAGCGGGACGCTGGATGCTGCGAAAGCCATGTTCGTCGAGTGCACGGCGAAGCCCGCCGACGATCATCCCGCGGATAAGCTGCGGGTCGCGAAAGCGCACTTCGGTCTTGGCGGGATGGACGTTCACGTCGACCTCGCTGGTCGGCACGTCGAGGAACAAGGCGACGACGGGATGACGGTCGCGCGCGAGCAGGTCGGCATAGGCGCCGCGCAGCGCCCCGACGAGCAGCCGGTCCTTCACCGGCCGCCCGTTGACGAACAGATATTGGTGATCGGCGATGCCGCGATTGTAGGTCGGCAGGCTGATCACGCCGCCGAGATGGACCTCGCCGCGGTCCAAATCGACGCCGATGCTGTTCGCAGCGAGTTCGCGCTGGGTCAGCGCCGCGACGCGCGCCAGCCGGTCCTGCCCGCCCTGCACGTCCAGCACACGGCGCCCGTCATGCTCAACGGTGAAGCCCACGTCGGGCCGCGCCATCGCCAGCCGCCGAACGACATCGAGGCAGGCGGCATATTCGCTCCGCCCGCTGCGCAGGAATTTGCGCCGTGCCGGAACGCGGGCGAACAGGTCCTCGACGAGGACGCGCGTTCCCTTGCCGAGCGCCGCCGGGCCTTCGGCAACGACCGCGCCATTATCGACGATGCGCCTCCAGCCATCGCCGCCGGCGACGCGGCTTTCGAGCGTGAGCCGCGCGACGCTGGCAATCGAGGGCAGCGCCTCGCCGCGAAAGCCCAATGTCGTGACATCCTCGATCGCATCGTCGGGCAGCTTCGACGTAGCATGGCGTTCGAGCGCCAGCGCTATGTCGGCGGCGGTCATGCCGCACCCGTCGTCCTCGACTTCAAGGCGTAATATTCCGCCCTCGGCGATTCGCACCGAAATGCGAGTCGCACCGGCGTCGATGGCGTTTTCAACCAGTTCTTTGAGCGCCGCGGCGGGTCTTTCGACCACTTCACCGGCTGCGATCCGATTTACGAGCTTTTCCGGCAGGCGGCGTATTGACATAAGGCCTCTCGTAGCGCAGTCGGACGCAAATCGCGACCCACCCGCACAGCCCCGATCATTTTGTCCAGCCAGCCCCCGTGGACGAGCCGGAATCTCCCCCTGATTGCTGCTGTCGCCGGCCGGGCGCGCGGGTAAAAATCACGACAGGGGCGCACTCCGTTCGGGGCGCGGCTTCGATGACAGGAAGCAGTATCGATGTCCTTCTTTTCTCGCTGGTTCAAATTCAATTCCCAAGACATGGCGATCGACCTCGGCACCGCGAACACCGTCGTGTACGTGCGTGGCAAGGGTATCGTGCTGAACGAACCTTCGGTCGTCGCGGTCGAGACGCTGAACGGGATCAAGCGGGTGAAGGCGGTCGGCGACGACGCGAAGCTGATGATGGGCAAGACCCCCGACAGCATCGAGGCGATCCGCCCGCTGCGCGATGGCGTCATCGCCGACATCGACGTCGCCGAGCAGATGATCAAGCATTTCATCACCAAGGTGCACGGCGGCAAGCCCAACGCGTTCCGCAGCCCCGAAATCGTGATCTGCGTCCCCTCGGGCTCGACCAGCGTCGAACGCCGCGCCATCCGCGACGCCGCGTCGAACGCCGGCGCCAGCGAAGTGTGGCTGATCGAGGAGCCGATGGCCGCCGCGATCGGCGCCGACATGCCGGTGACCGAACCGATCGGCTCGATGGTTGTCGACATCGGCGGCGGCACCACCGAAGTCGCGGTGCTCTCGCTCCGCGGCCTCGCATACACCACCTCGGTCCGCGCCGGCGGCGACAAGATGGACGAAGCGATCGTCTCCTACGTCCGCCGCCACCACAACCTCCTGATCGGCGAAGCGACCGCCGAGCGGATCAAGAAGGATTTCGGCATCGCCCGCATCCCCGCCGACGGCGTCGGCATGACGATCCACATCAAGGGCCGCGATCTCGTCAACGGCGTACCCAAGGAAATCTCGATCAACCAGGCGCAGATCGCCGAGGCGCTGTCCGAACCGATCGGCACGATCGTCGAAGGCGTGCGCATCGCGCTCGAAAACACCGCGCCCGAACTCGCGGCCGATATCGTCGATCAGGGCATCGTTCTGACCGGTGGCGGCGCGCTGATCAGCGAGCTCGACGAACTGCTGCGCGACGCGACCGGCCTGCCCGTCACCGTCGCCGAGGATCCGCTGACCTGCGTCGCGATCGGCACCGGCCGGGCGATGGAAGATCCCGCCTTCCGCGGCGTGTTGCAGCAAGCTTGATACCCAGGCGCTGAACCATGGCTCGCCCGGCACATCGGCGTCCGGGGCAATCCCGAAAGGCCCAGTACAGCCTGTTCGCTGCCTATGTCATCGCGGTGACCGGGGCGGTGGCGGGACTGTTGCTCGCGATCCTTTCGGTCGTTGATCCCGTCGGCTTCGCCGCGCTGCGCGTGGCGAGCCAGGAAGTCACCGCGCCCATCGCGCGCGTGACGCGATCGGTGACGGGGTCGATTTCGGGGATCGACGACAGCGTCGGCGCCTATGTCGCAGCGGGATCGCAGAACCGGCGGCTGCGCAAGGAACTGGCCGAAACGCGCCGCAAGCTCGTCGCGACGAGTTCATTGCAGGAAGAGAATCGGCAACTCAAGGGCCTGCTGGACCTGCAGCAGATCGATAAGGCGGCGCTCGCCAACGGCTATCTGCTGACCTCGACGTCGACGAGCAGCAAGCGCATCGCGCTGCTCAGCATCGGCCGCAATCTCGGCGTCGCGTCGGGACAGCCGGTGCGCGGTGCCGACGGACTGATCGGCCGCGTACTCAGCGCCGGTCCATCGGTGTCGCAGGTCCTGCTGCTCACCGACGTCGATAATGTCGTTCCGGTCCGCCGCGCCAGCGACGGTCTGCCCGCGCTCGCCACCGGCCGCGGCAACGGCGACCTCGACGTGCGGACGCTCAACATCGCCAACAACCCGTTCAAGCCCGGCGACATCCTCGTCACATCGGGCACCGGCGGGCTCTATCCGCCCAATATCCCGGTCGCGATCGTCGTGCGCCGCCAGGACGACGGCGCGCTGGCGCGGCCGCTCGCCGATCCCGGCAAGGTCGATGCGGTTGCAGTGCTGCGCCCCTATACGCCCGATAATATCGAGGCGCAGGCCGCACCGGCGCCGCCGCCCGCCGCTGCGCCATGAACCAGAAGGGCCCTCGCCTCGGCGAACCGGCATCGCTGTGGCGGATGCGAATCGTTCCGGTCGCGACGGTGATGGTCGCGTCCGCACTGCCGCTGATGCTGCCGCTGATCGCCAATTCGCCCGTGCTGCCGCCGCTCGGCCTGCTCTTCTTCCTGTGCTGGCAGCTCCTGCGCACCGAAATGTGGCCGGTGTGGGTCGGCCTGCCGCTCGGTCTGTGGGACGATCTGTTCAGCGGCGCACCGATCGGCACGGCGGTCGGGCTGTGGACGCTCGCGAGCATCGCGATCCATTATTCGTCGCAGCGCATCTATTGGCGCGGCTTCTTCCACGACTGGGCGATTGCCGCGCTGCTGATCGCGATCATCCAGTCGCTTGCGGCGTTGATCGCGCATCCCCACGCGGCGCCGGGCCATGTCCTCGGGCTCGTCGTGCCGCAGATCGTTATATCGGCACTGCTCGTCCCGCTCTTCCTTCGCCTCACCGGCAAGTTTGACAATTTCCGCCTGAAACGCAGATAAACCCACGACAATGTTTGGCCGCAAGAACCAGCGCAAGAGCCCGCCGATCACCGAGGCATGGCGGGGTATTACCTTCACACGCCGCGCGCTGGTCGTCGGCGGCGCGCAAGCGGCGGTCGGCGTCGCGCTCGCCGCGCGCATGGCCTATATTTCGGTCATCGACAACGACCGCTATGTGCTTGAATCGGAAAGCAACCGCGTCAACCTGACGCTCGTGCCGCCCCGCCGGGGCTGGATCGTCGACCGGCACGGCAAGGCGCTGGCGAACAACCGTGTGTCGCTGCGCGTCGACATCATCCCCGACCGGCTTCACAACAAGGATCTGGTGCTCGGCCAATTGAAGACGCTGCTCCGGCTCGACGGCGATGCAATGGAGCGGATCGAACGTGACCTGAAGGCGGCATCGGGTTTCCAGCCGGTCGCGGTCGCCGAAGACATGACCGAGGCCGAATATTCGTCGATCCTCGTCCGCCTGCCCGAGCTCCCCGGCATTGCGCCGCAGCGCGGCTTCGCCCGCAATTATCCGACAGGCGCCGCGGTCGGACACCTGATCGGCTATGTCGGCGCGCCAACCGCCGAGGAATATGAGAAGGTCAAGGACCCGCTCTACATCACTCCGGGCTTCCGCACGGGCAAGGACGGGCTCGAGAAATATTTCCAGCCGATGTTGCGCGGCAAACCCGGTGCGAAGCGCGTCGAGGTCACTGCGCGCGGCAAGGTGGTGCGCGAACTGGATACGACGCCCGACACCCAGGGCAAGACGGTTCATCTGACGATCGACGCCGACCTGCAGGAATATGTGGCACGGCGCATGGGGCGCGAATCGGGCGCGGCGATCGTCATCGATTGCCAGAACGGCGACATCCTCGCCTTTTGTTCGATGCCGAGCTTCGATCCGAACAGCTTTTCGGACGGGATCAGCAATAGCGAATATAGCTGGCTGCGCGCCGACGACCATCAGCCGCTGATCAACAAGGCGACGCGCGGCCTTTATCCGCCCGGATCGACGCTGAAGCCGATGGCCGCGATCGCGGCGATCGAACATGGCGTCGACCCGAGCGAGCGCCACACCTGCATCGGCGGCTATCGCCTCGGCAGCCGCTTCTTCCGCTGCCTCGGAGTCCACGGCAGCCTCGACATGCCGTCGGCGATCATGAAAAGCTGCAACAGCTATTTCTACTGGCTGGCGCACCGGCTCGGCTACGACGCGATCGCACCGACCGCCCGCTTGATGGGGCTCGGCGAGGAATTTCAGCTCGCGGGCAGCAACCAGCGTTATGGCACCATCCCCGACAGCGCGTGGAAGATGAAGAAATATAAACAGGCCTGGTCGGCATCGGATTCGCTGAATGCGGTGATCGGTCAGGGCTATGTCAGCGTCAATCCGCTCCAGCTCGCGGTGATGGCGGCGCGGATCGCATCGGGGCGCCGGCTGTATCCGCGCCTGATCAACCGCGAATTCAAGAACGAACCCTTGCCCTTCTCGGCCGAAGCGCTCGCCACCGCGCGCCACGGCATGGACCTGGTGGTCAACGGCGCCGGCACCGCGGTGCGCAGCCGCCTGCCGCTCGACGGCATCACCATGGCGGGCAAGACTGGCACCGCACAGGTGCGCGGGCTCGGCACCGGCAACGGCAAGAGCGGGACGTGGAAGTTCCGCGACCATGGCCTGTTCATCGGT
Source organism: Sphingopyxis macrogoltabida (assembly GCF_001307295.1). NCBI lineage: Bacteria > Pseudomonadati > Pseudomonadota > Alphaproteobacteria > Sphingomonadales > Sphingopyxidaceae > Sphingopyxis > Sphingopyxis macrogoltabida. The sequence continues at coordinate 1,344,441 of NZ_CP012700.1, read as the reverse complement.
TTCGCGCCGGTCGACAATCCGCGTTATGCCACGGCGGTGGTCATCGAGCACGGCATGGGCGGCAGCCGCGCGGCGGCACCGGTCGCCAAGGATTTCATGACCTTCCTGTTCGACCGCGAAAAGGCGATGGAAGCACTCGAAGGTTTCGAGGCCGGCTGGGGCGGCACGATCAAGGAACGCATGGACCGCGATTACGCGGCTTGGAAATCGGGCGCCTCGCGCGGCCCCGATCCGGAGCCGCCGGCATGATCCCCGTTCCGCCAGCGATCCAGCGCATCCCGTGGAAACTGATCGCGCTGCTGTCCGCGATCACCGGTTTCGGGCTGCTCGTGCTCTATTCGGCGGCGGGCGGCAGCTTCACGCCATGGGCGTTGCAGCAAGGCGTGCGCTTCCTCGTTTTCCTCGGCGTCGCGCTGATAATCGGCCGCTTTCCCCTGCGGATTTTCGAGGATTTCGCCTATCTCGGCTATATCGGGGTCCTGATATTGCTCGTCGCGGTCGAACTGCTCGGCTTCGTCGGCGGCGGCAGCCAGCGATGGCTTAACCTCGGCTTCATGAACCTGCAGCCGTCCGAACTGATGAAGGTGGCGATCGTGCTCGCGCTCGCGCGCTTCTACGCGCAGCTCCCGCCCGGCGAGACACGCAACTGGACCGCGCTGTGGCCCGCGCTGATCGTCATCGGGCTGCCCGCCGCGCTCGTCATGCTCCAGCCGGACCTTGGAACCGCGCTCGCCATCTGCGCGAGCGGTATCATCGTGATGTTCGTCGCCGGCCTGCCCTTCTGGTGGTTCGGCGGCGCCGCCATCGCCGGGGCTGCTGCCTTGCCGGTGCTGTTCTCGATGCTGCACGACTATCAGCAAAAGCGCGTGCTGATCTTCCTCGACCCCGAAAGCGACCCCTTGGGCGCCGGTTACCACATCAGCCAGTCGAAGATCGCGATCGGCTCGGGCGGGATCGGCGGCAAGGGCTTCCTCAACGGATCGCAGAGCCACCTCGATTATCTCCCCGAAGGCCACACCGACTTCATCTTCGCGACGATGGCCGAGGAATGGGGTCTGATCGGCGGCATCGGGCTGCTATTCGCCTTCTTCCTGCTGCTCCGCTGGTCGACGCGCGTGGCGCTGCGGGCACGGACGCGCTTCGGTCAGCTCGTTGCGGCCGGCCTCACCATGACGATCTTCTTCTACATCGCGATCAACCTGTCGATGGTGATGGGCATGGCGCCGGTGGTCGGCATTCCCCTGCCCCTCTTCTCCTATGGCGGCTCGTCGATGCTGACGATCATGGCGTGCGTCGGCATCATTCTCGCGATCGAAAACGACAGCAAAACCGGCACCCGCCGCTTCCACTGACAAAAACTTCAATCAGCCCATTGCCATCCCCGCAACGCCATGATAGCTGGCCGCTCGCTTAGCAGCAAAGAGGCTCTCTCGATGCTGCAAGGTGCGCCGGAAAACGGCACGTGGACGCATAGCTCAGTTGGTAGAGCAGCTGACTCTTAATCAGCGGGTCCTAGGTTCGAGCCCTAGTGCGTCCACCACCTTCCCCTTGAAAATATTAGACTTTTTCGGAGCGCTGCTTCGCGCACCGTCATAGAATCCGAATTATGACGGTAATTATGACGGTGGAATCGATTCGAATCATGATCGGAAGATTCGAACTGTGCGGAGCGATTTCGCTCGGCGAGCACCAGGCTGAATAGCACGAAGCCGGCACCGACTTTTGTCGCTACCGGCCTCCCACTGTCTCTCAGCCATTTTGGTCAGTCCCGGCGACGTTCCCTTGCGAACACCCGATCCGAGGCGATGAAGCGCGCGATCATCGGTCCGACCAACTTCTCCGGGCTCAACGGCTCGCTCAGACTGTTTAGTCTCGCGTGGACACGGGCATAGTCAACCAGTTCGCGATGGGCGTGTCCTGTCAGTTCGATCGTAAGGCGAACCGGCTTCTCTTCGGCGATAGCGCCGAGCCGCAAGCCCGTCATTGTCTCTCCTCCCTGCTCTCGAGGATCAGGTCACGCGTTACGATCACACGAAAGGCGAAGCCCGGTCGCACCTCGATTGTTGGCGCGATCCCGATCTCGCGCTCCACAAGCCTCCTCCCGGCTTGGCTGAACGCATCCTGTGACCCGTCGCGAAGCGCGCGGACGAGCTGGTCATCCCCATCCGAACCTAGCTCGGCGCCGGCTCCAAGAAGCGTGGATGTCAAACGGCGTTCAAAAGGGACCCCCGATCGGCGTCGAAGAGGGACCCCCTTTTCGGATAATATGATGCTGGTTTGTTGAAGATGGCCTTGCGCTGCGTGCGGCGGAGGGCGGGCGTAGCCCGACCGGAGGCGCGCGCAGCGCAAGATAGATTTTTGAAGGCGCCGAAGGTGGCTGTCAGCTGCGGTTTTTGAAGCGCCAGCTGTCGTTGCCCGTCTCGACGATATCGCAGTGGTGGGTGACGCGGTCGAGCAGCGCCGTGGTCATCTTGGGATCGCCGAACACGGTCGGCCATTCGCCGAAGGCGAGGTTCGTGGTGATGATGACGCTGGTCCGCTCATAAAGCTTGCTGATGAGGTGGAACAGCAACTGCCCTCCCGAGCGGGCGAACGGCAGATAACCGAGCTCGTCGAGCACGATCAGGTCGAGCCGCGACAGCTGCGCCGCCAGGGTCCCGCCTTTGCCGATCCGGGTCTCCTCTTCGAGGCGTGTCACCAGATCGACGGTGTTGAAGTAGCGGGCGCGAGCGCCCCTTCGCACGACATTGGCGGTGATCGCGATGGCGAGGTGGGTCTTGCCTGTCCCCGTGCCGCCGACCAGCACGATATTGCGGCGAGGCGGGAGGAAGGAGCCATCGTGAAGGGAGCGGATCATCTCCTCATTGATCGGTGTGCCCTCGAAGCTGAACCGCTCCAGGTCCTTCACCACGGGCAGCCTCGCAGCCGTCATCCGATAGCGGATGGAGGCTGCATCCCGGTGGGTCGCCTCAGCACGGAGCAGGTCGGTCAGTATCTCCATGGTGGTGCGCTTGCGCTGGAGGCCGGTGGTGACCGCCTCGTCGAACGCCGCCGCCATGCCCTTGAGTCCGAGGCCGCGCATCGTGTCGATCATATCATGCCGCTGCATCATAGCCTCGCAGCAGATCATAGCGGGCACAGTCGGCGAGCGGAGGATGCTGCAGCATCCGGTCTTCCGAAGTGACGATGCTGTGGGGTGTCGCCGGCTCGCGGCGCCGGGAGAGGATGTTGAGGATCAGCTCGTCGCTGGCCGTTCCGTTCGCCAACGCTTCGCGCACGGCAGCCTCTACCGGCTCCAGGCCATCGGTGAGCACCGCCGAGAGGACCCGCACGAACCTGCGATCGGCCTCGTCCCCGGTGCCGAGCCTTCGCCGTAATCGGTGCAGGGCGGGCGGCAGATCCCAGTCCTGGAACGGTGCGCCGTTACGCAGCGCGCCGGGCTTGTGCGCGAGGACCGGCAGATAATGCCAGGGATCGTATATCGTGCGGTTCCGACCGAAGTGGCGCTCATGCTCCCCGACGATCGCATCGCCGCAGCGTATGACGATGCGATCGGCATAGGAGCGCACCTGAACGGTCCGGCGTGCGGCCGTCGACATGACCGAGTAGCGGTTGCGATCGAAGCTGATGAGGCAGGTGCCGGTGACGGCATGCTCGCTCTCATGGAAGCCGTCGAACGGTGCCAGGATCGGCTGCAGGGCCGGTCGCTCCATATCCAGCGCCTCGGCGACGGTAATATCCCCGCGTTCGGGATGGGCATGATGCTCGGCCCAGCGCCGGCACTCGGCCTCCAGCCACCCGTTGAGCTCGGCCAGGCTGGCGAACCGGAGTCGCGGCTGGAAGAAGCGGCCTCGGATCGTCTGGACCTGCTGCTCGACCTGGCCCTTCTCCCATCCCGCCGCCGGCGAGCAGGCGGTCGGCTCGACCATGTAATGATCGGTCATGATCAGGAAGCGGCGGTTGAACACACGCTCCTTGCCGGTGAACACGGCCGTCACCGCCGTCTTCATATTATCGTAGATACCGCGTCGCGGCACACCGCCGAAGAACGCGAACGCCCGGGCATGGGCATCGAACAGCATCTCCTGGCCCTCGCGCGGATAGGCCCGGACATAGGGTGCGCGCGAGTCGCAGAGACGCATATGCGCCACCTTCACCCGCATCGGCTTGCCGGCGATCTCCACATCCTCGTGGCTCCAGTCGAACTGGTAGGCCTCACCCGGCTGGAAGGTCATCGGGATGAACGCCGGTGCGCCTTCGCCAGCATCCTTCCGCCGCGCAGCACGCCAGCGCGCCGCATAGCGGCGCACCGCATCATAGGATCCATCGAACCCCTCGCGCACCAGCAGGTCATGGATACGCGTCATCCGTAGCCGATCGCGGCGGCCGCGACCTTCGTTCTCCTCAAGCAGCGCATCGAGACGATCCTGATAAGGACCGATCCGCGGCAGCGGCTGGACTTTGCGCTGATAGTTGAACGCCGCCTCCGGCGACCGGATCGCTTTGCGGACGACCTTCCGCGACAAACGAAGGTCACGAGCGATCGCCTTGATCGCCTTACCCGCTGCATGCTCACGCCGAATCCGAACCACTGTCTCCACGATCAACATCCCGTTCTCGCCAACTGATCAAAACCAGTCGGCCGACTAAATCCCCGGGATGAAGGGGTCCTTTTTGCACGCCGATCACCCCACGAAGGGGGTGCCTATTGCACGCTGATCCTCAGTTGTACGGGTCAAAGCCCAGATAGCCATTCCGGATCATCGGTGGACGCTGGTCAAAGACATTAGCGGCGACAAGTTGCACCTCCGCATCGGCCAATGCGGGCGACTTCGTGAGGCGCCCGAGATCGAACCCTAGGAACAGCGACGCGGTCGTGTAGGAGCCGACTTTAGCCGGCGTCACACCCGGACGGTTGTCGGTAAAACCGTCCACATAGTTTACCACCGAGCCGATCGATAAACCGCCGCGCCCCCACACCAAGCTGCCATTGAGCCTCAGATCCGAAGCCTGCGCATAGCCGTCGAGACGCGAAACCGGCGCGCCGCTTCCCGCGCGCAAATCAAGGTTCAATATGTACTGCCCGGTGACATGCAGTCGCGCGGTTCCGCCAAACAGGCCCGTGTCATAGGCAAGATCGAGATCGATCCCGTCGGTAGACTCGACCGCAAAATTCTGCGGTCTGATATCGATGATCGCCTGAACCTGCGAGATCAGGTCGCCCGGTATTTCGCTCGCGGCGTTCCAGACCAGTGTCTCGCCGCCATTGATGAACGGAACATTCGCCGCAAACCAGCGGAAGGTCGTCGGATTGTCGATAATGTCCCCCACCTGCCCTGCACTCGGATTCAGCAGGTTGAACCGTTGAAGGTCCGCCAACGTCGCCGCATCATCCTGCGACGGGGTAACGACCCGGCCCTTGATCTTGATGCGGTAATAGCCCGCCTTGACCGTTAGCCCCGGAAGAAAAACTGGAGTGAAGTCGGCTCCCACCGTAAATGAATCGGCCTGCTGCGTGCCGAGTCCAGGGTTGGCTCCGGCACGATAGATGACGAGTGCATCGCCATCGGGAATCGCCGGGTTCTGCTGCCCGGCGGGCAGATAAGGAAAAGGCTGGCTCCAGAAGGACACCTGCTCGGCGATGCCGATCGTGTCGCGAAAGCGCGGGACTAAGAAGGAGCGTGCAAAGGTGCCGCGCAGGGCCAGCGAACGATCGATTTGCCAGCGCACACCGACCTTTGGCGCGAGCGCGGAATCGAAACCCAGATCCTCATAGCGCGCTGCCGCCGACAGGGTCAGGCTCCGGACAAGCGGCACCGCCATGTCGGGGCCGACGATCGGCACATTCACTTCGCCGAACAGCGATTTCGCGCGCCGCTTCGCGCCGGCAAGGTGGAAGAAGATGGCGGCGTCGGTTGCGAGCGTCTCGACGCGATACTGCGCGCCGCCTGCAACGATGAGCGGCCCGGCAGGAAGCGCCGCGAGCGCGGTCTGTCCCGTGGCCTCCGCGACAAATAAAGTATTGCGGTGATTATAGCCGGTGACCCGTCCGCTGCCATAGGTGAGACGGCTGCCCGAATCCGTTTCGCCATAGTCGAAGTTCACATCGACTGCGGTCTCGCCCTCGCCGTCCCAGTGCATATTGCCATTGATCGTCCAGCCCGTCGTCTTGCTTCGATAGTCGCGGTTGCTGCGCGGGGTGTCGGGGAAATCGAGCCGCGCGCGCCGGTCGCGTCGGAAGCGCGAAGCATCGAGCGAGAGGGTGATATCACCGGCTTCCTGGCGGATGCCCGCATAAAAACCGCTCAAATCTTCCTGCGGCAACTGGCTGATCTGCAGCGGTGTTCCGCTCGAGACGACGGGATCGCCGACGAACTCGTCGCGGCGTTGATAGCTCGCCATCCCATAGATACTGCCGCTGCCCCAGCTGGTCGCGGCGAGCGCGCTGGCATCCCAGCTCTTCGCCCCCGTCTCGGTCATGACCCCGCCCCGCGCGCGCAGTTCGACCCCGTCCGTCGCCTTGCGAGTCACGATATTGACCACTCCTGCAACCGCGTCGGCGCCATAGGTCGCGGACGCCCCGTCGGAGATGATGTCGATCCGTTCTATGAGCGCCGAGGGGATGACCGAGACGGTCGAGGCCTCGACCATTCCGACCGAGGGCATGCGCCGGCCATTTACAAGCGTCAGCGTCGCGTCGGAAGCAAGACCGCGCAATGCGAAGGCGGAGAAGGCGTCGAACTGGTTGTAGGATGTCGCGGTGCTCAGCGAAGTCCCGATGCTGGTCGCCGCCGTGCCGAAATCGCTGAGGTCGGATGCGAAGTTCTGCGGGATAGTGAGGATATATTCCGACATCGAGTTCGAACCCGAACGCACAACGTCGCTCTTGTCATAAGTGAAGACCGGACTTGCTATATATTCGCGCGGCAGGCCGCGGATCAGCGAGCCGGTGACGACTATGTCCTTCCCTTCATCGACCGAAGATGTGTCTTCTGTCGGCTCACCCGTTTCATCGACAAGCTGCGCGCATACAGGTGATCCAAACAACAGGCACGCCGCGGCAACCGCGGCTCTCGAATATTCCATCGAATCCCCCAAGGCAGAAATGATATAGTATATCCTATCATTCGTGCCACCCTGTTCCGTCAAGCCGCAATCGGGTCCGCAACAAAATCGGCTTGGCATCACATCCGGGTTTGGCCGTTTGCGGACTGTCCGTTTTCGGTGCGATCCTGGATGAAACAGACATAGATATGCAGCTCGCATTGTCACGTGCGGGACAGGAACTGCCAAACTCGTCGCTTCCCGACGTCCGCTGAAAGCTGCGAACGTCGGGGCGATGACCTCAGAGGGTCGGAACCGTGCCGCCGTCAATAACGAACTCGGCGCCGTGGATCGCGGCAGCGTGATCCGAAGCGAGGTAGGCGATGAGGTCGGCGACCTCATGAGGATCGGCCGGACGCCCGATCGGGATCCCGCCGAGGCCGTCGAGAACGACCTGCCGCGCGTCCTCGATCGTACCGCCCTTGGCAGCCTGCAGCCGCTTCAGCAATTCCTCGGACGCTTCGGTCATGATCCAGCCCGGGGACACGACGTTGACCCGCACGCCCTTCGGCCCGAGCTACTTGGACACGGACTTGCTGTAGGTCCTGAGCGCGGCCTTCGCGGCGGCATAGGCAGTCGTCGATTCAGGAAGCGGCAGCACCGACTGGATGGAGGTGACATGCACCACCGCGCCGGCGCCACGCTCGATCATCTGCGGGACCAGAAGGCGATCGAGCCGGACCGTGGCCAGAAGGTTGAGGTTCAGTTCGTCGAGCCAGTGATCGTCGGTCAGGGCGACAAAGCCGCCCCCCGGCGAGGACGAGCCACCTATCACATGGGCCAAGATGTCCACGCCCCCCATATGCGCGAGCGCCGCTGCAGCGAGGCTCTCCCCGCCCGCCGCTGTCGTCAGGTCGGCCCGGACGAACTCTACGCCAGCAATGGGGTCAGGGTTTCCGCGGGCCGCGGTTATCACTCTGGCGCCACCTGCCAGGAAACGCTCGACGGTGGCGCGGCCCAACCCCTTGGTGCCGCCGCTGACGACGACACGCTTGCCGGCGAACTCGGTCGGATCAACGGTGACGCTCATAGCGTGATCTCCAGCGTCTGGATGGCGTCGTTCTCGAGCGTGAAGTCATAGGTGAAGCGGATCGGGCTGCCCTTGAAGTCGCCATGTGCGGGGCCCTCGACAACGATCTTGCCGTTCTCTTGGCGCACGCTGTCCGGCGTGAAGATCGCTTTTACGGCGACGACCTCGTCTTCGAACAGGGTCCTGATTTCGGGGAGGCCCGCGTGACGGTGGCCGTTGTCCACAATGAGCGCATCGGCTGCGAACGGCTTCAGCATGCCGTCAACGTCGAGCCGTGCATTGGCCTCGACAAAGTCGGCAATGGGTTTGGGCAGGGATGCAACAACCGCTTGGGTGCCGCGCTGCTTGGTGTCGGATTCGCTCCTGGTCTGCATGACAAGTCTCCTTCATTTGACTTGCCCCCGTTGTAAGACCAGCGCACTATCCAGATAAGTAGGCCAATCTGGCATGAGCTAGTGAAGGATTCGGGATAATGTCGCGACTGGCGCTTCGGGACTTCGACGCCGTTCTGGGCGTTGCACGCCGCGGATCCTTCCGGCAGGCCGCAATCGATCTGGGCATGTCGACGACGGCGCTCAGTCACATGATTGCGCGGATCGAAGCCGAGCTTGGCGTGCGCCTGTTCAACCGCACAACACGGAGCGTCGCATTGACCGACGCCGGTAGGATCTTCGTCGATCGCCTAGGTCCCTCGCTTCAGGACGTTCGCGAAACCATCGAGATCGTCCGCGAGCGCCGTGCAACGCCGACAGGAACGCTGCGGATCAACGCGCCGCCATTCGCAGCGCGTTCGCCTGCCTTCACCACTCTTCTCCTGGAATATTCGCGCCGCTATCCCGACATGCATGTCGATGTCGTGACCGAGGGACAACTGCGCGACATCGTCGCCGAGGGTTTCGACCTTGGCATTCGTGTGGCCTCGCTCGTTCCGACCGATATGATCGCCCTGTCACTCGGCGAGGCGCAGCGCTTCGCGGTGGTCGCCTCGCCAGCCTATCTGGCCACGCGATCACCACCGCTCGTGCCGACCGATCTCGTTTCACACGACTGCATTCGTGTCCGCTTGCCCGATGGCGCGCTCTACCGCTGGCATTTCGAGAAGGGCGGCGACACGGCGCAGATCGAGGTGAACGGCCCGATGACGTTCGACGAATTCAACCTGTCGCGCGCCGCTGTGCTGGCGGGCTTCGGTATCGGCTTCTATTTCGAACAGGATGTGATCGCCTATACCGAATCAGGAACGCTCGTCCGCCTGCTCGAAGACTGGACACCGCCTTTTCCGGGCCTTTGTCTTTACTATCCCGGCCGAAGGCATCCTTCCGCCGGGTTGGCCGCCTTCCTGTCTGTCGCTCGCGAGCTGGCGTCAACCCAGGCAAAATCGTAAACATCGACTGGGGGCCGAAAGAGGTCAGTCCTGTTCGGTACCTAATGATATGAAAGCAGCACTCTGGCTGGCTGACGCTTTCTCCCATCACGAACAGAGCAAAAGCTCGCCCGAACGTCGTCTTGATCAGTCAGAACCACTCATCTGGACTATGGTGGCCATACGCACGAGATCGGACAATGTTCTCGCCTGCATCTTCATCATTGCATTGGCGCGGTATACTTCAACGGTTCGCGCGCTGATCGAGAGATCGAAGGCGATCGCTTTGTTCGCTTTTCCGGCGACCAGCCTGTCGACGACCTCGCGCTCTCGAGCTGATAATGTCGCCAGTCGTTCGCCGATCGCTTTCGTCTCAGCACGCGCGGCTTCGCTCCCCGCCTGATGAGCCAGCGCCTGACGGATCGCACCAAGCATCGCCTCATCGTCGAACGGTTTTTCGATGAACTCGGCGACGCCGGCCTTCATCGCCTGAATCGCGAGCGGAACGTCAGCGTGGCCGGTGATGACGATGACGGGAGCCGTACCCCCCTGCGCTCTGATTTTCTCGACGAGTTCCATCCCGTTCGTGCCGGGCATACGTACGTCGGTCACAATACAGGCGCCGTCAAGCGCCGGCGACGCCGTCAGGAAGGCGTCGGCCGACGCGAAACCGCGAACGCGAATGCCGGCGCAGTCGAGCAGAAACTCCAGCGAATGCCGCGCCGCGTCGTCGTCATCGATCACATAGACGATTGGATCACTCGCCATCCAAAAATTCCTCCTCGCTGGCGGCCGGCAATGTGAAATGAAATTTCGAACCCCGACCGTTTTCGGACTCGACCCCGATTTTTCCCCCATGGGCTTCCACAATGGTCCGGGAAATCGACAAGCCTACGCCCATGCCTGTGCGTTTTGTCGTCACGAAGGGCTGAAACAACTGGCTTGCGATTTCCGGGGCAATGCCTGGCCCATTATCGGTCACACTGACCCGCGCCATGTCGGCATCCGGATCAATTGAGATGGTGAGCTCGCGCGTCCCGGGCAGCGATCCGGCCAGAGCATCAACGGCGTTGCGGACCAGATTGAGCACCACCTGCTGAATCTGAACCTTGTCGACGAGGACCCGGTCGATGACGGGATCGAAGGCGAATCTCACATGAATGTCATGCTCGCGCGCCCCGACGAGCGCGAGCGCGCTCGCCTCCTCGACGAGCTTGGGCAGGCTTTCAACGGCGCGTTCGGTTTCGCCGCGCGCTACGAAATCGCGCAAGCGCCGAATGATATCGCCCGCGCGAAGCGCCTCGCTCGCCGCCCGATCAACCGCATCGCCGAGGCGGTCGTGCGGCACTTCGTCGCGTGCCAATAACATCCGGCTGCCTTTCAGATAGTTTGCGATCGCCGAGAGGGGCTGATTGATCTCGTGGGCGAGCGCCGAGGCCATTTCGCCGAGGCTGGTCAGGCGCGAGACATGAACCAGCTCGTTCTGCAGTTCCTGCAGGCGCGTCTCTGCCTGCTGCCGCTCGGTGAGATCGCGAATGAAGCCGGTAAAGAAACGTTCGCCGCCCGCGCGCATCTCGCCGACCGATAATTCGATTGGGAAGGTCGAGCCGTCGCGGCGTTCGCCGACGACGACGCGACCCTTGCCGATGATACGCCGTTCGCCTGTCCGGTAATATCGGTCGAGATAATCATCGTGCGCGGTGCGGTAGGGCTCGGGCATGAGCATGCGGACGTTGCGTCCGATCGCTTCATGCGCCTGCCAGCCGAACATGCGTGTGGCGGCCGGACTGAAGTCCCGAACCGTTCCGCCTTCGTCGATGACGACCATCGCGTCGGGTACGGTTTCGAGGATCGAGCGCAGATGCGCCTCACGACCGGCGAGGCTAGCGGCAGCGGCCTCGGTCTCCACCCGTGCGTGCTGAAACCATTCGCCACCAACCGCAATTGCAAGGGAGATCACAAGAAAGGCCGATGCCGCGATCCAGCTGCCGCTCTCGACAGGGCCGATGCGGCTGTCACACAACAGCCCCGCGACGGCGCCCGCGAGCGCCGCCAGGACCCCGGCCCGCCAGCCCGACAAGGCGCCAGCGAGGACGACGCCGGGCACGAAGAAGATGAACGTCGCACGCTGGCCAAGATCGTCGGCGAACAATAGCCGGATGCCGGCGCCAGCCGCAATCGCCAGCATCGCAATCCCGAAGGCGGCAGCCACCGGGATACGCGGCAGAAAGCGGCTCGCAAAGCTCGCGCGAGGTACCTCCGTTAAATCCCCTAGGGGAGTTGCGGTAGGGACATCATCCAAATTTCAGCGCTCCAGCAACCAGCCTATTCCCGATCCAACGACGGCATCCGTAACCCCTGCCGCCGGAACGGAGAAGTTCCCATGACCGCACCTTTCATCGATCTCAGCGTCCATCACAACCCCAAGGGCGTATCCGATCGGGTCGCTTACGGCTTCACCAAAGTTCTGAGGTGGTGCGCCGATACCTTCTTTGCCGAACGCTATGGGCATCGCGCAGTGGTGCTGGAGACGGTGGCGGCCGTCCCGGGAATGGTCGGCGCGACAATCAACCATCTCGCTTGCCTCCGGCGCATGTGCGACGACAGGGGCTGGATCAAGACGCTCATGGACGAAGCCGAGAATGAGCGCATGCACCTGATGACCTTTATCGAGATTTCGAAGCCGACGCTCTTCGAACGGGCCGTGATTATCGGCGTCCAGTGGGTATTTTATCTGTGCTTCTTCGCGCTGTATCTCGTCAGCTCGAAGACCGCACACCGCGTCGTCGGCTATTTCGAGGAAGAGGCGGTGATCAGCTATACGCATTATCTCGCCGAGATCGACGAAGGCCGCAGCATGAATGTGCCGGCGCCGAAAATCGCGCGCGATTATTGGGGACTGCCGTTCAATGCGACCTTGCGCGATGTCGTTCTGGTCGTGCGGGCGGACGAAGCGCACCACCGCGACGTGAACCATGGCTTCGCTAACGAACTCGCCGGCTTGCCCGTCGGTCCCGTCGCCGAATGCCCGCCGCACATCACGCTCGAGCCGCATTGGAAGACGGCCGCCTGACGGCTCGCGGAGGAAGGAGAAGGATCATGGATCGCACCATCGCACTCTTTGGGAGCGATCCTGCCCTTCTCTCCTCGCTCCGGTTCGCGCTGACGCTCGACGGCTTCACGCTCTCGCAGGAGGCCAAGGAACCCGCAAGCGAGGCTTGCCTCATAATCGACCAGGACTTCCAGGGCGACGGCCTCGCCTGGCTCGCAAGCCAGCGGGCGTTGGGAAACCTGTCGCCGGCCCTCCTGCTCGTGACCCATCCCGACCGCGCCTTGCGGGCATCAGCGGCCGCGCTTGGTTGCCGACTGATCGACAAACCGCTGACCGGTGACGAACTCACGGAAGCCCTGACCGATATATTCGCGGACCGACAAATTGCCTGACCGGCCGCTCCCTCGCCTCCCCAAAAAAGGATTACACAATGCGCACTGCATCCGCCGAAGCCATGGTCATCGTCAAATCGACGGCCCCGGCGCTGGAAAAGCACGGGCTTGCAATCACGACGGCGATGTACGCCCGCCTGTTCCAAAACCGCGACATTGAAGCAATGTTCGATCGCGCCGCCCAGGACAGCGGCGAGCAGCCCAAGCGGCTGGCCGGAGCGATCATTGCTTATGCGCGCAACATCGACAAGCTGCCCAATCTTGGTCCCGCCGTCTCGCGCATGGTGGCGCGTCACCTAGAAACCGGGGTCAAACCGGATCATTATCCCCATGTCGCCGAGGCGCTTCTCCCTGCTATCCGCGAGGTGCTGGGTGACGAGGTGGCGACCGACGAAGTCCTGGCGGCGTGGGGCGAAGCCTATTGGATGCTCGCCGACATTCTCATAGCGGCGGAGGCGCAGGCATATGAAGATACCGCTGCCGCATAGGAGAACTTTGATGTCGGATGAAAAGCTCTCGGAACAGGATATTAATCACCTCATTCCGGAATTCTATAGTCGGGTGCGCGCCGATACGATCTTGGGTCCGATTTTCGACGGAGCCATCACGGACTGGCCTGATCATCTTCGCAAGCTTCAGGATTTCTGGCATTCGATCATGTTCACGAGCGGGCGCTACAAGGGACAGCCGATGGTCGCGCATGTCCGGCACGCAGAGCACATGACATCGCAGAATTTCGAGCGCTGGCTGAGTATCTGGCGGCGTACAACCGACGAGCTGCTCGCCCCCGATGTCGCTGCAACGCTCCAGGTCAAGGCAGATCGCATCGCCGAAAGCCTGCAACTCGGGGTCCAATTTCACCGCGAGCGATCGGCGACGTCATGACCACGGAACTGCCGCGCGACGTCAAGCCCTATAAACGCACCCCAAGCTTTACCGAAGCGACCATTCCCGCGGGCCTGCTCGGGGATCATGCGACGAAAGCCGGCACTTGGGGCCTGATCCGCGTCGAGGAAGGCCTACTGCGCTATATAGTGAGCGACCCGCGCCGGCCGCGTCGGGTATCGATCCTGTCCGCCGGCGGTGACGCTGGCATTGTCGAGCCGACAATTATTCATTGCGTCGAACCCGTCGGATCAGTTCGCTTCCACGTCGAATTTTTCCGCGAGGAGTGAAACGCTGGCCGGTTGCAGTCAGGCAAGTTTCAGGCAGGAAATTTCGGAAGCGGACGTCGCCGTCGCCGAGCCGCTACGATGGATCGGTGGGCGGAAAGCGCAATGTGGTCGCGATCTGAGCTTCGGCCGTGGTTGCTTCAGCAATGAGCAGGCGCAGTGCCTTTACGGTGTCTTCCAAAAGCCCATCACCGAGAGGCCGCTCGCCATTAATGAAACGGCGGACGGCCCGCTCGTCTATGCCAAGGCGCCGCGAGAATGCCGTGGTGCCGCCAAACAGTTGGACGCAATAAGCAAAATGCTCGCGTCGCTCGTCCACTGAAAATGACGCGGCCATTGTTTCCCCTTTTCGTTCGCTGCCAGTGGCCATAGGCGATCTGTCGGATGAGGCGCAATCGACCAATTGCGGGTATTGGAAGTTGCGCCAAGCCGCGCACCGCGGGAGTTGGCCGACAGCGGCTACCCTATCAGAATTTGAGAGTGTTCGTGGTTTTGCCTGAGCAGTTTGTGCGCTGAAAGCGATGACCGCCGGGTGGGATGTCGGGCGGCATCGACGTGGCGGGCGGGAGGTGACGCCGGGCAAAAGCGCCTAACGGTTCGTCGCAATTAACAATGTTTGCCGAAGCTTTGTTTACGCGATTTCGCGAGTGATTTTCCGTTGCACAGAGCCGGGGGGCACACTGCGGCAGAAGCCGCGCGACGGAGAATCGAAGTGCTCGAAAACCAGAAAATACGGCCGGCGGCGGTGATCGGCCCGCACGGCGAAGAATTGACATTGGATAATCTTCCACCGCCGGAAACGACGCGCTGGGTCAGCCGGCGCAAGGCACAGGTCGTCGCCGCCATCGAAGGCGGGTTGATTACCTCCGAAGAAGCGTGCGCCCGTTATCGAATGAGCCGGGAGGAACTCGCGAATTGGCAGCGTCTGTTCGACCGGATCGGCGTACCCGGCCTGCGCACGACGCGCATACAGCATTATCGCGAGCAATTTCCCGATCGGTTGTTGTCTTCATAGCGCCCCGCGCGGCAACTCGTCGCAAAGCGGCCCTGAAATCAATATTTCGTTAACTATATCGGACGATCCTCTCCGCATCGGAACATCGATGCCGCAAAGTCTCCTAACCCCCACGGGCGGCAGCGATCAGGGCGGCGGTTGCTGGTCCCAGCCGCCGCCCTTTCCGTGCCGGTTCCGATCGGGTTCCGCGCGGGCGTCCGATACAGCGCCGGTCGTGCAAATCTTGTCGAAAGAGACCGATCGGCCGCTTCGACCCGCCATGCCCGGTCGGGCGGCGATGATGCTGCGAGCCAGGCGGTCCGCCCCGTACATCGCCGTCGGATCCGGCGTCGCGTTATACCTCGGCGCACGCGGCCACGCCGAGTTCTGCTATGCGACAACTATCGGATCGACGTCGAGCATGCGTCATCGGCGATGGCGATGGCACGAATGCAAGCTAGATCGGCCCGCGTTCAATGGGGCCCAGCAGCATGATTTTCACGGAGCGCCCTCTAAGCGGCTTCCGGCCGATCCATCGTCTACATGCGTCATAGAGTGGCCGCTCGCTGACCCTCCTAACTTAACCGCGCATTCTTGGGCGGCAGGAATGCGCGGGTGAAGATACTGCGCGTTGCCGGGGTTCGCGGGAGAGATTTGGTTTCGACCATCGCGGCGATCGCACGCGACAGGCGCGCGTCGCTGGCGTCGCCGATACCCAGCGCAGCGCGTTCGGCATGGTTCATTTCGTGGCGCAGCGTTTCGGTAAGGCGCGATAACTCCACTTCGCGGCGCAGACTCGAATCGCGGCGCATCGCCGCTGCCACAGCCGCCTCCGGATCGCGGACGGCATCGATCACGCCACGATTGAAGGCTCGCACGATCCGCTTCACGTCGTGGGGGTTGACGTGCTCCCCTGAAATGTGACCGATTTTGAGTAGAGTCCGACGCGAAGGAGTCGGACGTAATGAAGCGAAGCAGGTTCAGCGAAGAGCAGATCATCGCGATATTGAAGGAGCATGAGGCGGGGATGCCGACGGCGGATGTATGCCGCCGGCACGGGATCAGCTCGGCGACCTTCTACAAGTATAAGGCCAAGTTCGGGGGTCTGGACGTGTCGGAGGCGCGGCGGCTTCGGGCGCTTGAGGACGAGAATGCGAAGCTGAAGAAGCTTCTGGCCGAGGCGATGCTGGACAATGCGGTGCTGAAGGATCTGACATCAAAAAAATGGTGACGCCCGGCGCCAAGCGGGAAGCCGTCGCATATGCTCGTGACCATCACGGGCTGAGCGAGCGTCGGGCGTGCAGCCTGGTCGGCGTGAGCCGCCGGGTGATCAGATATGAGCCGACGAGGCCGGATGACGGTGCTCTGCGGCAACGCCTGCGCGAGCTGGCGGCCGAGCGCCGCCGGTTCGGCTATCGTCGTCTGGGGTATCTTCTGGCGCGGGAGGGCATGCGCCCGAACCACAAGAAGCTGCTGCGTATCTATCGCGAAGAGGGACTGCGGGTCCGCCGCCGTGGTGGCCGCAAGCGGGCCTTGGGCACGCGGGCGCCGATGGCACTGCCGCAGGGTCCGAACCAGCGCTGGTCGCTCGACTTCGTATCGGACAGCCTGGTGTGCGGTCGGCGGTTCCGCATCCTGTGCATCGTCGATGACTTTACGCGGGAGTGTCTGGCGCTGGTGGCCGATACGTCGCTGTCGGGCATCCGCGTTGCCCGGGAACTGACGACGCTGATCGGCCTGCAGGGGAAGCCTCACATGGTCGTCAGCGACAACGGCACCGAACTGACCTCGTCGGCGATCCTGCGCTGGTCGCAGGAGCGTCAGGTCGAATGGCATTATATCGCGCCGGGGAAGCCGATGCAGAACGGCTTCGTTGAAAGCTTCAACGGACGCCTGCGTGACGAATGCCTCAACGAGACCCTGTTCACGTCGCTGGCGCATGCCCGCTTCGTGCTCATGGCTTGGCGATACGATTATAATCACGTCAGGCCGCACTCGAAACTGGGCGGGCAAACACCCGCCGAGATCGCCGCCATCCCATCAATCAACCATCATGAAGGAGCCGGACTCTACCTCTGACTGGTAACAATCAGGGGAGCACGTCAATCCGGACACCTACATCTGGATGGAAGGCTGCTTTCGGGCGTCAGGCAATCGAGGTCGGAACGGCCGACATCGGGCGCGAAGCGGCCAGCTTTGACCTGCCCATAGAGAGCCGATTCAACGCGTGTCTGCGCTCCTGCAAGATGGATGGGCAGGGCGGATTGTAAGGCGCGTCCCGCTTCCCATGTCGCCTCAAGATTTAGGCTCTATCGAGTAGCAAGGTGACCGCATCATACGGCTCAGACCTACTTACGGCGGATGAATTCGCTCTGAAGGCTCGGCTTTCGCGGCGCCAGATCGACCGATTGCGGAAACAACGACCGGACGGATTCCCCAGAGAGTATGAACTTGGTAGCGGACGGAGCAAACATCGGAACTGCCCCCGCTTCCGGTTGTCCGATGTCGAGGCGTGGCTGGATTCGCGCGCTCTCTGGTAGGTTGAACCGCACGGAATAGCTCGCCGGCTTTGGCGCAACAGCATCAGGAACACCAAGCTGCGCCGCAACGCCGATCCGCTTCGCGATGCTCACAATCTCCTGCTCCCATTTGAGAAACCAAGCCGCCTTTTCTTCTTCATACTCATAGCCATCGTAGATGCGCTCCATTCCGGAACGCAGATGATTCAACATGGCTTCCGCCGTCTCGAAATCGACCTTGAGACGTTTTGTATTGCTGCGGACAGTCCGCCGCAGGTCATGCGGGGTAAAGCGTTCGACAGGATGACCGGCGATGACCGCCATCCGCGCAAGCACCCGGTCGCGCGCCTTGTACCAGATGCTTTCGTTTCGCGGCCCACCCTTGCGCGGCGCGGGAAAGACCCACTCGTCGTCGCTCGCGATGAGCGAGCGTCCCCAAGGTCCGAGCGCGATTGTGTGGGCAGAAGAGTTTTTGGAGCGCGACACCGGAATCGTCCAGACCCCCGCGACGACCTCGTCCGAGCGCGCACCGCCGACCTCCGATATGCGCGCCGCAGTCAGCAGCCAGAGCAGCATTCCTCTTTGGAACTCCCGCTTTTCGTCGACCAAGGCTTTCAGAAACCACTCGATCTCCAAAAGACTGAGTTTCCTGGTGCGAGACTTCTCCGGAAAGCGAAGATCGTTGAGCCGCTTCGAGGGATCGCTTTCAAGCCCGACCTCCAGACCTCGAAGTGAAGCGGCCCACCCGAAGAACACTTTCAGTTCAGCCGCGAGGCGGTTCGCGCGCACCTTGGCAGTCTTGCCTTTCGCCTGAACGAGCTTGATGAGATCGCGCTCTGTCACGTCGTAGATGCAGCGCTTGCCGAGCTTCGGCTCGATGTCGCACGCGAAAATCTTGCGCTTGTCCTTGATAGTCCGCGGCTTGTTCGGCCGCCTTGCGCGCGAAGATCGCCCTTCATCCACCGCTATCATGTAGAGGGCATGTGCCTTGGCAACCGTCATTCCGGACCGCTTCTCCGCCTCGCGGCGCGCCTCCCGAGGATCGATTCCGGCTTCCACCTGCTCGTTGAGCGGGCGTGCCCACTCCCGCGCCGTAGCGATCGACGTCGCCGGATATCGACCCCCGAAGACCGAAATAATGACAAGTTTTCCGGCAATCTTGCGCCGAAAACGCCAGCGTTTCTTGCCGCCTTCCAAGACCTCGATCATCAATCCGGGCGTCAGTGGATCTGATAAATGCCCATTTTTCAACGCGTCCAGCGTCGCAGGCGTGAATGCAATCGTCTTTGCCATGCCGAACTCCGTCGGCTCCCGGCGCAAATCAAATCATGACAAGAATCGTGACAACAGAGCCGTCAAACCCGGTCTATCCGAGGCGGACCGAGTCTAACTGAGGCGCGGAGGCGCCGATTGTCCATCTTGTGCTAAGTTGCTGCGCGGGCTCCGAATTTTAAGGATTCAGAGCCCGGTTCCTAGGTTCCGGCTGGCTGGGGCGGCAGGATTCGAACCTGCGAATGGCGGCATCAAAAGCCGCTGCCTTACCACTTGGCGACGCCCCAACGGGCCGGTGCGAGCGCGTCTATAGCGCCTGACGGCTGCTTGGCAAGCGAAGGGTCAGAGCCGCGTGACCCAGCCGTGCGGGTCTTCGGCGCGGCCGCGCTGGATGTCGACGAGCTTGCTCTTGAGCATCTCGGTAACCTGTCCCGGACCGCCGGCGCCGATCGTGAAGCTCGTCTCGCCGCGCGTCACCTTGCCGACCGGCGTCACCACCGCCGCGGTGCCGCAGGCAAAGCTTTCGGTCAGGCGGCCGCTTTCCGCATCGGCCTGCCACTGGTCGATCGCATAGGGCTCTTCGCGCACCGTCAGGCCGGCATCGCGGGCCAGCGTGATGATCGCGTCGCGGGTGATGCCGGGCAGGATCGTACCCGTCAGCGGCGGCGTCACGATGCTGCCGTCGTCGAAGACGAAGAACATGTTCATGCCACCCAGTTCCTCGATCCAGCGATGCTCGGCGGCGTCGAGGAAAACGACCTGGTCGTGCCCCTTGGCGATCGCCTCGCGCTGCGCGATGAGGCTGGAGGCATAGTTGCCGCCGCATTTCGCGGCGCCGGTGCCGCCCGGGGCGGCGCGCGTATAATCTTCCGACACCCACAGCGAGATCGCCGGCGCCCCCGACTTGAAATAATTGCCGACCGGCGAGGTGATGACGAGGAACTGATATTCCGACGCCGGCTTGACGCCGAGGAACACCTCGCTCGCGAACATGAAGGGGCGCAGGTACAGCGCGCCGCCGTCGACCGGCGGGAACCAGTGTGCGTCGGCGGCGACGGCTTCCTTTACCGCGGCGATGAACATCTCCTCGGGCAGTTCGGCCATCGCCATCCGGCGCGCGCTGGCGTTGAAACGCGCGGCATTGGCTCCGGGGCGGAACAGCGCCATCGAGCCGTCTTCGAGCCGATAGGCCTTCAGCCCTTCAAAGATTTCCTGCGCATAATGGAGCACCGCGGTCGCGGGATCGATCGCCAGCGGTCCGCGCGGCATCACCTGCGCATCGTGCCAGCCCTTGTCGTCCGAATAGCGGATTGAGACCATGTGATCGGTGAAAACGCGCCCGAACGCCGGGTCCGCGATCGCCGCCGCGCGTACATCGTCCGCAGTCGGGTTGGGATGCGGCAGACGGTTGAAGGCGGGAGCGAGCATGGCGTAAATACCTGTTGGCTGGGGTTGAATGGTGCGCGCCTCTTGCCAAAGCACGGCCTCGCGCGCAACGGTAGCGACTATGCCGGATGAAAATTTTCTTTCACAAGTTCCTGCCGCCTCTGCCCTTTTCTTGCGCGAGGAGGAGGTGCGCCGGGGTATCGAATATCTGTTTTTCGCCCATGGTGCGCTGTGGCGCGCGATCGACGCGCGCCTTGCCGAAAACGAGCTTGGACGGGCGCATTACCGGGCGCTTTATTTCATCGCGCGCCAACCGGGACTGACGATTACCGACCTTCTGACCCTGCTCGGCATCACCAAGCAGTCGCTCGGCCGGGTGGTCAAGGAACTCGAAGCGCGCGAGATGCTGGTCACGCGTCCGGGCAACCGCGACCGACGGCAAAAGGAACTGCGCCTGACCGAAGCAGGCCGCGCGCTCGAAAAATCGGTCTTCGTGTTACTTCGCGACGCGATGAGCCGCGCCTACACCCACGCCGGACAGGCCGCCGTGACCGGCTTCTGGCAGGTCAGCGAAGCGCTGGTTCCGGCGCGCGAGCGTAGCCGGATCGCGGCGCTGGGGCGGGAGCCCGGTTAGGGTCAGCCGTCGCCGCGCGCGATGTCGGCGAGTTCGCGGCCGCGATCGCGCGCTGCGCGCAGCACATTGGTCATCAACGCGACAAGCTGCCCACCCTCATCGAGCACGTCGAGCCCGGCCTGCGTCGTGCCGCCCTTGCTCGCGACCTGCGCCGCGAGCGCGCCCGGCTTCTCACCGCTGCTTTCGAGCAGCGCGGTCGCGCCGCCGAAGGTCGCGATCGCCAGTCGCAGCGAATCGTCGGCCGACAGGCCCAGCCGCTCGCCCGCGGCGGCATAGGATTCGATCAGGCGAAACACGAAGGCAGGACCGCTGCCGGTAAAGGCCGTGACGAGGTCCATCGTCGAATCGTCGGCAAGCGCGACAACCGTGCCCAGCGGCTTGAGAAGCGATGTGACGGCCGCCTCGTCGATCTCGCCCAGGCTGGCGACCGCCGACACGCCCGCGCCGATGCGCGCGGCAAGGTTGGGCAGGATGCGCACCTGCGCCTTCGCGGCGGGAAAGCGCGCGGCCAGATCGGCAAGCGAGACGCCAGCGAGGATCGAGAGCAGGTGCGTATCGCCCTGCACGACCGGCGCGAGATCGCCCGCCACTTCGCCGAGCTGCTGCGGCTTCATGCCCAGCATCACCCATTCGGCGGCACCCTCGGCGGCCGACCAGTCGGCGAGCGAGGCGAAATGCGCGATTCCCTCGCGCGGCGCCGCAAACGGATCGACGATCGCGACCTGCGCCGGATCGAGCCCCGCCGCGAGCCAGCGGTCGAGCATGGCCCCCGCCATATTCCCGCAGCCGACCAGCAGCATGCGCCCCGCAAATTTCCCCAATGTTTTCGTCATGGTCCCTGTCTTCTTGTCCGTTTTCTTTTATGTTTCTCTACCGGCAACTGCTTTCGGGGCCCGAAATCAGGTCGAGGCAGCGCCCATCGATCTTGCTCGCGTCGACCGTCAGGCCGATCAGCGATGCCAGCGTCGGCAGGATATCGACCGTCATCACCGCGTTGCTCTGCTCGAAACCGGCAAGGCCCTTGCGCCAGAACAGCATCGGCACCCGCCGGTCATAATCCCATACCGAGCCGTGCGTCGCAACATAACCGCGGCTCATATCGGCGATCGGCGTGACGCGCGACTTCAGCACGACGATGAAGTCGCCCGACCGCTGCGCATTATAGGAGGCGCGCAGCTTGTCCAGCATGCTCCAGCTATCGGGTGCTTCTTTCGAGATCGGCCGTGCCGCAAGCTCCTCGCCCGTCACCACCGCCTCGACCTGCGGAAAGGCCCGGAAGCGCGCGATGAATTCGGCCATTGCCGCCTTGCGCTGCGCCACGGTCAGCATTTTCGCCAGATACATGTCGCCGAACGGTCCGTCGCTGTAGAGCAGCGGCTCTGGCAGCCCGAGCTTCTCGGCGACCGCCTT
Organism: Sphingopyxis macrogoltabida; assembly: GCF_001307295.1. Taxonomy (NCBI): domain Bacteria; kingdom Pseudomonadati; phylum Pseudomonadota; class Alphaproteobacteria; order Sphingomonadales; family Sphingopyxidaceae; genus Sphingopyxis; species Sphingopyxis macrogoltabida. The sequence continues at coordinate 1,322,113 of NZ_CP012700.1, read as the reverse complement.
GGCGATCGCATCGGGATTGATCGCGGTATCGACCCGCGTGGCGGCGGGCCAGCCGTTCTGGCGATTGCGCTCGGGAATATCGTGCCCGCCATGATCTGCGGTCAGCGCCACGGCATAGTCGATCCCCGTCGCATCGAGCCGCGCAAAGAAATCGCCGAGTTCGCGGTCGAGGCCCATGATCTGCAGGCACATTTCAGTGCCCTCGGTCCCGAAGCCATGGCCAACATAGTCGGTCGCGGACAGGCCGAGGATAAGGAGGTCGGTCGTGCTTCCCTCGCCCAGCTTGCGCGCCTGACGGAGTGCTGCCCCGGCGGCAAGGACGGCGCCATCGGCCTCGGGCGACGCCATGAAGCGGCGGAAGTCGCCGCCATCGCGGGCGAGGCGGCCGTTGCCGACGACCCGGTCACCGACCGGGATCGCTACGTCCTGACCCGAACAATCGGCGGGAAGCGGCAAGCCTTGGCGCGGCTGGGCGATCGCGGCGGCGATCGCCGCGCCCGCCTGCGTCGCGGTCGGCGACAGCGGCGTTCCGCGATAGCTGGTGAGCCCCGTCGGCGCGAGCCAAAGCAGCTCGTCCGCCTTGCGTCCGCCCATCATGATCGCGGCGCGATCCTTGCCGGCGACCGACACCACCTGCGCGTTCGGATCACGCGCCTTCATCAGATCGCCGAGCGTCGGCACGAGCAAATGATCGACCGACGGCGCATATTTGCCGCTGCCCGAACTGGTGCCCGGCACCTTTTCGTCCTCGGCGCAATAGAGTCGCTTGTCCTCGCGCGCCGCCGACAGGTCGAAATAATTGTTCGCGATGATCCCGGTGTGCGCCGGATGGTTGCCGGTCAGGATCGTCGAATGGCCGGGACATGTCTCGGTCGCGCCGTGCGCCTGATAGCCCGACGGGAAGACGACGCCCGACGCAAGCCGCGCCAGGCCGCCCGTGAAATGGCCACGATATTGCGCGAACAGGTCGGCCGAAAACTGGTCGACCGAGATCATCACTATTAACTTGGGAGGCGGCGTCGCTGCGGTGACCTTCTGCGCCGGCGGCGCTGCATCCTGCGCCAGGCCTGTGCCGGGACCCGCGACACAGAGCACGGCTGCCAGCGCAGTCGTCAGATATTTGAGCTTCACGGACGGCTTCTCCATTTGCGGGGTGTCAGCGCGGGCTGTCCTCTCGACGAAAGCCGCCTATATGGCAAGCCTCGAACTACGGGCAGGCGCGGGTTGAGCATGGAACGCGGGCAAGACGGATTTGTGACAAGGACGTGGCGCGGCGCGCTCGCGCTGCTGGCGCTTGCCGCGCTTGCATTTACGCCCGCCGCCGCCCGCTCGACGCATATCACGCCAAAGCTGGTGGCCGAATCGGCGGCGCCGGCCCCCGGCGGTACGACGACGCTGGCGCTGACCATGGTCCCCGAAAAGACCTGGCACGGCTATTGGTCGAACGGCGGCGACGCCGGTTTCGGTCTGCAGGTCGAATGGAATGCGCCTGAAGGCGTCACCGTCGAACCGTTTCGCTATCCGGTCCCCGACGCGCTGATCCTCTTCGGCATGATGAACCATGTCTACGAGCACCCCTATGCGCTGCTCGCCGACGTGCACATCGACAAAAGCATCGCGCCCGGCACCGACCTTACCCTGTCGGGCATCGCCAACTGGCTCGCCTGCACCGACAAGGTGTGCGTCCCCGAAAAGGCGGTGATCTCGGCCGCGTTGAAGGCCGGCGACGGCAAGGTTGCTGCCTCCGACCGTGAGCGCTTCGACGCATGGCGCGCGCTGCTCCCGCAGCCGCTCGACCGCCATGGCACCTGGGAACGCCGCGGCGACACCCTGCGCTTTGCCATCCCCCTACCCGCGAGTACGGCGATCGACGCGCCGCATCTGTTCGTCGAGACACGCAATCTGGTCGACTATGCGGCCCCGCAAAATTTCAGCCGCAACGGCGACCAGATCATCGTCGAAACACGCACCAAGGGCGAGGCGGGCGGACCGGTCACAGCGCTGCTAAAGCTTGGCAGCGGGCGCGGGCTGTCGCTGGAACTCGAACCGGGCACCGTCCCCGCCGCCGGAGAAGCCATTGCCGGGCTGTCGGACGAGGTCGACATGGGACTGTTCTGGACCGCGCTCGGCGGCGCGATCGTCGGCGGGTTGATCCTCAACCTGATGCCCTGCGTCTTCCCGATCCTCAGCCTCAAGGCGCTCAGCCTCGCGCGCTCGGGCGGCGACGCGCGCGCGGCAAAGGTGGAGGCGCTGGCCTATACCGCAGGCGCCGCCCTCACCGCGCTGTTGCTCGGCGCCATCCTGCTCGGACTGCGCGCCGCCGGCGAGCAGGTCGGCTGGGCATTCCAGCTCCAGCATCCGCTCAGCGTGTTCGTGCTGCTATTGCTGGCCATAGCTATCACGCTCAATCTCGCCGGAGTTTATGAGCTGCCGTCGTTCGGCGGCGGTCAAAAGCTTGTGGAGCAGGGCGGCGCGGCGGGCGGCTTCTGGACCGGCGCCCTCGCCGCCTTTGTCGCGACCCCATGCAGCGGGCCGTTGCTCGGCGCCGCACTCGGCGCGACGCTCGTCCTGCCGGCATGGGCCGCGCTACCGATCTTCGGCGGCCTCGGTTTCGGCATTGCCCTCCCCTTCCTCGCCATCGGCTTCGTCCCGGCACTCCGCAACCGCCTCCCCAAGCCCGGTCCGTGGATGGCCCGTTTCCGCAAATGGATGGCGGTGCCGATGGCGCTGACCGCGCTCGCGCTCGCGGTGCTGCTGTGGCGGCAAATCGATGGCGGATGGCAGGATCGCGGCGCGCAAACTGCGGCCTCGGCAAATAGCTTCTCCCCCGCCGCACTCGCCAAGGCGCGAGCCACCGGCAAACCCGTCTTCGTCTATTTCACCGCCGACTGGTGCCTGTCGTGCAAGGCGAACGAGGCGGGCGCGATCAACCGCGAGGCCGTGCAGGACGTCTTCAAGGACAAGGGCGTCGTCACGCTCGTCGGCGACTGGACGAACGGCGATCCCGTCATCACCCGCACGCTTGCCGAGCACGGCCGCAACAGCGTGCCGCTCTATCTCTGGTACGCGCCCGGCGCGGCGAAACCCGAAATTCTGCCGCAGATCCTCACCCCCGGCCTGCTCACCGACAAGGCTGGCGGCTGATGGCGAAACAGCGCGCCGACCAGTTGCTCGTCGACCGCGGCCTCGCCGAAAGCCGGACGCGCGCGCAGGCACTAATTCTCGCCGGGCTCGCCTTCGTCGGCGACCGCAAGATCGACAAGGCGGGGCAACAGGTCGCCGATGATGCCGAGATCAGCGTCAAGGGCCGCGACCATCCGTGGGTGTCGCGCGGCGGGATCAAGCTCGACCATGCGCTGAGCCACCTCAACTGGGACGTAACCGGCGCGATCGCGATCGACGTCGGATCGTCGACCGGCGGCTTTACCGACGTGCTGCTCGGCCGCGGCGCGGCGCGCGTCTATGCCGTCGATTCGGGTACCAACCAGCTCGCGTGGAAATTGCGGCAGGACGAGCGCGTCGTCGTCCACGAACAAACGAGCGCGCGCATCCTGACGCCCGCGCATATCCCCGAACCCGTCGACCTGATCGTCTGCGACGCCAGCTTCATCGCCCTGTCGAAAGTGCTTCCGGTGCCGATGTCCTTCGCGAAAGACCGCGCCCGCCTCGTCGCGCTGATCAAACCGCAGTTCGAGGCCGAACGCCACGAGGTCGGCAAAAAGGGCGTCGTGCGCGATGCCGCCGTCCATGCCCGCGTCTGCGCTGCAGTCCGCGGCTGGCTCGAAAGCGAAGGCTGGCGCGTCGCCGATCTGGTTGAAAGCCCGATCACCGGACCCGAGGGCAATGTCGAATTCCTGATTGCGGCCACAAAATCTGCGGCTTGACGCTGGGCACGCCAGCCGCGACACCTCATCCGTTGGGAATCAAGAAATTGGTGGGGTCGCGTCGATGAGTGAAATCGCCACTGCGGGGCAGCTGCGCCTGTCCTATCTGCGCTGGGCGCTCGTCACCGTGCCCGCGATCGTGCTGATCGGCAGCCTGTCGGGGCTGCTCTCGAACAGCGGCTATGGCAACCGCTGGTTCGACGCCCTCGACCTGCCGCCGATCACCCCAGAGGGCTGGGTTTTCGCGACTGTCTGGCCGATCCTCTATATCTGCCTCGGCCTGTCGCTCGCGATGGTGCTGCACGCGCGCGGCGCGAAGGGACGCGGGTTTGCGCTCATCCTCTTCTTCGTCCAACTCGTCGCCAACTTCGCCTGGTCGCCGCTCTTCTTCGGCGCCCATCAGGTGACCACCGCGCTGTACCTGATCATCTTCATCCTGATGGTGACGATCGCGACCGCCTTCGCCTTCGCGCCGATCCGCAAGGCGGCAGCATGGCTGCTCGTCCCCTATATGGCGTGGCTTTGCTTCGCGGCGATCCTCAATTTCCAGATCGACCAGCGCAATCCGGACGCCGAGACCCTTGTCCCGCGCGCCGCGAGCACCCAGATATAGGCCGGCAAGGGGCATTCCCCGACGAAGGAATTTGAAATGCAGAGCGAAAACCGCTTTTTCGACGATCTCGCCAAGATGGTGAACGGCATCGCCGGAACCGTCGCCGGCGCCGGCCGCGAGGCAGAGTCCGCGATGCGCGAACGCGCGAAGGAATTTGTCGGCCGCATGGACTTCGTCAGCCGCGAGGAATTCGAGGCGGTGAAGGAAATGGCCGCGAAAGCCCGTGCCGAAGCCGAAGCGCTGAAGGCGCGGCTCGACAAGCTGGAAGGCGCATCGAAGCCTGCGGCAGCGCCAAAAGCCGCCGCGAAGCCCGCTGCCGCTCCGAAAGCGGCAAAGCCGGCCGCCAAACCGGCAGCGCGCAAGCCCAAGGCCTGACGCGCCACCAACGTCGATACCCAAAGATGTTACCCCCAATCCGGTGGGGACGCGGACTCGCGTCTCCGCCGTTTTCCGTCTAAGGCGCAGGGATGAGCGACGATATTTACGACGATGACGACGGCCAGGAAGCGGCACCGATGGAGATGCTGGCATCCTATTTCGCCGCGCACGACTGGCCGCACGAAATGGTCGGCGAGGACGAGATCGTCGCGACGGCGCAGGGTAGCTGGACGGCCTATGAGCTGCGCGCGGTGTGGCGTGCCGACGACGGCGTCATCCAGCTTCTCGCCTTCCCCGATATCCGCGTCGTCGAGGACAAGCGTGCCGTCGCGCACGAAGCGCTCGCGATGATCAACGAACAGCTATGGCTTGGCCATTTCGAACTGTGGTCGAACAGCGGTACGATCCTGTTCCGCCACGGCATGCTCGTCGGCAGCGACGCCGCGCTGCCGCTCGACCTGACCGAGACACTGATCGAAAGTGCGATCGACGAGTGCGAGCGCTTCTATCCGGTGTTCCAGTTCGTGCTGTGGGGCGGCAAGACCCCTGCCGAAGCGCTCGCCGCATCGCTGATCGAAACGCGCGGCGAGGCTTAGAGACAGCCTTTATTTTCCGTTCGCATCGAGCGAAGTCGAGATGCCCCTCGATCTTACGCGATCCCGATGGGTGTCTCGACTTCGCTCGACACGAACGGATTGAGGTATCGGTTTACCGCTTCTCGAACTTCGTCAGCCCCGCGCCCAATTCGTTGGGCCCGATCGCCAGCGCTTCGCCGCTCCAGTCGGCGACGAACACCGTCTTGCC